>CANRHV010000067.1 GCA_947630505.1 uncultured Monoglobus sp. | reverse complement strand
CCAAATCAGAAAGAGGCGATGTTTATGCGTGTATAATTCTTCGCTTTTTTCTGTCTACTTTATTGACATTGATCCACATCAATATGATACCATATTTATGGATATTTGTAAACTGTATTTATGCATTAAGGCTGTGAGTGCGTGCAGAGCAACTCATATTCATTATGCTGCAAATGGTTCAGACGCGCAGTTCTACCGCAGGACAAGTCCTTGTTTTCCGAGATAATCGGCAGAGGTAATTACAAGCGATGTGCGATCTTCGGCGCGGCGTTTACGCCAAAGTCGAACAGAGGCAAATATTGTGAGAAATGCGCCAAAGCGGTGCGCAGGTAGAAAAAGGCGGAATACGAGCGCAAACGCACACAGAGAGTGGACATTTAGGCTGCTCAAAATAACGAAAAAATGAGGAAAATCAAAAACAATTTGAAGTATGGAAATTGAAACATGATATGAAATAGACAAAAAACGGCGGTTTTGCAGATACAACCGCCGTTTTTTGATTAATTATTCATTCCGCGCCATGAAATAGCTCAATCATAATGCTTTCTGCAAGATATGATATAGACATTGCCATCCTGCTCAAAATATACGATTCGATTTGCCTCGTCGATCCGTCTGCTCCATAAGCCGCTCAAATCACCTTTGAGCGCTTCGGGCTTTCCTATGCCGTCAAACGGATTTCTTTGGATATCCTTGATCAAAGCATTGATTCGTTTCAGCGTCTTTTTGTCTTGCTTTTGCCAATATAAATAATCATCCCACGCTCTGTCTTCCCACGATATACGCATTATTCGTCCGCCTCCGCGAGTTCATGTTCCGAAAACCGCGCTTTTCCGGCGCGCACATCATTCATAATATCTTTCAGATAATTTACATTTTCCGCCGAATAGAACGGGTCTGCGGTCAGGTCAAACGGAATTCTGTGCTCTCTGCCGACTTTTTTGAGAAAGACCGTTATCGCAGCCGACATGGTAAGTCCCAAATCATTCAAAACGATCTCGGCATCTTTTTTAACATCTTCGTCAATTCTGAAGTTGATCTGAGTTGTCTGTGCCATATTACCATCTCCTTTTTCTGTATTATATCACAATAAATATTATTTGTCAATCATTTAATATACATTGTATATTTGAAAAATTCAAATAATATCGAAACAATTAATAATTTGACAGCAAATTCCCGGTATGATATAATATCGGTGCGACATAATCTAATATTTTCTCATTCATAGGAGATGCTATTTTTGTGTAAAAATGTATTCTCCTTCTTTTTCCTATGGATGAGGAGATTGTGTCGCAGCAATTGGAGTTTACGTTTTTCTGCGTAGCTCCAAGGGGCTGCGCATTTTTTGTTGCATATAATTCAGCGCTCGGGGCGGAGGCGGCGAGCGCAACCGGGCGGGCGATCATCTCCCGAAGGGAGATTTCCGCCGTAGGCAGAACAAATAAGAAAAAATAAAAAATCATATATAAAAAACGGAGGTAAATCAAAATGAAAAAAAGACTTATCATTATCGCATTGGCATTAACTATGTTGTGCGCGGCGGTGCCGGCGGGGATAAACGCGTTTGCGGCGGGCGATGTTACTCGCGCGGAGTGGGTTTCTCAGCTTGTCACGGCCTTTGACATGACGGTCGAAAGCGACGACAATATGCCCGATAACTATTTCAGCGACATATCCGAGGATATGCCGTATTACCGCGATATACTGCTCGCGGTTGAGTTTGGCGTGATAAATATTGAGGCGGGCGAACCTTTTTGTCCCGACGAGCCTGCGACGCGAGAGTTCGCCGCACAGACGCTTAACTCCTGCCTGCTGTTTCAGCTTGGTGAGGACGAGAGCTACACGTTTTCCGAATCGGGCAGCGTGACATACCCCAACGATATACAGGTTGCGATAAACCGCGGCTGGTTCAAGCTGTCGGGCAATAACTTTATGCCCGATCAGGCGGTAACGACCGCCGAAATGACCGTTATGCTGAACGACGCCAAAGCCGTACTCGAAAGCGAGGTCATAGACGAGAACCACCAAAACACCTTTGAGTTCGCGCCCGGAGTTATAGAGGTACCGCAAACCGCGAATACTTCGATCGCCGCCGACAACACGGTGACAATAACAGACTATGACCCCAAAATAAAAGCAGGAGATATTTTTGTGGTATATACAAGCGGACTTCCCGTTGCGCTGAAAGCGACAAATGTCACAACCGACGGCAATACGACCACCATAGCCGCCGCAAAAGAAGGCGCCGAGAACGCCATAGTCTCAGCCGACGCCGAGGGAGTTATAGATGTTGACTTGGAAAACATAGAAGCGCCCGAGCCGGTTACATATCAGGTATACAACACCGTCACAGCGGCATCGGAGGACTTCACCGTTGAGGCAGCGGGCATTACTTACGATAAAAAAACAAAAACTTTGATCGCCACGCAAAAGATTAAATTGGGCAGCTCGGCAGCCGGAAGTGTGACCGCCAAACTCAGCTCCATAAAACTTCACCATAAATTTTCAAACAAAGAGGCGTATATCACAGCAAACTCAACCGTGACTACGGATATATCATTTGATTTTGCAGACTATGCGGGAATACCGTCAAGCCTTACTCTGGGCACCGTTCCGATTGCCGGCGTGGGCTCTATCACACTTTCTATGGAATACTCCATGAAAGGCGGAGTTACCATGGTATGGAACGGAACGATAAAAGCGGGATTTTCTTATAGCGACCACGAGTTCAGACTGATAAAAAGCTATAAAAAGACAGGGTTCAGCTTTGCCGCCGAAGTTGATATAAAGGCCGGAGTAAAAATCTATGCCGATATAGATGTGTTTTTCGCAAAAGGAAGCGTGTGGGCGACTGTCGGCGTCAGAATGAACGCGAAACTCAACTCGTATGACAGCGGATCTCCGCAGACATGCCTTACCATTAAGGGCTATTTATACGCGCAGGTCGGAGCAGACGCCTCAATTATCGGAGTAGATGTGTTCTCAAAGACACAGGATATATTTAATGAATACAACAGCCCGGTAAGAGTGGTATATCACTATGAGGACGGAGTTCTGGTATCAACATGCTCGCGCGGTGAAGATCTGAGCTACACAACCTCGCCGTGGTCAAAATATTTCAATCCCTACTACGGCCAAGGCTCCTATGGTGACGGCATCACAGCCGAGCCGATCATTATATGGGAATATGAGGTCGACGAGGGCGGCAACGCTACCATTACAAAATATTACGGAAATGCCTCTGCTGTTTCGATACCCGAAACCATTGACGGCTATACTGTGACTAAGATAGGAGAAAGCGCATTTCAAGATAATACTCTTATACAAACAATTACTATGCCAAGTACGATAGTAGAAATTGGCTGGAGCGCTTTTGAAAGATGCGCCGGCTTGGAATCTGTCAATTTTTCCGATAATATTACCATAATTGACGGTTATGCATTTAATGACTGCCATTCATTGGTTGAGGCAAATTTACCGCATAATTTGGAAACACTTGGATCTGGCGCCTTTGAGAACTGCACATCATTAAACAGCGTGTGGATTCCCAAATTAACAAAACCCGATTCATTTGGCACACCATTCAAAAATTGCTCTAATTTAAAACATGTGGAATTTGAAGACGGAATAACATCTGTTCCGGGCCATTTATTTGCCTATTGTAACGGATTAGAAGAAATCAATCTGCCTGATACAATTTTAAAAATTGAATACGGAGCGTTTGATAATTGTGAAAATCTTGAAAGTGTTCAATTTTCTCCCAACATTACGGAAATTGAATACGGAGTATTTAATGATTGTGTAAAATTAGATAACATTATACTACCCGAATATTTAGAAATAATTGGTGGATCGGCTTTTAGAAATTGTATGTCCTTGAGATCAATTGTTATTCCCGATAGTGTTTTGGAGATAGGTGAATATTGTTTTGAAAACTGCGCAAGTTTATCAAATTTGACTTTATCAAAAAACTTGACTTCCTTGGGTAATGATGTGTTTGCAGAGTGTAAATTAATAACCGGTGTACATATACCAAAGACAATTACATATTGTTCTTTTAGTCCGTTTAGTGGCTGCAGCGGCTTAAAGGATGTATCATTTGAAGAAGGAATAACTTTAATACCAACGTTTTTATTCCAAAAGTGTGACGGAATAGAAGAAATAAATATACCTGACACTGTAGAAGAAATTGGTTGGGCTGCGTTTGGTGATTGTCCGAATCTCAAAAACATAACAATATCAAAAAGACTAAAAACAGTGGGATGGAATGTATTTGAAAATTGCACGTCATTAAAAGAAATCGTATTGCCCGAATCGCTGGAAGAAGCAAATATGGGTATGTTTAGCGGCTGTACCTCCTTAGAGACGATACAGCTGCCACAAAATATTATTGCGATTACAAATGCAATGTTTGAAAACTGTATCTCTCTAAAGTCAATAAATATACCAAAATCCGTGACTAAAATTGAAGCTTCAGCATTTAATAACTGTGATGCTTTGATAAGCGTTGATACAAACTGTTCGGTAAGTATAGGAGATCGGGCGTTCTATGACTGTGATGCTTTGACGTCGATCAGTATTGCCGACGGTGTTACTGAGATAGGACGCGAATTGTGCTACGGTTGTGATAAATTAACCGATGTTAAGCTCGGCAAATATATAACGACTATTCCTGATTCGGCGTTCAGGCTTTGTCAGAGTCTCACGACGGTAAATATTCCGAGATTTTGCACGACTATTGCGGCAAATACTTTTGCGGAGGATACCAAGCTGAGTTCGGCTTATATTCCGCCTTATGTGACTAAGATCGAGAATAATTCGTTCTCTTATCCGGCGAAGATGACGGTTTACGGGAAGTCGGGATCTTATGCCGAGGAGTACGCGAAGTCGAGGAACATGAAGTTCAATCCGGTAGATGCACCCATAACAAGCATAAGTTTTGCCGAAAGCGAGGTGTTTACGGACAGAAGCAAAAATATTGTGCTGCCGATGAACATAACGCCCGAATTTGACACCGACACTATCACATTCTCATCGTCGGATGAAAATGTCGCGACGGTCAAGGAAAACGGAATTATCAATACCAAAAACTATGGCACAACAACGATAACCGCGAGCACATCGGGCGGCAGGACAGCGACATGCGCTCTGCGCGTATTGTCGGACGGCACGATAATAAAATTCGAAGCGGAGAAAAACGGAGACACCGCGAACGTGCATGTAGAGACTGGAATAGTTCCGGCGGGCGCTGTGGTCTACATCGCCGCCTACGACAGAGACGGCGTGCTGACATCCTTCACCACCGCCGACCTTGCCGATTACACAGCCGACGCGACTATTTCGATAAATGACGCAAGGAAATTGAAAGCCTTTATCTGGGATCCCAAAACTTTAAACCCCTTAACCCCGGCAAAAGAAATAAACATCTAACCCAAAATCGGCGGCAGTTCAATCTGCCGCCGACAACTTTAATTAATCAGCTCTAACATAAATTCATTGTTGAAATATTTATATTCTATAATGTTGTTACTGTGGAACGGCGAGGGCTCGGGAATAAAGCTCTTTCTAAGAGAAAAAGGATTTATTTTCATATATTCGTTTAATAAAACACCAAATTCATAGTTTGAAATGGAAAACATAGCATTTGAACCATTTGCGCGCTGAAGCGCCCATGTCCATATTTTGCCGCTATTTCTTAAATCGTTTATATCGTTTAGGCTCAAACTGTTTGTGAAATTAAATTCAGAACATTTTATTTTGCAGCGAAACGGGTAGATTTTGTCATCCCAGATTTTTGACTCTTCATAGTATGGTTCTCCGTCGGCTTGCCAAACTCCTCTTAATTCCTTTGCACCCGTAATATACATTAGGATATAATCGTCTTCTTTGATATAGGCAAGACGAGAAAGCAGCCCGTCGCACACGTTATCATGCTGCTTAGAGTCCTTTGCCTCGGGAAGCCCGACAATGCCTTTTCTGACACATATTTTATAATTATTCTCATTTAAGACAAAAATGTGTACCGCCATATCTACTCCGCCTTTCATAATTTTCTGATTATAATTGATTATATAATAATTTGCTATAAAATTCAATATTTAAATGGAAATATGTTTTATAATACATAAAAGCGATAAAAAATTTTAGTATTATATATATTGGGGAGATATAAGATAATAAATGCTTGTATTAAAATTTAATTTATGATATAATAAACAATGAAATTTTTAAATATATGAAAATTAGATTATTAATATAGGTTTTATGAGGTGTATTGATATATGAATATAGTTAATATTTTATCAAAACAAAATGTTACATTTACACTTAAATATTTTGGAATAAACGATATGGCAACAGTTCATGATATAGAAATTATTCTAAATAACCATGAATGTATATTACGATAATTTATATTGTAGAAGTTGAAAATGTTGATGGTTTTCAAAAATTTCCTATGGATATGGAATAAATACTTGCTTTTGGAAATTTACGCTGTTAAATCCGTTAAAGAGCCCGATTCAAAATGACTATTGCTTGACCAAATAATTTTTATATGATAAAATCAAAGTAATAATCAATTCAGCAATTTATGAGGTAGTATATTATGAAATGGGAGCACTTTTTTAAAGATCATATTTTAATGCGCGGGTATGACTATTATAAAAACGGCGCCGTGGCGGAGCTTGAGTCGGACGGTGACATTATTCGTGCCGAAGTCTCGGGAACCGAGGATTATGAGGTTGAGATATGCTTAAAAAACAATAAAATTGATGATATGTATTGCTCCTGTCCATACGCGGACGGCGGCAATAACTGCAAGCATATGGCCGCGGTTTTGTACGCCTATGAAGAAGAAAATGATTGCCGTGAGGCTGCCTTCGATATCGCAAAATCCGTAAACGCCGCGGACGATGCTTTTGTCCGTCGGTTTTTAATAAACTTGCTTCGGAATGATAAAAAATTGTGCGCGCAGTTTAAACGCGCGTTATCGGAGCCCGATGATTTTGATCTGAATTATTACAAAATTCGGGCGAACGAAATAGCCGAAGAACATTCTGACAATTACGATTATATTTCATATCGCGACGCTTATTTTTTCGATGAGGAAATAAGCCGTGAATTCAGCGACGCGGCGGAATATCTGATTGAAAACAAACGCTATGACGAGGCTTTGGATCTTTCTCTGTTCATGATCGAGTTTCTGTGCGGGCTTGATATTGATGATTCCGACGGCTGTATAGGCTTGCTGCTTGGCGGCTGCGAGGAATTATTGCTGGATATAATCAGAAGAGGCGGCGCACAGACCGAATCAAGGGTTTTCGCGGAGATGCTTAATGCGGCGCGAAAAACTTCTTATGAGCTCGCGAAAATTTGCTATGACAAATTCATCATGACTTATTTTGATGATAAAAAATTTCTGGACGAAAAGCTTGCTTATATTGATGAAATGATAGAAATTTATGACAAATCCGATTCGTATCACCGTGAATACGCCGTGCCGAAATATTTGGCTGCGCGGCTTGAACTTATGCAAGAGTCGTGCGGCGATGACGAAATCGAAAATTTTTGCCGCAAGTATGGGGCCCATATGAATGTTAGAAGATTTTTGACCGACAAATATATTGAGGAAGAAAAATACGAGGACGCGATCAATATACTGAACGAAAGTCTTAAAACCGATGAAGATTTCCCCGGGCTGATCCGTGATTACCTCAAGAAATTAAATGAACTTTACAAAATCACCAATGATTATGATAATTATCTGGGCGCGCTTTGGAGGCTCGTTCTTAAATCGTATGAGTTATCTGATTATACAGAGCTTAAGGCGCAGTATACCGAGAGCGAATGGAAACAAAAGCGCGAGCGCGTGTTTGAAGCCGTAAAATCATATTATCAAAAAGCGGAAATATTCTATACGGAAGGGCTTTATGACCGTCTGCTTGACTGCGCGATCTCCGATAGCGGGCTTGTAATAGTTCGCAAATACAAAGACGCGTTGGTTCCGCTGTTTCCGAATGAAATACTTGACAAATACACGGCTGAGGTTCAAAAAGAGGCCCGTTTCACATCAGTTCGGGAAAAGTATAAAATGCTCGTTTCGGTTTTGCGTGAAATGCGCGAACTGCCGCAAGGAAAAGAACGCGTCCAAAATATAGCGGCTGAATGGAGAGAAAAATATCGCCGCCGCAGGGCTATGATGGAAGAGCTAAACGCGTTATAACTTTACCGAAACTTGAAACGTTCAAGCCCCACAAACCAGCCTTTGCGGAAGGCTTGACTAACCAACAAAATACTCTCTTTCGAAATTTTTCCGACAAATCCGGCAGACAAAATCAAAGTCTGTCGTTCCACACCTCGTTATCGATATATATTTTTTTAAGATTATTTTGATTGCATATATTGCGAAACTCATAGTATACGACTAAGGCGCAGTCTATGTAAATTCCGACCATTTTTCTGATATAATTAATAACATGTTCATTTATTTATTTCATATACGCGCATCTGTGTATCGGCCGCATTTGTAAAGAACGTAAATTCTGACGGTGTGATGTTAGGTATGCCGTCTAATCGTTCAATTTCTTCACGCATTCTGATATCAAGCAAGTATTCCATTTGATCGGCGTCTGTTAACAGTCTTAATATATTGGGCTGATTTGCCATAACCGTTAAATCATAAATATGCTGCATTATTTGTCCCGATCCGGTCATAATTATCCACGTGCCATCACTGTATTTGAACCGAAGCCGCTTATGCTTACCGCTTTTTCCTTCGGAAACATAAAAAAGTTTTGTCTTTTTTGTACAAAACACCACTGCCTTGTCATGAGCTTTGAGCTTGCGAGAGGCAAAAATAAAGGGAAATAAGACATCGGCGGAGCTTTTCGGCTCCGCCTTAAACTTGATGCGGTATTAATAACCGCGAAAATAAACATCTACGCCGCCCGATTTCGGGCTTAATCCGCGGCGGATTAAAAGCTATAACAAACCGCCGCAATGATATTATTTTTGTTTTCGTTATAATTAAGCGTTCCTGATCTCTCTTGCAAAATCCGCTAAATTCGCGGGAACCTCGGGCTCATATAACTTGCGCTTACATCCCATTGTTGTAGACCCGCCGCCTATAAGCAGCAGGAAGCAGCACATATATCCCGCGCAAACCAGTCCCGCCTTGTCAAGCTTTTTCCCCTTTATGTAAGACATAACGTCTTTAAAGGACAGCTTAACGTCATCCTTCTTAACAACGGCAGACGAGGTCTTGGCGCTCTTTTTAGCAATGCTTACCGAAACAGCATTGATCAGCAGCGCGAAAGACAGCGCGTAATTTACTCCGATCCAAACAGCACTTCCGCTCACCGCCATAACGATCACGGCAGCAATTATCGCAAAAATGCCGAACAGCATTTTTCTGTAACTCTTTTTTATGTAACCATCCGAAAACTCAACCTTTTTGTTAAGCACCGGAGCAAAGCTTGTCAGAACCGGAACCGACCATAAGCAGATCGCCGCCTGAGCGAAAATGTGATAAGCGTTCTCGATATTCACAAATTGAGCCGCCTTAACAACAGTTAAAACCGCAGCGAACATTGCCGTGTAAAACACATTGCACTTGATCTTTGTCTTCGCGTGCCATCCGCCCGCAGTTGAGCGAATTATTCCGTAAGCGGCAAAGAACACCAGCCCCTCGATCAGCATGTTGTAGGCCAATGCCAAAGCCAGCAAAACAACCGCGCTCAGCACTTCCGAAATAATGGTTTCGCAGCCTATCGCGCACAGGTTCTCGTACTTTTTGTCAATAATTCCTTTTCTGCCGAAAAATTCTCCAACTTTGTTTGAAAATTTTGTCATAATTTTACACCTCCTATTCTTAACTATATAACGTATATTTTCTAATGTCAACAAATTTTGGCAAACAACACCTCAAACGTGGTAAACGACAGTTTTCGCACATCAAAAAACCTCTCCCAAACGGAGAGGTTCATCGTTAACCGCAGCAATTTTTTAACACAATGTCTGTTTCAAATAATCCGTTTTTATAAGAGCGTTTTACGGTACCGTTATACTTTTCAACCGCCAAGTCAATGCTTTTCAGTCCGTAACCGTGATAACGGTCATCGGATTTAGTCGTCTTGAGCTCGGACAGATCAACTTTGCCTGAAGCGTTCTTGACGCTCACGATCAAATCCGTTCCTTTTTGCGTAACATAAACCGAAACAAACTTTTCTTTTGTCTTTTCCGCCGCTTCGATCGCGTTGTCCAAAAGGTTGCAGAAAAGTTTCGTAATATCGGTATCTTCCATTTTTATTTCGCTGTTAACTCCGACAAACGATTTAAAGTCAACTCCCGCGGCTTTCGCCTTCTGACATTCTATATTCACCGCCGTGTCAAATGTCTCGTTGTTGGTATATACATAATTGCTGAAATTTTTGTTTTCATCATTCAACTCATCAATATATTTTTGCACTTCATTGTTTTTATTTTTTGCGATCAGGTCTGTTATAACCTTTAAATGCTTGTTCATATCATGTCTCATAATTCTGATCTGCTCATTGGACTCTTTAAGCGCTCGGTAATTTGACTCTCTTTCGCTCATTATTTCTTTAAGCGAATCAATTTCAACCTTTTGAGAATATCCTTCAAAA
>CANRHV010000066.1 GCA_947630505.1 uncultured Monoglobus sp. | reverse complement strand
ATCTTTCCCATAATATTTGTCTATAATTATATCACAAATTTTCAAGAATTTCACCACTTCAAAGCTGTCGTTCACGCTGTTAAACATGATTTTTATGACAATCCCCTAAATCTCGTACCACAATCCGTAAATTCAAAAACAATTACTCAATATAAAATTCGGCGTTTCGCCAAAAAAACGCCCACAGGAGCCGGGATCGTCGCGGCCATATAAGCACAAATAAACCAAAAGAGCGTATCCTTTTCGTGGATACGCTCTTTCATAATCCCGTTTTGACAGCCTGTCATAAAATTATTGATTATACTGTCTTATGTCATGTCGCCGTCGGGGGATGTTTTTTTATTCAAGGGCTTTGCTCAAAAATCCGGCGGCGGTCTCGGCGAGCTTTTGCTCTACCTCGTTCATGCTCTTTTCGGGCTCGGCTATAAATATTACCGTTCCCACGGGGTCGCCGTCATGTACGATCGGAGCCACAACACCGGCCTTGTACTTGTCGTTGTCATCGATTATCTTGATGCTGCCGCCCTCGTCGGTCGAGCAGAACAGCGATTTTTTCTCCATTATGCGCTCGACCTCGCCCGAGACGCGCTTTTCCTTAAGCTCGCGCTTGCCCGAGCCGCTGGCGGCTATAACGCTGTCTTTGTCGGTTATGCAGGTCAAAAGTCCGGTCGACTTGTTGAGCGTGTCGGCGTATTGCAGCGCGAACTCGCCCAGTTCGCCGATCGGCGAGTATTTTTTAAATATCACCGTGCCGTCGCTCTCGGTATATATTTCAAGCGGATCGCCCTCATGGATCCTAAGTGTCCTTCTTATCTCTTTTGGTATTACTATTCTGCCCAGGTCATCTATTCTTCTGACAATTCCTGTCGCTTTCATATATATTATCGCTCCTTTATTCTGAATTTAATAAACAAATTTGGCTTTAAAACAAAATCTGTAACAATATTATCTGTAAACCGCGGTATTAATATACTCCGATGTTCGGTGGAATAATTTTGAAATATTTAACTTTTTTTATAAATTTTTTGTAAAAAATCGGAAGGTTATGTAATTTTTGAAAATAACATATTGATATTTTATTATTGATATGGTAAAATAAAAATGTTAGGCAATTAATGCTGTGATATTATTGATTTTTTTGATATATCGCTATATGGAGGAGTGTTTATGTCTATACTCAAAAAATTTAGGCCAAACAAGGGAAAGACCTTGAAGATCATAATTGTCGGCACCGGAAAGGTGGGCTCGACTCTCGCCGGAAAGCTGGCGGAGGAGGGCTGCGACGTCACGATTGTGGACAAAAACCGCGAGGTTGTGGATAAGCTCGCCGAGGCCTACGACATTATGGGGGTTGTGGGCAACGGCTCAAGCTACGGCACGCTGATCGAGGCGGGCGTTGAGAGCGCCGATCTGATCATCGCGGTCACCGACAGCGACGAGCTGAATCTGCTGTGCTGCACGCTCGCGAAAAAGGTGGGCGACTGCACCGCGGTCGCCAGAGTGCGCGACCCCGACTACAGCGACGAGCTGGACTACCTCAGAGACAAGCTTGGAATTTCTATCATAATCAATCCCGAGCTTGAGGCTGCCAAGGAGATCGCGAGAATACTGCATTTCCCGCTGGCTATCTCGGTCAACTCGTTTGCCAAGGGAGCTGCGGAGCTTATCAAGTTCAAGATCCCGCCGAACAATTTCCTCGACGGCATGAGGCTTTCGAGCTTTCAGAACAACAGCTCGTTCAATATTTTGATCTGCATCGTTGAAAGGGGCGACTTGGTATATATCCCCAACGGAACCTTTGAGCTGCGCTCGGGAGATATAATATCGTTTATCGCCACGCCGCACGACTCGTTTGAGTTTTTTAAGCGCATAAATATCGAGACCAGAAGCGTCGGCTCGGCTATGATAATCGGCGGAGGAAAGACCTCGTTCTATCTGGCGCGGCAGCTTGTGCGCACCGGTATGGACGTCAAGATAATCGAGATAAATCCCGCGCGCTGCGAGGAGCTGAGTAATCTATTGCCCGACGACGTTGTTATCGTGAATGGCAACGGAACCGACGAGACGCTGCTTAATCAGGAGGATATTACCCACGCGGGCGCGCTGATCCCGCTCACGGGAATCGACGAGGAAAACGTGCTGCTCTCGCTCTACGGAATGAAGGTGGCGCCGGGGATCAAGGCGATCACCAAGGTCAACCACATAAACTTTTCCAGCGTTATCAATGAATTGGAGCTTGGCAGCGTGGTATACCCGAGGCGTATGACCGCCGAGACGATCATAAAATACGTCCGCGCCAGACGGAACACGATCGGCAGCGATATAGTAACGCTTTATCACCTGTCAAACGACAGGGTAGAGGCGATAGAATTCAACGTCCACGACGAGCTCAAGCACACCGACAAGCCGCTCAAAGACTTAAAGCTCAAGGACAATCTGCTGATCGCGTGCATTTACAGAGACGGCAGAGCGTTTATCCCCGGCGGTGATGACATGCTCATGGCGGGCGACTCGGTGACGATCGTCACGACCCACAAGGGACTCAGCAGCATAGAAGAGATCTTTGATTGATCTCTAATCACTATTCACTAATCCCTAATCACTACGTTGGCAGCTCTCCCCAAGGGGCGAGCCGGGAGTTCGCGGGATGATATTTGCGATTTTCGCTTAATTATTTCCGCGTAATCACTATTCACTAATCCCTGATCACTACGTTGGCAGCTCTCCCCAAGGGGCGAGCCGGGAGTTCGCGGGATGATATTTGCGATTTTCGCTTAATTATTTCCGCGTAATCACTATTCACTAATCCCTGATCACTACGTTGGGAGGTCATAGCTTTGAATTTTAAGGCTGTTAGTTATATACTCGGCTGGATACTGAACATCGAGGGCGCGCTGCTGCTCCTGCCGTTTCTGGTGGGAATAATATACGGCGAGCCGCAGGCCTATTCGTTTTTGATAATGGCGGCCGTGTGCGTGGCATGCGGCGGTATTTCGATATTCAAAAAGCCCAAGAACCTGACATTTTACACCCGCGAGGGTTTTGCCGTAACGGCTCTCACATGGATCGTGATGAGTCTTTTCGGCTGTATGCCGTTTGTGATAAACGGTGATATACCCAATTTCACCGACGCGTTTTTCGAGACCGTGTCGGGCTTTACCACCACGGGAGCCAGCATACTCAATGACGTCGAGGCGCTGTCGCACGCGTCGCTCTTCTGGCGCAGCTTCACCCACTGGATCGGCGGCATGGGCGTTCTGGTGTTCCTGCTGGCGCTGATCCCGATGACGGGCGGCTCGCCCATGAACATCATGAAGGCCGAAAGTCCGGGCCCCACCGTCAGCAAGCTGCTGCCCAAGGTGCGTGAGACCGCGGTGGTGCTTTACGCGATATACATAACGCTGACCGTGGCGGAGTTTTTGTTTTTGATAGCGGGCCGCATGCCCGTGTTTGACGCGGTCACCACAGCCGTGGGCACTGCGGGAACCGGAGGCTTCGGCATAAAGGGAGACAGCATGGCGAGCTATTCGCCCTATATCCAATGGGTAGTCGGCGTGTTCATGATGCTGTTCGGCGTCAATTTCGCGGTGTACTTTTTGCTCTACAGAAGGAAGTTCCGCGCCGCAGCATCCCACGAGGAAGCCAGATATTACATAATCATAATATTATTGGCGGTGGCCTTGATCACGGGCTCTCTGTATGTCACGGGCTCGATGCCCGAGATGGGTTTCGCCGACAAGGTGCGTCACGTGTTTTTTCAGGTGGCGTCTATCATAACCACCACAGGTTTTTCGACGATCGACTATGAGGCGCTGTGGCCGCAGTTCGCGGTGATGATACTGCTCGGCCTGATGTTTATGGGCGCCTGCGCGGGCAGCACGGGCGGCGGAATCAAGGTCTCGAGGATCGTGACCCTGCACCGCACCGTCAAAAAAGAGATAACCCTGTTTTTCCATCCCAAGCGGGTCATGAGCGTCAGAAGCGAGGGCAAGACCGTTCCCGCCGAAACAATACGCTCGATAAACGTGTTTATCTGCGCGTATATATTTGTGTACGTGGCGTCGGTGCTGCTGATATCGTTTGACGGCTATGACTTTACCACAAACTTTTCGGCGATAGCTGCGACCATAAACAACATAGGACCCGGTCTCGGAAGGGCCGGCCCGTCAGAGAGTTTTTCGCTGTTCTCCGGCTTTTCGAAATACGTTATGGCGTTTGACATGCTGGCGGGCAGACTTGAGCTTTATCCCATGCTGGTGCTGCTGGCGCCCGAGTTCTGGAAAAGCGTTATCCCGATCCGCAAAAACAGATAATTAATAATTATATATACAAAGAAAGGAGACATGAACAATGTCTGAAATTCCCTACAAAATATATCTGAGCGAGAGCGAGATGCCCAAACAGTGGTACAATCTCCGCGCGGATATGAAAAACAAACCCGCTCCGCTGTTAAATCCCGGCACGCTTCAGCCGATGAAGGCGGAGGAGTTGGAAGGCGTTTTCTGCGCCGACCTGGTTGCTCAGGAGCTTGACAACGACACAGCTCATTTTGACATTCCCGAGGAGATCCTGAACTTCTACAAGATGTACCGCCCGTCACCTTTGGTTCGCGCGTACTGCCTTGAGAAAAAGCTCGGCACCCCCGCGAAGATATATTATAAATTCGAGGGCAACAACACAAGCGGCAGCCACAAGCTGAACTCGGCGATCGCTCAGGCCTACTACGCCAAAAAGCAGGGCCTCAAGGGCGTTACCACCGAGACAGGCGCGGGCCAGTGGGGCACGGCTCTCTCTATGGCGTGCGCGTATTTTGACCTTGACTGCAAGGTTTATATGGTAAAGGTTTCGTACGAGCAAAAGCCGTTCCGCCGCGAGGTCATGAGAACATACGGCGCGTCGGTCACACCCTCGCCCTCAACGGAGACCGAGGTCGGCAGAAAGATACTCGCCGAGCATCCCGGAACCACGGGCAGCCTGGGCTGCGCCATTTCCGAGGCGGTGGAAAAGGCCGTTTCGACCGACGGTTACAGATACGTTCTGGGCAGCGTTCTGAATCAGGTATTGCTGCACCAGTCGATCATCGGCCTTGAGACCAAGATAGCCCTTGACAAGGTCGGCGAAAAGGCCGACATCATCATCGGCTGCGCGGGCGGCGGCTCGAATTTGGGCGGCCTTATCTCGCCGTTTATGGGCGAAAAGCTGCGCGGAGAGAACGACTACAGAGTTATCGCTATCGAGCCCTCATCCTGCCCGAGCTTCACGAGAGGAAAGTTCGCGTATGACTTCTGCGACACCGGAATGGTTTGCCCCCTTGCCAAGATGTACACTTTGGGCAGCGGATTTATTCCCGCTCCCAACCACGCGGGCGGACTGCGCTATCACGGCATGAGCTCGATCCTGTCGCAGCTCTATCACGACGGCCTGATGGAAGCCAGATCGTACAAGCAGACCGAGGTATTCGAGGCGGCCGAGCTGTTCGCGCGCTGCGAGGGCATACTGCCCGCTCCCGAGAGCAGCCACGCCATCAAGGGCGCTATAGACGAGGCCATGAAGTGCAAGGAGAGCGGCGAGGAAAAGACCATCGTGTTCGGCCTCACCGGCACCGGATATTTCGATATGGTAGCCTACGAGAAGTTCCACGACGGCGAAATGACCGACTATGTTCCCACAGACGAGGAGATCGAGGAGTATCTCAAAAAGCTTCCCAAAACCGAATGATCAATAAAAACAAAAAAGCCGCTGTCGGTTGCTATGCCGACAGCGGCTTTTTATATTATTTTATCTATTCGGCGGCTTGCGCTTCGGCCTCTTTTACGCGGTACTCGTCCATGAGCCGCACGCAGCCGTCAACGTCCGTTTTTTTGTCAAACATCATATTGAAAAGATTTGTCACATCGTCGGCGCTGTAGCCGTTGATGCGGGTCGCCGCGGTGGAGACGCGCTCTTTTTCGGCGATCGACGCCGCCGCGTCGGTGACGGTCTTTGACTGTATGTTTGTGGTCTGGCCCTTAAAGCAGTTGACGGTGGATATCCCGTCAAAGGCTTTGTTGTAGTTCTCGGGCGCCGCGCAGAATTCCAGAAATTCAAGTGCGCTTTTGAGGTTCTCGCTGTTTTTGTTCACCATCATCATGTTGAGGTTCCCGCCCTCGTATGTTCCGCCGTCCGTAGTGTTCATAAAAACGGGCATCAGCGCGAAGTCGTCGGCCGAGTATTTATTGCCCGGCTCAAAGTCGGTGTCGAACCAGGTGTCCCAGATGAAGGTCATGACCGCGTCGCCCGAGCCGATCGAGGGGCTTATGCCGTCCCAGCCGATCTTGGTGAAGTCGTTTCCGAACCAGCCCTTGTCGGCGGCGTCGGATATCCATTTTACCATATCGCGCACCTCGGGTATGTCCGAGTAGGAGATCTCGTTGTTGTTGAGCTTTTCAAGCAGCTCGGGGTTGTCGGCGAATATCGGATCAAGTCCGAACTGCGGCATCCATGAGCAGCCGTTCGCGGGCCAGCAGATCGGCGTGTATCCTATGTCGGCGAGAGCCTGGCACAAAACGTCAAACTCGGCCTGCGTCGAGGCGGGCTTCAGTCCGAGACTGTCAAGCAGCGTCTTGTTATAGTAGCAGCCCGACACCGAGTTTTCCCAAAACGGCAGTCCCAGCAGGTTCCCGTCCGCGTCCGTGCAATACGCCCGCGCGCCGTCGGTCAGGTCGGACACCCATTTTTCATTGTTCAGATAATAAAAATTGTCTTTAACGTCAAAGCGGTTCAGGTCGGCGTTGTGGAAATGCATAAATATATCGGGAGCCTTTCCGCTCTTGAAATCTTCGGCCGCGGAGGTTTCGTATTCCTCGTCCTCATAGGCGATGACCTCGATCTTATTCCCGGTTTCTTCCTCGTACTGCCGAAAAATGCTTGTCATATAGTTTTTGTTAAGGTCGCTCTGCTTGCCCATTATCGACAGGGTGACTTTTTCCGAGCCGCCGCGTGCGCATGAGCCGAGCGTCAGAGCCAACGCGATTACCGATATCAGACTTATTATTTTTTTGCCCATGTTACTTGTCTCCTTTTTCGTCCGATTGGTTCGGCGCGTTGTTTTTGTTTGTGAATCTGCCTATCATTTCCCGCGCCGCCGTCATGTTGAGCGGCTTTGAAAGGTGGCCGTTCATGCCCGAGTCAAGCGCGTTTTTCACGTCCTCGGCAAAGGTGTTGGCTGTCATCGCCACGATGGGAACGGCTGCCGCCTCGGGGTGGCTTGAGGCGCGTATCGCTCTCGTCGCGTCGTAGCCGTTCATGTTCGGCATCTGAACGTCCATCAGGATCATATCAAAATGCCCCGGCTCGGACTTTTCGAACATATCCACAGCCTCGCGTCCGTCGGCCGCGCGCTCGCTTGTGGCGCCCTCCATGCCCAGCATCTCGGTGAGTATCTCGGCGTTTAAGTCATTGTCCTCGGCGATGAGGAAATGCAGTCCTTCCATAACGTTCGCGTCCGCGACGTCGGGTTCGGTCTGTTCCGCGTGTTTGATAAACAGCGGCTTGATCGTCTGCCAGAATGTCGAGGCGAAAAACGGCTTCGGCATAAACGCGTTTATGCCCGCTTCCCGCGCCTCGATCTCTATGTCGCTCCAGTCGTAGGATGTCAGCACCAGGATCGGGATCTCGTCTCCGACCTGTTCGCGTATCCTGCGCGCGGTCTCAACGCCGTCCAGACCGGGCATTTTCCAATCGAGCAGAATGACGTCAAAGTCCTCGCCATTTCGGTGCGCCTCAAGCGCGGTCTTGACGGCCGACACGCCGTCAGTCTCATACTCGACCTTCATGCCCGCGTCAAGCATGAGCTCGCGGATATTGAGGCAGACTTCCTCCTCGTCGTCGGTGACGAGTATGCGCGAGACCTCCTGCCTGATCCAGCTTTCCGTCTCATCCTTTTCGGGATAGGCGAACGACAACTCAACAGTAAACGCGCTGCCCTTGCCGGGTTCGCTCTCGACGTGGATAATTCCGCCCATCAGATCTACAAGATTTTTGGTTATCGCCATTCCCAGGCCGGTGCCCTGTATCTTGTTTGTGACCGAGCTGATCTCCCTGCTGAACGGGTTGAATATCTGCTCCCGGAACTCTTGGCTCATGCCTATTCCGTTGTCCTTAACGACGAATCTGAGCTTGGCGTACTGCTTGAGCGGGTCGGGAACGTTGCACACGAAAAACTCGATTTTTCCGTTATCGGGAGTGTATTTAATAGCGTTTGACAGCAGATTTATCAAAATCTGGTTGAGGCGCAGCTTGTCGCCGATAAGCTGCTCGGGCGGCGTGCCCTGCACATGCATCTTAAAGTCCTGACGCTTCGCCTTCGCCTGTGGCATCAGTATGATATTAAGCTCCTCCAGCAGCTCGGGCAGGCTGAAACAGTCCACGTTCAGAGAGGTCTTGCCGCTTTCGATCTTGCTCATGTCCAGAACGTCGTTGATAAGGCTGAGCAGGTGGTGGCCCGAGGCCGTGATCTTTCGGGTATATTCCCGAACTTTTTCGGGCTTATCCGCGTCCTTTTCAAGCAGCACCGAAAATCCCACGATCGCGTTCATCGGCGTGCGTATGTCGTGCGACATGTTGGACAGGAAGTTGCTCTTGGCCTCGTTGGCGCTTTTCGCCGCCGTGAGCGCTTCCTGCAGCTTTTGGTTCATCTGGCGCTCAAGGGTTCTGTCCGAGAGCACGACTATATATTTTTTTATATTCTGAATGTCCATGTGGTATATGGTCATTCTGTACCAGCGGCGCTCGCCGGTGCCCTGATGGGTGTACTCATATTCGCGATCTCGGCTTTCGTGGAGCGGGATCGCCTCAAACTCGTCGCGGGGGATAACCACCTCAACTCCCGGCGCGCATCTTTCAAGCACCTTGATGTTTTCTCTCGCCTCTTTCACGGGGATCCCCAAAAGCCGCTCGATGTTCGGACTTATGTAATCCACGCCGAAGTTCTCGGAGTCGAGCATTATAAAGATATCGTCAACGTTGTTAGAGAGAACGTCAAACATGCGCTCTCTGTATTTAAGCTCGGTCTTGTCCTTGCGCGACTGCTTGCGCGCCCGCAGAATAAGCAGCACGATAACAGCCGCGAACACGAGCAAAAATATTATGATAAAAACGTTTATCGTGGTTTTCTGGACCGAGAGGAACCCCGCGCTGATAACGCTCTGGGGCACCGTGCTGAGCATGATGTAGTTTTGGTAACCGACGGGCTGATACGAAATGCAGTACCGCGTGCCGCCTATTTTGCAGTTGAGCAGCCCCGAAGTTCCGCTCTGCCAATCGTTTTGTATCTGCTCAAACTCGATGTCGTCCAAATCGGACGCGGCCTTGAGATATACCAGATAGTTGCCGAACACGTTGCCTCCGGTCTGAGTGGATAAAAGCACGCTTCCGTCGCTTTGCACAACAAAGCATCTTGCCTTGCCCGAAAACGCGTCGACCTTAAGAGAGCTTGCCATGTCCGCGTTGGTGTAGCTTATCGCCACCGCGTCATATCCGAAACCGTTGTATTCGCCGTGGGGTGCGGGCACCGCGAAAACGATGACCTCGCGTCCGTCCGCGAGTGTCTCGCTCGACATGATCGGCTCGCTCAGCGGAGCGGCGCCGCCGAGAGTCATGGCGCTTTTCACTCCGTCCAAAGTCATGCACGACGAATCTTGAGCGATAAAATAAAAGTCCGAAAACCCCCAGTATGTCTGTTCCTTTTTGATAAAATCGGGAACCGCGCCGTTTGCCGCGGCGCTGTTTTCGGATATATAGTCCTGCCAGCCTTCAAGCAGCCCCCAGTTCCGATCGACAAAAGCGCCGAACGAGCGGTTGACCTGGCTGTATATCTCGGTCAGATGGTCCGTGCTGTCCTCGTATATCCTCTCGGAAATGTAGTTAAAATAAAACGCGCCGATAGCGATGACCGCGATGGCGACCAGGCACATCAGCAGCGGCAGCAGTATTTTTCCGAACCGTTTTTTCTTATACATTTTTACTCTCCTTAAAACAGGGATGTGTTCTTATAATTATCTATTACAATATTCTATAATATTCTATCATGAGCGGGCGAAAAAGTCAATTAAAATTAAGCGAAAGGCTCCCCTTTGTTCGGGGAGCCCGATATTTGATTATCTTAAAATTTCAGCTACTTTCGCGAACTGCGGCTTTAGCGCTTGGTAGATGCCGCGGTACACGGGGAAGTATTTTTTGTAGGTCTCAACGTTTTCGGGGATCGGCTTGATCGTGTCCTTAACGCTGATGACCGCCTCGCAGGCCTCGGGAACGCTCTTGTATATCCCGGCTCCCACCGCCGCCAGCAGCGCCACGCCCAGCGCGGGGCCTTCGGAAACGTTTATGGTGTTGATGTCGCAGTCAAACATGTCTGCCTGCATCTGGCGCCACAGCTTGCTCTTGCCGCCGCCGCCCGACGCGCGCACCTCCGAGGTATCAACGCCCATGCTTCTGATTATGTCGAGGCAGTCGTTCAGGCTGTACGCCACGCCCTCCATAACGGCGCGCAGCATGTCGTATTTGTTATGGCGAGCCGACAGACCGAAGAACACGCCCTTCGCCGCGGGGTCGTTTATCGGGCTTCTCTCGCCCATCATGTATGGCAGATAGATGAGACCCTCGCAGCCCGGAGCGACTCTCTCCGCCTGCTTATCCATCAGGTAGTAC
>CANRHV010000065.1 GCA_947630505.1 uncultured Monoglobus sp. | reverse complement strand
GCGCACGCAAAACGATCTGGTTTATGATCTGCTGCTTGGAGACAAGAAAATCTATGACGGCAAAACGATGTTTGACAGGAGCCGCGGCAACGTGCTTGATACCGGCACCGACATCACCCTTGAGGCGGTTGCGAAGATGATCTACAAGATCGGAATCCAGAAAGACGAGGCCGGCAACCAGCTCGCAATCGTGCCCGACATCTTTATTGTTCCGTTCGGTCTCGGCACTAAGGTAAAGCAGTTGCTTACCACAGATACATTCTACAGCGCGGAGGGAACGATTAAAAACCCGTATTATAACAGCGCTTTTGAGGTTATCGAAGATGTGACGATGAACGCGAGGATCAAGGACGGTTCCGAATACCCGTGGTTCATGGGCGTTAAAGGCGAGATAATCGAAGTCGATTATCTGAACGGACAGGAGCAGGGAACGCTTCGCCGCTCGGAGCGGCCCGGAACGCTGGGCTTTGTGTGGGATTTCTTCCACGATTTTAACGCTTCGGTTATACACCCGCAGGCGGTATGCAAAAACCCGGGCGTTAAGCTTACGCTGGGGTAATGGGAGTTATCGGATATTGGGGTTATCTGATGTTTGAAGTAAATTCGGACTGGTGGCAATATCCGTCAAACATCAAACGAACCGCACAGGGGCGCTGGTACACGTCGTATCCCGCAAACTCGCACGACAGGCCGCGCAGACAATTTTTAGGCCCGGACGTCGGCGAGATCACTTTTCAAATGCACTTTGATCAGCGCTTTAACAACGACATACGCGTAACGCTTGATCTGCTGACAAAGTGCGTGAACGAAGGCGTGGCGGGAGCGTTCGTCATCGGAACAAAGGTTATGGGTCATAATCTTTGGGTCGCCGAGAAAATGGAGATAGATTACACTGAAGTGCTGGCGCACGGAGTTATATCTCAGGCGGACGTTACTGTTACGCTAAAGGAATACTAACGTAGAGATTAGTGATTAGCGAATAGCGAATAGGACACCTCATCAGTCAGGCTGCGCCTGACAGCTTCCCCTCAAAGGGAAGCCAACGTAGGGATTAGGGATTAGTGAATAGGCTTCCCCCTCAGTCGGCAAAGCCGACAGCTCCCCCGAGGGGGAGCCGGGACGTCGAGGGCGCCGTCCCCTACGGATGTGGAGATAAGGGCTCCCGCGGAACGCCAACGGAGTGCGTTTCGTGGGAAAGAGGAGCAACCCTGTAGCGGGCGAGATTTCCCGCTTTGCGGGGAATTGAGCAAGCGGAAGGAGTTGCGACGTGGATATTGATATTATAAACAACGGATTTATGACAGAGAGCGAGATTGCGGCGCTTAAAGAGAATATTGAATTTTTTATCAAGACGCCGCTCGGCTCGCTGCCGCAGCGTCGAGACTACGGAATTAATGCCGAGATATTTGACGAACCTTTTGAAAGTTTTCGCATGAAAGCCACGGTCGATATTGTGACGGGGCTTCGGAAACACTTCGGCGTAAACCCCAACAGAATACAAATAACAAAAAATAAAGACGGACAAGCCAAGCTCAACATAGTGATTAGTGATTAGTGAATAGTGAATAGAAATCCCACCCCCTCAGTCGGCTTTGCCGACAGCTCCCCTCCCTTAAAAGGGAAGGTGAGCCGGGCGGATAATATCCGCCCCTACATGATGGGGGGAAAAACGAAAACAACTCAAAGCGCCAGCGGAGCGCACTTTGAGTTGAGAGGAGCAAACCCGGAGCAGGTGAGACTTTCGCGCTTGCGTGAAAGCGAACAAGCGTAGGGATTTGCGACGAGAAAGGAGTAAATGAGATGAAAGCTGAGTATTTACAGCCGGGGAATAACCTCGATTATGAAAATCCCTCGGAAGAGGAAGCGGTCGAAGCGGGAACGGTCATTGTTCTCGGCTCGATCGTGGGAATAGCCGCTACATACATGGAGCCCGGCGAGATCGGCTCTGTCGCGACAGACGGCGTGTGGCTGTTTGACAC
The DNA here is from genome assembly GCA_947630505.1 of uncultured Monoglobus sp. Lineage (GTDB taxonomy): Bacteria > Bacillota > Clostridia > Monoglobales > Monoglobaceae > Monoglobus. The sequence goes on along the minus strand of CANRHV010000065.1, from coordinate 8,724 downwards.
CGAAGAGACGGACGTTAAGCAGGGCGATCCCGTTTATTATGACGCCGAAAGCGGCAAGGCGGTGAAGGAGAAGAAGGACACGCTGCTCGGAATTTGCGCTTATCCCCCGAAGGATAAGAAAATCGCCGTTAAGATAAACGCAATCGCAAAAGAGTCGGCCCCCGATTGAAAGTCACAGCCGAGCGAAGCGGCGGCAGTACCGTCGCAGACCGCTGAATTATTCGGCGGAGGCGACGGCGACAAAAAAGTAAGTGAAATGATAAGCGAGGACACGAAGATTTTAGCGGACGGCACGGTAAGCGGCACGCTGCATGAGGTGACCGGATTTACAAAATTTTCAACGTCCGAAGCCGACGGGCACTTCTTCCCGTTCACGCTGACGGGCGTTGCGGGGTCTAAGATGGAGCTGAAAAAGGACGGCGCGGAAGATAAGGTGAAGGACCGGGCCTATGACAAAGACATAGTTCTTAAAGTTGAACAAAGTCAAAAGTGGGAAGTCAAGGTTGACGGAGAGAGCAAAATCACGCTTGACTTTTCAAAGGCAAATTTTGAATAGCGAGGCAGAAGATGAATTTCAAGGACATTGTGGCGCGGGACGTTCGGAATACGTTTCTTAACGTGAATGAATTCGCGGACGTTCATGAGATAAACGGCAGGCGATTAAAAGCTGTTGTTGATAAGGCGGCGTCGGAGGGTGAAATTTCCATTAAGTTTCACGGTCAGATAACGCGGCAGAACACGAGACTTTATAACGTTGACGCCACTGTATATGTATCGGCGGCGGAACTTGCCAAGCCGAAGGTGGGTAGCCTGTTTACTCTTGACGGGCGCAAGTATTTGACGCAGTCTGTTTCCGAGTTGGGCGGAATGTATCAAATCAAGCTCCAGATCGCAGGGGGTAGGTAGAAAAGCTTCGCTTTTCAGAATTGATTTCGCCCGCCCGGTTGCGCCTTATGAGCGGAAACAGTTAATGAGTTGTGGCCACGTTTATTAGAGCAAATGAAATACTTTAATGCCACGAACCCGCTAACGCGGCTTCGGCCGCAGCCTGCCTCCGCCCCCGGCGCTGTAAGGAAGGAGATAAGGGCTCCTGCGGAACGTCAACGGAGTGCGTTTCGTGGGAAAGAGGAGCGGCCCCGCAGCGGTGAGGAAATCCCGCTTTGCGGGATTTACGATAAGCGAAGGGAGACGCGACGACGTGGCTCAGAATGTTGTAATCGAAATTGATACAGATGAGGCTTTGGCGTATGCGCGAGAAAAGCTTGCGGGGATCAAAGACAGCCGTATAAGAATGGCGGTCAGGACCGCTATCAATCACACGGCGCGGGACGCCAAGAAAGCCGATGAGAAGGCGGCAAAAAGCATATACACGGATCCCGGACACTTGAATGAATTTGCCTTTAAGCGCGCTTCGGTCGGCGACCTTGTGGCGGTGCTTAAGGACAAAGGCTCGGCGGTTCGTATGGATTATTTTAAAGTACGAGCGGGAAAGACCGTTACAAGCGCGCTGATCAACAAAAACCGCGGCTATAAAAAGCTGTACAAATACGGCAATAAAGCTTTTGTAAATCCGCCGCCGAGAGTGCGGGTGCGTTTGGGAAAATCGAGATATCCGGTCGAGACGTTTTATTCGCTTTCTTCACCGTCGGCGCACGGTTCGCCGGACACACAGGAAGCGTCCGGACTTGAGGAGATCGGCACCGCGAGATTCTATGAATATCTTGACGAGGAGATATCAAAGATATTGGGGTTCTAATGATGAAAAAGCTTTGCTTTTTCTGAATTGATTTGCCCGCCCGGTTGCGCCTTATGAGCGGAAACAGTTAATGAGTTGTGGCCTCGTTTATTAGAGCAAATGAAATACTTTAATGCCACGAACCCGCTAACGCGGCTTCGGCCGCAGCCTGCCTCCGCCCCGAGCGCTTGAAAGGAAAAGTGACGATATGAGCAAAGGACATGACGAGATTGATTTGCAGGAAGAAATTATTGACGTTCTTGAAAAAGAGATACTTCCTCAAATTTCGCTTTGGAAGCCCGGAGAGATGAAAGTTCATTTTCAGGATCTGCCGCTTTCGGAGGATTACGAGGAAAACGGCGAAACACAGGAGCGGCCTTTTGCCGCCGATCCTTATGAGGATATTTACGACAAGTATCTTCCTTGCTGTATCGTGAAAATGCGTGGCGGGACCGAGAAAAAACCCGCCGAGCCGCAAGATACTCAAATCGACATAATCGTTATAATCAAAGATTGGTCGAGTGATATGTCGGGGTATAAATCACTGATGATCGTTTTACGCCGCATGAAAGATTATTTTCTCGCGAATGAAGGTCTCAGAACAAGATTCAGGCTTATTCACCCGATCAAGTGGGTCGTTGACGACGATGCGGCGATACCGTATTTCATCGGGACGCTGCAAACACATTGGGCGACATATTCGATGCCGTACAACGATATTGAGGGGTTTTTGTAGTCGGCAAAGCTAATAGTGAATAGAACCCCTCTCAGTCACCTGCGGTGACAGCTCTCCCCAAGGGGCGAGCCGGGCGGATAATATCCGCCTCTACAGGGTTTGCGGAAAGGTGAGCCAGAGAGCGCCCAAAGGGCGCAGGGCTCCCGCGGAACGCCAACGGAGTGCGTTTCGTGGGAAAGAGGAGCCGACCCGAAGCGGGCGACGCTCCGCCGAACAGGCGGACAAGCAAGCGTAGGGAGCGGCGACGAAAGGAGATGATGATATTATGGCGAGAAAGAAAATTACTGCCGCTGCCGAGGCGGCAAGCGAAATTCAGCCGACGGAGGTGACGGCTGATCCGTCCGAAAAACAGGACGACGCAGCCGAGGCTAAAAGCCAAGCCGGCGAAGAAAAACTAAACGTTTATATCGGGGCGGATCTGCCGGGTGTAAAGTCCGGCACGGTTTTCTCGGGCGGTATTCCCGAAAAACTCAACAGGCCGTATATAAACGAACTTGTTGTTCCGCTTTCGGAGCTGACGACCGCGCTAAAGAAAAAATCAATAACCGAGAGCCACATAGCGTACTGCTACCGCAAATCCGCGGAGTACGCGCGGGAGCTCGGAAAATAAACAGGAAGGAGAAAAAATATGAGTAAGTATTTACACGGCAATTACACAAGCACAGCCAACACCGATATGAGCGAAGTCGTGCAGGTCCCGGCGGCCCAGGTGGTTATCGGAACCGCGCCCGTTCATATGCTGGACGATCCGAGCTCGGCCGTGAATGTTCCGGTGCTTTGCGAAAGTTTGCAGGATTGCAGGGAGAAGATCGGGTACTCGACCGACTTTAACAAATTCACGCTTTGCGCGTCAATGTATGTGAATTTTTCGGTTTTCGGCGTCGGCCCCGTTGTGTTTATCAATGTGCTTGATCCCGCAAACGAAAATCACAAGATAAGTGTCCCGGAGGCTTCAAAGCCGGTGAATGACGATCAGATCGTCATTGACGACGATGTTATCGTTTCGACCTTGAAGATCACCAAAGAGGAAGGCGAGTCGATAGATAAGTTCGACACAATGTGGCTGGACGGTAAGCTGTATGTAAACTTTGAGGAGAAGCAGGAAGGCACGGTAAAGGTTACATATGACAAGGTCGCTCCCGAGAAGGTCAAGAACACGGATATAATCGGTGCGGTCGATAAGGCAACCGGCAAGCGCAGCGGCTGTGAGGTTATCAAAAACGTGTTCCCGAAGCTCGGGGTAACGCCGTTCCTCTATTCGGCGCCGGGCTGGACGACCGATGACACGGTTACGGCTATCCTGAAAGAAAAGGCGAAGTCGGTAAACGGCTGCTATCACGGCATAGTGATCGCGGACCTTGACACCGACAAGGCCAAGACGATAGAAAAGGCTATCGAGGAAAAGAAGGGCCGCGCTTTTGATGAGGACACTATCGCGGTTTGGCCCATGGCAAAGTACGGCGAATATATCTTGCCTTACAGCGCGATAATCGGCGGACTTATAATGTCGCGCGCCGCCGACACAGACGGCGTTACGTGCGAGTCGCCCTCGAACAAGCGCATTCCGATCGACGGCGCTGTTTTGAAGGACGGCACAGCCGTTGACCTCGACCAGGAGGACGGAAACGAGCTTAACGCGGAGGGTATCGTTACTATTATTTCGCGCAACGGACTTTATGCCTGGGGCAATAACACGGCGATCTATCCGAGCACGACCGACCCGGTCAAGCGCTGGATCATGACGAGGCTTTCGTTCCTCTGGATAGAGAATGATTTTATCAACTCGACATTCGCCGTGGTTGACGGTCCTATCGGCAGAAAAGCTATCGAGAGCGCGATCACCGATTACAATATTAAACTGGCGTCATACGTGAACAAGGGAATTATCGTTGCGGGCAGGATCGAGTATTACGCGGCGGATAATCCAATGTCCGATGTGCTTAAAGGACACTTTAAGCAGAGGGCCCCGATCGCCGCGAACATACCCATGGAGGCGGTCGAGACGGAATTCAGCTATGACGTTGACGCGCTTCAAAACTCATTATTTGGAGAGGGGAGTGAATCGTAATGCCAAAAGCAAACATACCTTCGCAGATATATGATTTCAGACTTTATAACGTTTTATCCGACAACAACCTTAATCAGTTTGTCGGAAACGGTTCGGAGGTCACGCTGCCGACCATAACGAATATCACGGCGGAAGCCGATCTTGCGGGCGGCAAGCTCGATATGCCGGGCATGAGGACCGAGAGCATGGAAATGGAAGTCCCGTTTATTCTTATGGACGAGGAGGCCGCAAGCCTTATGAGCCTGAACAACGCCGCGCATCTGGCTATCTACGGAGCGGCGCAGCGCAGCAAGGCGGCGACGCACGATTTCGAGAACACCGGCCTCAGGCTCGAAGTTAAGGGCTACACCAAAGAGATAGAGCTCGGAACACTGAAACGCTCCGACAAGATGGACAGCAAGGTCAAGCTGACCTTGACCTACATCAAGCTTGAGAGCGTTGACGCGGACATGAAGAAGTTTACGATCGCGGAGATCGACGTGCTCAACAGCGTTTATATCATGAACGGTGTTAATGTCCGCGAGGGAATTGATAAATTCCTGTAAGATTTTGCTTTAAGGCCCCGCCGGAATATATTGAAGCTACCTCCCTTTTGTATAATGTTTTCCTTTGGTGTGATGATTTCCGGCGGGGTTTTAAAAATACATTTTTGATAACAGACAACCGACAATTTGCGATTGTCTATTGTCTGTTATCAAGATGAGAGGGAATAGATTTCCCCTCTCAGTCAACGTAGGGAATAGGAAATAGGATCTAGGGACTAGGCATATGTCGCGGGGATATAGTAATGGTTTTTGCCTAATTATCTCCGCGTAGTCACTATTTGCTAATCGCTAGTCTCTATGTTGACAGCTCCCCCTCCCTTAAAAGGGAAGGGGAGCCGGGCGGATAATATCCGCCCCTACAGAATTTGAGGAAAGGGCTCCCGAAAACGCTTGCGTTTTTGGGAAAGAGGAGCAACCCTGTAGCGGGCGAAATTGCCCGTTTACGGGGAATTGAGTAAGCGGAAGGAGTTGCGACGTAGTGGCGGGAAGAGAATTATTGTTTGCGATACGAATAGCGGGACGACTTGACGGTTCGCTCGGCGCGGCCGTTAATTCCGCGCAGGCGCAGCTTAATCGCCTTTCGAGAGGAGTAAATAAAATCGGCAACGCCGTAACTCTCGGCGTGGCGATGGCCGGCGCAAAGGTGCTTAAAGACAGCATCGAAACCTATAAAGGCTATGAAACCGCGGTAAACAGCGCCGCGGCGGTTTATAACGTTGCGAAAGGAACGCTCGAATATGATCAGCTTGCGGAGGCCGCACGGCAGGTGGGACGCGAAACCGTAAAATCGGCACAGGAAGGAGCCAACGCTCTTGAGTATATGGGTCTTGCGGGCTGGTCGGTCGAAAAGAGTTCAAAGGCGCTTATACCCGTTGTAAAGCTGTCGGCGGCGACAGGAATGGACCTTGCGACTACTTCCGATCTGGTTACTGATACAATGGCGGCAATGGGTATAGGCATTGACAGCGTGGGGCATTATCTTGATGTTTTGGCAAAAGGTAACAACTCGGCCAACTATACATCACAAATGCTGCTTGAATCTCTCGCGAATGTCGGCGGCGTATTCCGTTCGCTGAACGTAGGCGTTGAGGACGGAGCGGCGGTTTTGGGTATTCTCGCGAACCAGGGAACCAAAGGCGCAACAGCGGGTACTCAGCTCAATACGGTGCTGACGCGTATGCAGAAGCTTTCGGGAGAAAGCTTTAAGGGTATGCAGCAGCTCGGACTTTCAATGTTTGACGCCGAGGGCAACACCAGAAATATTATTGATGTTTTCGGGGATATGTACGAAGCAACAAAGAACATGACCGACGAACAACGAAACCAGGTATTCACGCTGATCGGCGGCACGCGGGGATATAGAGCGCTTACAAAAATCATGTCCGGATTTACCGATACGGCGGCGGACGGTACGCCAATAATCCGCAGCCTGGCGGCGGCGTATCGTGACGCGGACGGATCGCTTGAAAATTTCTACGACATCAAAACCGATACAATGGAAGGGGCCCTCGCGAGACTTCAAAGATTGTATGAAGATATGGGAATAGGAATCGGCGAAACTCTGGCGCCCAATCTCAATAGTCTTATAAAACACCTTTCGGCAAAGATGCCCGAAATATCCGATGTTGTAACAGGGGTAATTGAGAAATCCGCGCCGCCGGTCATGAAGTTTTTGGATAATGTTATTGATAATTCCGATAAGATAATTGACAATGCGGTCGGATTTGCCAAAACATGGACAAAGTTTAAAATCGGCAGCGCGGCGACAAAAGAGCTGGGCAATATGTTCATGCTCGGAAACAACCTCATAAGGCTTGTTGAAACCAAAGGAGTTTCAAAAATGCTCACAACTCTCGGAACGGGACTTACAGGCTTGAGCAGCGCGGCTTTGCCGGTGGTTGGCACTCTCGGCGGAATTGCGGCGGGATTGTTTGCCCTTTACGAAGCAAGGGAACTTTTGATCAAACACATTAGAAATTCCGAATTGGAATTGCTTCACAGTGGAGACGGAGCGACCGAAATAGCGGAAACCGCACGGGCTTCGGCCGAGGCGGCAAACTCCGCCGCGGAACACGCGAAACAGCTGCGCGAAGTAAACAGTGTGTTGAGCATGGGAACCGACGGAACTCCCGAAGGAAACGAAGCGTACAATGCGGCGCTTGAAAAACGAAAAGAGCTTATACAGTGGTTTATAGATAACTACGGTGAATATTTGAACGCTTTGCAGCAAGAAAATAATGTAAGTCAAGAGGCGGCGGATAATATATCATATATGGCCGGAGCGGAAAAGTATGCCGAACTTGCGAAACTGGACGCCAAAGTAACAGAGGGCGGTGTCAAAATTCCGGAGCTCAATAATGCGATCAACAATTTAAACCTTGAAAATCAAAAGGCACTTGCCGATAAAGCTGATCTATTAGAATTGCAGGCCGGACTTACATATCTTAATGCGGATTGGGAATACAGCGGCCTTGATATTCCGGAACTCTCGGAAAAATACAAAGCTGTCACCGACGAATATAAAAGACTGACGGGAAGCGATTTTCAGTGGGGTAATCCAGATATGGCACTTGACGCATTAGCTGCTGTAGATAATCGCATAAAGGAAATTGATGAATCAATTAACAAAAACAACGATGATATAACGGCTGCTCAAAACTCGATCAGTGAATATCAAAAAGCCGCGCAGGTAGGCAGTGATATTAGAATAAATGAGATCGGCGAAGCAATTTTAAACGGTGACGGAGCTGCCGCCTGGGAAAATATTGCTAAGATCGGCGAATATGGTCAAAAGGTAGGATTCGATCTTAATTCAATGGGCGGTTACGCAGAACAAGCGGCGTTGAAGCTTAACGGCTTTTCTACAGCAAATGATTTGTTTGCCGCCGGGGGCGATGCAGTAAATGCAACATTGAATGATTGCATCAGAGTCATGCAGTCTTGGGGAGCCGGAGCCGATCAAGCTACGGTGCAAGCGGCACTTATGGCAAACGGATTTAATTCCGCCTCGGAAGCCGCAAATTACGGCGGCGACGCGATAAACGCCGTTATCGCAGATATGGCGTCGCTTGGAAGTCAACAGGGGATTTTTGACGGCATGGACACAGGCGGCGTTGCAGATAAGCTCTCCGATATGGCGCACGCTATGGACCTGATACCCGAAAACAAATCAATAACCATTGACGCAAAGGGCAATTTCGGAGTTATTCAGGAAGCGGAAAATCAAATCGACAGCCTTAAATCAATCGGCAATGTTGATGTTTCTTTAAAAGCGAACGGCGACGTTTCCGTACTCAACGAGGCCGGAGAGACTATTAAGGAATTTCAGGCGCTCGGTGCCGTTGATCTTAAAGTCAATGCCGAGGGTAACATTGATGTATTAAACGAAGCGCAAGAAGTTCTTGCGACGATCGACAAGCAGACCGGTCAGGTGGATATTACGGCAAATGCCAACGTGGCGCCGGGCGAAGTGAACGCCGAGGGTTTTGTGGCAAGAGTATTTGATCTGATCATGGGTGTATCGCCCGCCGCCGCAGCGGAATTGCCGATGGACGCAAATGTCACGACCGGCAATGTCAATATTGCGGGATTTAATCAGGGAGTTACCGCAGCGGCGCAGGGCGCGGCAGCGCAAAACGGG
>CANRHV010000064.1 GCA_947630505.1 uncultured Monoglobus sp. | reverse complement strand
CCGGAAAACTCCGACTCGACCGACGCGACATATTCCGCGTTGACTATCACGCTCTTGCTTATCCGCACAAAGCCTTTCGAGGCGAGGATCGCCTCAAGCTCGCAAAGCCGCTCGGGGACCGTGAAAACCTCGCCGCGTATATGGGCGGCGGCCCCGTTTTTCGCGGCCTCAAAATAGGCGGCCTCTTTTAGATCAAACAGGTATTCTCTCTCGCCCTTATAGAAAAACATTTTGCGGAAGCTTGTCTTTCCGCTGAGGAGCCCGACAATGTTTTTCACCTCGTTTGACGACAGATCGCCGCGAACGATAACCTCCGGCTCTTTAAGCTCGGCCTGCTCAAGCTGCACTTTCATTTTCATCACCTCGCGAATTTATTATACAATAATATCCCGCGTTTGTCATTGATGTCAAGCCGAGTGGTTGAAATTCAAACCCAAAAGGTCAATTTATCAAAACAAAAAGCGGAAGCCGCAGCCTCCGCTTTAGATTATTTTGAATATTATCCGGCTCCGCCGACATTTTCGCCGGTATGCACATCTATGAAATGGGCTCCTCCGAGAGCGTTGCCCTCCGCGTCTTCCAGATCCCAATCATGAACAACATTATAAACCGTGCGTTTCAAGTAGCTGTCATATCGAATATCATAGACGCTTATGTTCATCGCGTCGATCTCGGCGTCTTCCGACTCATCATTTTCTTCACTTTCCTCTTGCTCTGCCGTTTCGCTTATACCTTCCTCGTTTTCGGTATCTTCTTGAGAATATGATCCGTCTATAACGCAGCCGTCTTCAAGCTCTCCGGAAGGATCCGTAACAACAAGCGTTTTGTTGCTTATGCCGTCGAAATAAATCTCTGCTCGACCTTCGCGCTCGTAGCTTAAACCCTTTTGAATATACCTTTTTGTTACTCTGTATTGATCACCCGAAATGTTTTCCGCCGTAAATATATAGTCACCCGAATCATCGGAGTTAATATATTCTTCCGGAATTTCAAAGGGAAACATTTTATATTCTTTTAACAGTTCAACTTTTACATTCATGCCGATAAACAAATTGTCACATTGTGACAAAAAATCTATCATAACCTTATATTTACTTTCGGTTTCTTCATCTTCATCGCTCCTGATCGGAGTTTTAACAATTTGCGTTACAACGCCGCGTATTCCGGTAATCGTATCCATACATATCATCGTTTCCATTCCCGGATATATCCGCACAACGTCGGATTGAATTGCTTCGATTTCTACCCTGGTATTGTCCGAATCCGATATTTCCGCGGCAACATCGCTGTCAGCGGCGGCGAATTCCTTTATGTTTAACGCTGATATTATTCCGCTCCTCGGCGCGCGGACATCCGCGCCTTCGAGTTTATCATAAAGCGCGTTCAATTCCGCGCTTTCCGGGTAATACGCAGTCCTGCCAAACTCAGCCTCGATCCTGCATTGCTCAACCGTTTCCGCGGTCGACCTATCCGTCTCGTTAAGGTCATCTAGCGCCGATTCAAGCTCCGTATTCAAATTTTCAAGCTCACTTTTAAGTTTCTCGATTTCCGATGACAAGCTTTCGTCAAATCCGTCGTCTTCTTTGAGCCTATCGTCTTGGGCATCGTCATCAGAATCATTTTGAGCAAAACCGGAATCCCGATCGTCGCTTAAACTGTCTGTTTTGGAATTATTCAATTTCACCGATTGATTTTGTTTTCTTTGAGCCAATAGCAGCGCGTCTTCCTTTTCCGCCGTTTTAATACGTATCTGCCTTATCTTCTCGCCGGCATCATTGAGTTGTTTTTCTCTGTCCGCGATCGCGTTGTCAAGCTCGCGTATTATTCTGCCGTTATCGTTTTCGGCCTGATTGGCGTCAACGCGCGCTTGATATTCGTGCTCCGAGATCTCATTACGTATTTCGGATGTATCATAAGACCATAATATATCGCCCTGCTCGACATAATCTCCCTCATTCACATAAAGATTTTTAATTGTTTCGTAATTAGGGTCCAAAACAATCTCACACACATTGGCGCTTATAACTTTTCCGTCATACAAAATCGCGTTGGTAGGGTTGTTCTCCCCAAGGCAATATAACTCATAATACGAGTCGACCTCTTCGTCATCGGCGATTAATTCTTCGCCTACTTCCATACGGAATTTGAGCCAAGCAAAACATGCCGCCGACAACAAAATCAGTATTATTGATATAATTATAATTACGGTACGTCTGCGCATTATGTCAGTTCAAATTCATAGCGGAAATATTATTCAACGTTCTGAGCGACATAAGGATCGCCTGCTCCTTTGTGGCGGTAGCGTACCCGGTGGCGGTCTGCTCATACGTCAGATTCTGCGGCGCAAAATGGGTCGCGTCAATTCCCAAAATCACATTGTATTTCGCGAGAAAATAGACCGGCTCTCTCGCATAATCAGATATGTCGCCGTCATCGGCAAACGGTTGTATTCCGGTTGTATCAACGTGATAATACGCGTCATTTTCGATCGACCAGTCAGGAATTTTATATCTTTTTATAACCCTGAGGATCATTGTGGCAAGGTCCTGTCGGCTTATGGGGCTTTCGGGTTCAAAGTGATAAGCGTCGACGCCGTTTGTTATTCCGACCGAGTATGCTTTTCCTATATAATCAAAATATGCGTTCCGGCCATTATAACAATCATCAAAAGGAACGCCAATCGCTTCCGTATTCGTTCCCGATAATTTTTCATAAAGTTTCACCGCAAGTGCCGCAAATTCTTCTCTGGAAACAATATCGCTTAAATCCTCACCTGTCATTTCTTCGGGAATCAGATCTTTTTCATAAGCTCTGTTTACTTCATCCTGCGCCCAATCGGACGCAATCAAATCGCCGTTATGATCATTCTCTTTCTTATCGGTTATATCATCACTTATATCATTAAATTCATCCAAATCCGAATTTTTCTCAAAATCACTTTCATCGGTATAATCATTGTTATTATAATTATCATCGGACTCATCATTAATCTCATCTTCATAGAGTAATTCGGGCGCAATAGTCGGTTTAGGCGTTGAAATCGGATTTTTTGTTGGCACCGCAGGATCAGGTGTGTATTCGGGTTTAGGCAAATCACTTTTTGCAAATACATGATTTACCTCCATCAAAATATCATTGCCTATTCCCACCGAAATTTTATTCCAATCACTTTCTGAACCATTATAATAAACCGTCTCTAAAGAATTACACCCATAAAAAGCATAATTTACTATTTGAGAAAGCGTACCGGGTAAATTTATTTCTTTTACTGATGCACAAAAATAAAATGCCGCATCTCCTATTTTTTTAACACCTTCCGGTATATCAATAACTCTTAAATTTGTACATCCTCTAAAAGATGATTCGCCTATTTCTGTAATTGAGCGAGGAATATGAATTTCACTTATTGACGAATCATAAAAAGCTTGAGATTCAATTGAGGTAACTGTATCCGGAATGGTTACGCCTTCCAAATTTCTACTGTCAGCAAACGCCCCAAAACCTATTCTATCAACTGTGGACGGAATATCAAAATATTTTTCTTTTTTTCCTGCGGGATACACAATAAGCTTATCAATATTATGACTGTACAGCACTCCGTCCCGCGTACTGAAACTTCTGTTTCCACTCAAAACGTTTATCGCTTCCAAGTTAATACATTTTGAAAAAACATTTGTTCCGATATTGTTTACCGATGCGGGTATTGTTATTTCTTTAAGCGATTCACACACTCCGAACGCGTTTGATTCGATACTTCTCAAACCGTCATAAAGTTCGACGTTTTTAAGAGATACACAGTTCTGAAAAGCATTTTTTCCGATTTTTGTAACTGTTGATGAAATTGAGACACTTTGTAAGTTTTCCAGAAATGAAAATGCTTCATCTGAAATATTTGTAACACCCTGACCAATTTCAATTCCTACAATATCGTCCTCTACATCGCTCCAAGGCCACTCTCCGTTATAATTATTCATTTCACCGGTTCCATATATATAGAGAATGCCGGACTTATCCACATTCCAAGCCAGATTTTCGCCGCAGCTGCCTTTTGATAACGATGAACCTACATTATCCATGTTGACGGGAAAAGTTGTTATCGCGGTATCAGCAAAAACTTCCCGGCCAAAAAATAGCGCGATAAGTATCCCTGTAATAAAAAGCCTTAAACATTTTTTCATTTGTTCCACTTCCTTTTGCATATTAAAAATTATAAGGTACAGCGGAAGGCAAAAAGCCTTCCGCCAACCCGTTTTAGTTTACTGAAATATATCCGCAGAAATAGTGACCGCTCCAGCCTTTGGTTATCCTTCCGCTCTTTGAATCAACAGTGTAAGTCCTTTTTTCAACTTTATCGTTGCTGGTATTTCCCTCGATAACCGTAATTTTAGAGCCGGATACCGAGTAAACAACGCCTACATGGTGACTGTCCTGATTACCTTCGGAAAAGAAAATGACGTCATTCTTTTTAATATTTTTAAGTGCGCTGCCGCTCCACTTGTGATAAGAATTCGATTCTTGTTTCATGGTATTACAGGAGGCTTTTTGGGGAACTTTTTTAGTTGAGACGCCGGATTGGTTTACGCACCAGCTGACAAAGCTCGCGCACCATGCCTGACCGTTTGCACCGATCCATTTGCCGTATTTGGTATAGTCGCCTTTTCCCTTGCCGTTTTTGCCCGTTCCCTGATATCCGACTTCTTTGGCGGCTGTATCGGCAAGAGACTTTGCGGTTGGTTTATCGGGCTCTTTAGTTTCCTCGATCAAATCCTTAGTCTTTGCCCAACCCATTTTATATCCGCCCGATATCGGATAAATCACTTGCGAATAACTTCCAGAAGTAGCGATAACCGAAATTTTGTCTCCCTTTGATATGTACCCGAATTCGGTCTTTCCGTCGCTTCTGCGATAAGTGGTCGCTTTTTTCCCAACCTTATAATCTTTTTGCGCGCTGTTCCACGCGCTTTTGGTTACCGCTGAAAGCGGGATCCATCCTGTTTTGGAGCCGTTGCTAACCGGATATGTAACCTTGATACGTTTTTTGCTCTTATCATATCCCTTTATAGTAATCAGATCTGACGCGTAAATTGTTCCGTACTTTTTGGTCGATGTAGCTGTTTGATACACCGTTGTATTATTCTTTGTTGACAAAACATATGTCTTGATATTGCTTGTCGCAAGCCATTTCTCTGCCGCAGATGCCGGCATTACGCAAATTGATGATATAAGCAATAACAGTGACAAAACCAATAAATTTATTCTTGTTATTTTATTTTTCATATCTTCAGACTCCTATTCTGTTATTTAACAGTTTTATGGCAATTTATTATACTTAATTACATATGAAGGATCATAAAATGTAACTCCATCGTATTTCTTCTTATTTCCCGAAAATGATGATATATATCCGTAATATGATCCGTTTTTATATGTATCTGTAATTGCAAAATGCAGATGTGCGCCAAATGACCGCCCTGTATTTCCATATGTGGCCAATTTAGTTCCTTTGGAAACTTTTTGTCCGTTTTTGACTTTTATACTTTTAGATTTCAAATGCGCATAAAACGAATATACGGTTTTATTACCTATGCTATGCTTTATAACGATGTAATTACCGTTTGCCGAGTTATAACCGGTACTTTTTACCGTTCCGGCTGCGGGCGCATAGACAGTTTTATCACTGCTGCTCGTTATATCCAAGCCGGAATGATGTGTTCTCGATTTGCTTGGTGGGCTTGAAGTTTTATGACCAAATCCCTGCGTTATTTTATACCCTTTAATAGGATACTGCCAAGTATTCGAATCGGGTTCTTTACTCGGCTTAGGTGTCGGCTCCGGGTTTTTATTTTTGATCCAGCCCATCTTGTAGCCGCCCGATATCGGATAAATTACCTGGGTATAATCGCCCGATGTGGCAATTTTATATACCTTGTCACCTTTTGATATATAGCCGAGTTCAGAAGATGTGTTCGCCCTTTTATATGTGGTTGTCTTTGCCGAGGCGGTATATGAACTCGTCGCGCTGTTCCATGAGCTTTTGGATACCGCTGACAGCGGTATCCAGCCTGTCTTCGTACCTTTGCTTACCGGATACGTGACCTTAATGCGCTTTTTGCTCTTATCATATCCCTTTATCGTAATCAAATCGGTCGCGTAAATTGTTCCGTACTTTTTGGTTGATGTTGCGGTTTCGTAAACGGTCGTGTCGTTCTTATTCGATAACACATAAGTCTGAATCTTACTCGTCGACGGCCATTTTTCGGCTGCCGATACGGGTATTGCGCAAATTGTTGAAACAATTAACACTATCACGATCGTTAAGGACAATAATTTTTTCTGTTTTTTCATACTGTTTTCCCTCCATAAATTATTAATTATTTATATATTTCATACTATTGCAGCGTTATATTTCCAAAGCCGATCGCTCCGGAGAAGTAGTAGTCATTGCTTCTGACTATGCTGAATTTAATTTTTAATGCGTTATTTACCGGTATTGTGATTTTTTGCGGAACATCATCATAGCCTACTTCATATTCTTTGACCAATCTGTCATCAATAAAAACTTGCACTTCGGCGTCATTGTTATCCGTTCCGTCAATATGGCCCAAATCCAAGCTGACAGCGCTGTATTTTCCGTTCAGATTAAATACGGCCTCACTGTTTTCATATTGCAAAACAAACCCGTTTGTGAATCTATTGCCTCCCATATTAAAGCTTTTTCCGTTCTCTGTCGTGTATTTTTCATAATATTCCGACGTGAACGCGTCCATAACGTCTGTCAAATATGTAACCTGTCCAGGTCTTTCGCCAAGATATACGCTGCTTGTTGCGCCGTCCCAGCTTACCTGTTTGCCTATGGCTTCGCCGACGGCGCGTACGGGCAGATATGTGGTTCCGTCATAAATAAACGGCTCAACCGTTTTGCCGTTGGCATCCTTGGGCGAGAGCAAAACGCCGTCTATATAGATCTTGATGTCGCTGTACTCGGCCTGAATTGCCTCAATTCCGTTTTTCGCGAAGGCGAGACCTGTAGTCAACGTTGTTCCGATAAGCAGTCCCGCGACCGCGCCCTTGATTTTCTCATTCAACATAATTTTTCCTCCAATTATTATTATAATTTAAAAATTAAACCGCACTATATTGACTGTCTAACAAATATTATATAATATCATTGATTATTTGTCAATATTATATTTTAAAATTTGATTAACAATCAATGTATTTGATATATCTTTTTTGTTAGAATAAAGAAAAAGAGTGAAAGCGCGGGTGAACAGTATGGACTATTATCTTATCGGTTCAAGGATAAAGGAACTGCGCCTGAGCCGCGGAATGACGCAGGAGCAGTTGGCGGAAAGCGCGGATATAAGCACAAATTTTTTGGCCTGTATTGAGATAGGAAAGCGCAAGGGCAGCTTTGAGACATATTCAAAACTGGTAGACGTTCTCGGTTCCTCTTTGGATTATATAACTCGCGACAGCATTGAGGGCGCCGAGATAAACGTTTTGAAAAATGAACTTAACGGGTATTTTGACAAGTGCGACGCCGGCAAGCGCGAGCTGATAGTCAAAATGTCCAAGGTTATTTGCGAGCAAGACTTATAAAAAACAAACAGACCGTCTTTTTGTTCGAAGGTCTGTTTTTATTTTCAAAAATCTGTTGCCGCGGTGCGGAAAATATGATATAATTAACATATTGTAATATGACTGATATCCAACAACAAAAGCGAGGCGATAGATTTGAGAAAAATATTCGGTTTTATCACAGCGGCGCTTTTGGCGCTGGCGCTGATATTCGGCTGTTTTCTGACCGGCTGCTCGGGCGGCGCCCAAGACGGAGCGGGGATCTCGAAGAGCGCGGTCGATCCGGACGCGGCGGACTCGTCGGATATGACAAGATCGACAGCCGCCTCGATGAAGATCGACAAAGACGGGGAGTACACCTCGCCCGAGGATGTGGCGCTTTATATCCACACGTACCGCACGCTGCCCGGGAACTACATAACCAAAAACGAGGCGAAGCGCCTCGGCTGGGACAGCGGCGAGGGGAACCTGGACGAGGTGGCGCCCGGAAAATCCATCGGAGGCGACCGCTATGGCAACTATGAGAAAAAGCTGCCCAAAAACGAAAAATACAAGGAGTGCGACGTCAACTACCGCGGAGGCTACCGCGGCGCCGAGCGGCTCATATATACAAGCGGCGGCGCGGTATATTACACAAACGACCATTACAAATCATTTAAAAAGCTGTATTAAAAAATCGGGACCGGCGCTTATCGCCGATCCCGCGTTTTATTAATTTTAATTCATTTTATTAATTTTAATTATATAAGTCAAGAGCTTCCTTAACGTTTTCCGCTTTTATAACGGTTCCACCCGTTGAATAGTCGATCGTCTTGTAGTCTTTGATCAATTCCTTGAACTTTTTGTCAAGGGCGTCATAGGACTTCACGCTTCCATTCCACTTGGCGGTGTTGCTCTTTGAGTTAAACTCGTACTCTTCCACAACATGCGCCACATTATTGATTACGTTCGCGGTGCAGCGCTTGTAAATTCCCATGCTGCCGTTGTCGTACGCTATCATATTGCTGCGCTCTTTGTAGTTCATCTTTCCGTAGGTGCCGAAACTGTCGCTTCCGTTTTCGTCAACGATCGGCTTCAAAACGCCGCCCGAATAATAGTAAATGCTCACGCCGTTCAAAACCGCGTTTCCGGGAATGATGGCGATCTCGGGCATATCGTCATTGTTTAAGTATATAAGCTCAAATTTTCCCTCTTTGCTGTTGATAAACTCCTCATACGCAAACTTCCAGTCGGCAACATACTTATCGAACGCGTTGGGATTCGCGCCGCCCGTCTCGTCAACTATGGAAACCGTCTCGGTAGCGTCGTTCCACGAAACCGTGCTGCCCAGCGCCTCAGCGATCGCGCGGGTGGGAACCAGCGTACGCTTCTCTCCCAGTATTGGCGCGGTGCCCGGATCAAGATTGACAGACTTTCCGTTAACCTTCATTGTTGTGGAGCCTATCGCCATCTCTATCACATCGGAGCCTCTTGTGGCCGTGATGCTTTGCGTTGCCTCGTGCCACTCAACGCTCGCGCCGAGCGATTCAAATATAGCGCGCATCGGCACCATAACGCGGTCGTTGACCATTATCGGCTCCTCGTCAAAATTGATCACCTTGTCGTTTACCTTTACCTCGATAGCCGACGCGACCGACGAGAGCATCGCAACGCTGACCGCAGCGCAAGCGATCGCCTTTAACAGTTTGTTTTTAAACATATTTTTTCCTCCTTTAATTTATACGTTAAAGAGATTATATCATAATGATTTATGCATTTCAATATTTTTTGGAAAAAATTTTAAAAAATTTCGGCTCCCTTTTCAAGAACCGAAATTTGATACTCTAATTTATAAGACCGCTGTCGCCGTCGCCTTCATCCGCGGCTTGATTTTCGTTTTGACCGCCGCCCATATACTCGCTGATCTGCTGCTTGTACTGGTCGATAAGCTCTTTGTCCGCGTCGGTCAGATTTTTGGTAAGCAGAGCGTTTATCTGCATCAGCGCGTCGTCGTACAGACCCTCGTCGAGCAGACCCTTGATGCTGTCGATCTCGTTTTGTATGGTGACTTGGTCATTTGCCGCTTCCTCGGCGGTCTGCAGCGAGCGCGTTGCCTCCGATCCATCCGAACCCGATTCGGGCTTTGCCGACGGCGCCTTGCTCGGAGCCGCTGTCGGACTCGGGGTGGATTTTGCCTTTTCGGCCGCCGCGGGCTTTTCATCCTCCGCCGCGTTGCGCGCTTTGTCCGATGAGCCGCAGGCCGCAAGCATGCTCACCGCGAGCGCGGCGGCGAGGACAGCCGTTAAAAACTTTTTCATTGTCATTTCTCCTTTCGAATTTCGCGTTTTGCGTTTCGCATTTAATTCATGCCGAATAGAATATATTTATTGTTTCTCGGGTTATTATTGCCAAAACGTGAATTATTATGCGGCCCGCGAGCCGATTATGTTTTTGCTCACCAGATCGGCCGCTTTTACGCGGACGCCGCGGCACGCCTCCCACAGCGCGCATATCTTGTCAGCGACCGACACTATGTATGTTTCGCGGTACCGCGGCCATATGGCGCCGCAAAGCCACATGTGGTTTTTGATTATGTCGCGCTCGAGCTCGGTGAGCTCGGTTAGCTTTTCGGCGTTTTTAAGCGCGTCCTTCGAATGGCTGTAGGCGTGCTGTTTGAAGCTCATGGTCTCGCTGTTCCAATCATAATAAAACAGATCATGCAGCAGCCCCGCTCTGGCGGCGGCTCTGTAGTTAAGCCCGAGACGCCTGCACACAACAAAGCTGTAATACGCCACGTTTATGCAGTGCTGCATGCGGGTCACCCCGTAATGGTGGCGGCACTCCGAAAGTCTTTTAAACTCGGGCGCGTCGATCAGATTCTCGATCACGTCCAGGAATTCACGATAGAGGTTATTATTCGCGTCGACCATAGGCTCTCCTCCGTATTATAAACTTTAAATCGATTCGCAATAATTATACACGAGCCGCGGATAAAAATCAATCGGCTTTATACACAAATTAGGAACAAAAATCAGCTGTTATTCAAGCGGATTTTTAAAAGGCGGCGTCCAAAGCGGCGCCGCCTTTTGAGTGTTTGGTTTAGTCGGGTGTCTGCTCGCTGAGCACTACCTGAATGCTCTCCGTCGCGCCCGTGGCGTATTTGTATACCTCAAGCGTCACGGTGTCGCCGGGTGATTTTGTGTCCTTGTAGTTCGTGAGGTCAGAGCCGGTCTTTATCTCGTTGCCGTCTATCTTGGTGATTATATCGCCCTGCTGGAGACCGGCTTTCGAGGCGTTGTCGGTGGTTATGCCCATGACCTGAGCGCCCTGGGGCCATCCGTACTGCATCGCCATATACTGGTTGACGTCGCGGGTGGAAACTCCGATAACGGGTCTGCCCTTAACATATCCGTATTCAAGCAGGTCGGATATTATCGGCTTTGCCTCTGAGATCGGGATCGCGAAGCCCATGCCCTCAACGCC
>CANRHV010000063.1 GCA_947630505.1 uncultured Monoglobus sp. | reverse complement strand
TACGTTATTAAAGTATTCTTACCTTGATAACGCCGTCGAGGCTTTCGATCTCTTTCTTTACCTTGGGGTCGATCTTTTCGCTTACGTCATACATTGTGTAGGCGTAGTCACCGCGGCTCTTGTTGAGCATGTGATCGATGTTTATGCTGTCCTTACCGGATATGATGACCGTGATCTTATGCAGTATATTAGGTATATTCTTGTGCGCCACGGTTATGCGGTCACCGCTCTTTTTACCCATATCACATGTGGGATAGTTTACGCTGTTGTTGATATTTCCGTTTTCCAGGAAATCCCTGATCTCCTTTGACGCCATGACCGCGCAGTTCTCCTCGCTCTCGGGAGTGGAAGCGCCCAGGTGCGGCATGCAGATAACCTTGTCGTGGTTCAAAAGATCCGCCGTGGCGAAGTCGGTAATATAACACGAAACTGTGCCGTCGTTGAGCGCGTCGATAACATCGCCCGTGTCGACCAGAGTGTCGCGCGAGAAGTTGAGCAGTCTTGCGCCCTTCTTCATCTTGCTGAACGCCTCGGAATCGAACATACCCTTTGTTGAGGGCGTCGCGGGAACATGAATTGTTATATAGTCGCACTTTGCGAGCAGATCGTCAAGGCTTTCCGCCTTTTCCGCGAATCTCGTCAGGTTCCAGGCAGAGTCAACCGAGAGATACGGGTCGTAGCCGATAACGTCCATGCCCAGATGGTGGGCGGCGTTGGCAACCTGAACGCCGATGGCGCCCAGACCCACAACTCCGAGGGTCTTGCCCTCGATCTCGGGGCCGACGAAGTTCGACTTGCCCTTTTCTACCAGAGCTCCCGCCTGATCTCCCTCGTCCTTTAAGGTCTTTGCCCAGTTTATACCCTGAACGACCTTGCGCGATGAGAGCAGCAGCGCGCAGATGACCAGCTCTTTGACCGCGTTGGCGTTGGCGCCGGGGGTGTTGAACACAACTATGCCCTTCTCGCTGCACTTCTCGATCGGGATATTGTTGACGCCCGCACCGGCTCTGGCGACCGCCTTTAGGCTGTCGGGCAGCTCCATGTCGTGCATCTTAAAGCTTCTCAAAATAATTCCGTCGGGATTTTGGCACTCGTCCGAGACCTCGTACTTGTCGCTTTTCAGCACGCCGAGTCCCTTTTTGGAAATCTTGTTAAGTGTTCTGATCTTATACATTATGAATTCTCCTTCTCAAACTTAGTCATAAAGTCAACCAGCGCCTTGACGCCCTCAACAGGCATCGCGTTGTAGATGCTGGCTCTCATTCCGCCGACCGTTCTGTGGCCCTTGAGGTTCACAAAGCCCTGAGCCTTGGACTCGGCCACAAACTTGGCGTTGAGCTCGTCGCTGTCGGTCACAAACGGCACGTTCATCAGTGAGCGGTCCTTGGGAACGACCGTGCCCTTGAACATCTTTGAGTTGTCAAGGAAATCATAGAGGATCTTCGCCTTCTCAACGTTGGTCTCGTGCATGACCTTTACGCCGCCCATGTTCTTGATCCAGTCGAACACCAGACCGCAAATGTAAATTCCGTATGTCGGCGGCGTGTTGAACATCGAGCCGTTGTCGGCGTGAGTCCGGTAGTTCAGCATCGTGGGCGTTATGTCAAGAGCGTTTCCGATAAGATCGTCGCGCACGACCACGACCGTGACGCCCGCGGGGCCCATGTTCTTCTGGGCTCCGGCGTACACCAGGCCGAACTTCGTGAAGTCTACCTCCTCGGAGAGGATGCAGGACGACATATCGGTAACGACCGTTCTGTCGCCGAAGTCGGGCATGGTGTTGTAGTGCGTGCCATAGATCGTGTTGTTATATGTGATATGAACGTAGTCGGCGCCGTCGGTGAGCATGCTCTTGTCGACCTCGGGCAGATACGAGAACGTCTTGTCAGCGCTCGACGCTATCTCCTTGGCGTCGATATAGCGCTTCGCCTCGGCGAGGGCCTTTTTCGCCCACTGACCGGTCGTGACATAGTCGGCCTTTTTCGACTTTCCGCCCAGGTTCATGGGGACCATGGCGAACTGGGTCGAGGCTCCGCCCTGCAAAAACAGCACCTTGTAGTTATCGGGCACGTTCATGATCTCGCGGAATGTGGCCTCCGCCTTGTCGATGATCGCCTGATACTCGGGGCTCCTGTGGCTCATCTCCATAACGGACTGGCCGCTGCCGCCCATGTCGAGCATCTCCTCCTGCGCCTTCTTGAGTACCTCAACGGGAAGCATAGACGGACCCGCCGAGAAATTGAATACTCTGCTCATAAAATATCTCCTCCAATAGTGTAAAAATTTAATATGTTTCTTTAAAATACCAACTTACATATTATATCGCTAAATGCAAAAATCGTCAACCCGAATTTGTAAAAACTTTAACAAATATACCCGCCCGAAACCCCCGTCGATTGGTGAAAGTTAAAGGCGCGAAAAAGGACATCGGAAAATCCGATGCCCTTTTTGTCTCGATATTGACTTTGTATCAATATTGATCGAAAATTTTAGTTTATCTGCCGTTCCTCGGCGGGTTTCACGGGCTTCAGGCTGTCAAACGACTCCCATTCCATTATCTTAGCGGTCTTGGTGTTCGCGCCGCACTCCAGATTCAATATGTCCGTTCCGCTGCCCGACGCCGTCCGCGTCGCGCTGCCGACCATAATGTTTCCGTCGTAAGCCGCGGCGATTATCGCGTGTCCCGCGGCCGCTCCGCTCACCTCGATCGGAACAAGCTTTTTGTCAAACTTGCCCGCGGATATCGCGGCGACATTTACGCGTATCGTCTTGCTTATGTCTGTGCCTTCTATTTCGAGAACTATATCTCCGCTGCCCGGTAGAACTCCGTTCACCGTGATATTTCCTCTGCCGTCCGCTCCCGCCGTCGCGGTCTCGGCGGCCGCCGAGACTATGTTCGGAGACAGGCTCTTGACGTTTATCTTCGCGCCCGCCGCCGCCTCTTTCGGCAGTATTACGAATCCTATCTCAGCCGTTGAGCCGCTGCCTATGCCGACGCTTTCTCCGACCGACAGTTCCTCGGGTTCCGCCTTCACAGCCGAATCCGCCGCGTATTCCGCCATCGGTGTTCCGCTGTAGCTCACGGCTCCACTGACGCGCGCGCTTACGCTGCCCGACAGCTCGGTCGCGGGCGTGAACACGAATGTCTTCGCGTACATCACGTTCGGGTCGTCAAACGACGCCTCCGCGTCGATCGGAGCTATTGTTCCGGCTATCTCCGCTCCGCCGCTTGTGAGCTTGACGCTGTTTGTGTTCACCGTGTCGATCCGCATATATTTGCTGAATGTTATCTTCACACCATCCTTGTAGGCGTTAACCGCCGTGACCTCGGGCGCCGCCTTTGATACCATGGCCGTGTTGACCTCGGTCTGAGGCGGAGGCACGGGCAGCCACTCGGAATACGCGGTCTCGTAGCCCTCTTTCTCATACTTGACCTGCCAGCTGCCCTGGGGCACATCCCAGGCGTACTCGCCGTTCGCGTCCGTGATAAGCGGATTTATCTGGTCATAATCGAGCGCGTTCCATACGCATGGCGTCTTTTCGCCCGTCGGCTCGCCGAAATCATCGAGCACATCGTCGAGATAATAGGCCGTCGCGGTCACGCCCTCAAGCCTGTTGGAAGGAACCGCCTCGCAAACATATCCCGACGGGTCTATACAATACGCCGAATCTCTCCCGGAATATTTTTCGGATGTATTTCCAAATCCGGTATTCGTTGAATAGCTATTTTTAAATCTGCTACTACTGTTTTCACTGTAATTATTGTCATTATCGTTATTTTTACGCCGTCGCTCCTTATCCATAACATTACTCATTTTCCGATAATATTTTCCAATATCCGCAAATTCCTTAGTAGTTTTTAGTTTATCAAGTAAACCCACTACATTTTTAACTTTTCCTGTTCTATCGAGCAAATTTGCTAGAAATTCTACAGTTGTTACCCCAATATCTAAATTATTTAAAACCGACAAATTATTTTCAAGCTCATTAATTATATCAGTTGCTTCTTGAAAATAAGGGGAATTGAGGTCAATGTTTTGATACATATTATACATTTCCTGTACAATATGATCTTTAATTTCAGTTATCATCATATCCCTTTCGGTATCCAACATAAAACACATCGCTTCATCCCAATCCGGACCCTTCTTTGCGTCAAAAGCATCCATAGTGAGATTAAATACTTGCATCATATCAATAAACTTCTGACTTGCAAGATATGCCTTCTCGGACCATTCCGAAGCTATATCCCACATATCATCCCCAAAATTTTGAGCCTGTGCTATATCAGGATCTTCGCTATCCTCTGTTGCTGATACGGAAAGATTGTTAAGATTCACAAACAGATTTCTTACTTCATCAATCTTATCATCAGGAATTCCAAACAGCATAACTGTTGTAAATGCAACATAGTTATTTTTGTTTGAAATAAGATTCACATATTCCTTATCAAAAATATTACTGAGTTTTAATGCGGTATCACAATCAGAAATAATCTGACTTACATATAAGCCGTCTTCTATACCGGTATACAAATATACTACCGCACCGTCATCGAGCTCAATTAAGCTGATTTTCTCATTTTTTAATCCCATACTGAGATCATTTAACTCGTCTTCGCTATAGCTAACATACCCGTTTTCCATTGCTGCTATACTATCACCTATTTTACATATTCCGTAGACCGGATCTATTTCTTCAAACTTATTAAAATCACTGTCTGAAATATCAAGATCCTCCGAATTTGCCGATGCAATATTATTCAAATCGTCTACAGAATAGCTATATGAACTGATGTAATCTCCGTTTGAATCAACAATAGTGTTGTATCCCTTAACTTGGACTTCAACATTAACCGGCAGGAATCCCTGTTCCACATCAAGCTTAGCCATCCAAAGTTTTTTATCAGCAGCATATTCAGCTTTGACGGATATTATATCCATATTTCCATAAACATTCAGGTATACGTTACTATCAGCAGGTATATCATTAATAAACTCTATTGTAAATGTAAATTCCGGATATTCATACCAGTAACTATAATGTGAACCGATAAGAGTAGGATTTTTAAAATCATATAATACCGCACCACTACGACTGTACATGGTCACTTTTGATACTTCCGGTGCATCCGGATCATAAAACACATTCTGTTTATTGCTTGTTATTGTAGTTCCATCCGAAAATTCGGCAACCGCGCTAATAATATGGTTAGAATATTTGGTACAATTATTTAGCTCTACCATACATAACCAACTACCATTTGCATTTGCATTTGTTCTGCCTATTTCTGTTTTCCCATCATATATGATTATGTTTGCATTTCTTCTTGTACTTCCTGAAACATGTATTTCCTTAGTTGCTGTAACATTAGGTACATTAATAAACATACCGGCAACATATAATGCTGCTGCTCCAATAGACTGAATATAATGATTTCCATTATCGTCAAACGATAATCCGGCGTTAATTTGAAAACTGCCTTCCTCGCTTGCGCTGACATAAAATTTAATCACACCTGATGATTTGTTTGTAGCAATAACTATATTGCCATCATCATCTCTTGTATACGATATATTTTCTCCGTCAAAAGTAAGGCTTCCGTTTGCTATACTTAAACTTTCAGGCGTTTCAATTAATATTTTTTCGTTCTCAGATGTATATCTTGGGTCTATTTCATATTCAATCTTTACCGTAATATAATCTCCTGTTGTTACTTCTGCCTTATTCACCTCAACTTTTGTTGAATTATCAACCGTATGCGAAAAATTATTTAAATTAAATTTCGGAACATTTACATTTTCAATTTCAAATATACTCCCTGCTGAAATCGGAATATCAAATTTAGTATAATCACGATTTTCTTGTAATCCATAAGTATATATCTGTTCAATATTTGTAAAACTGTTAAATATAACATTTTTCTCCATAAATATAACAGTATATAAACCATCAGACAAAGAGTCACTGGTGAAACTGTAATTATCCGAAATTATTCTCTGACGCATTGCGCCATCCTTGTCAAATACAAATGCCATGAAGCGTTTATCAGATAACACATTTCTCGCTGTCATTTTTCCGTTTTCATGAAGTGTTATTTCTGCATAAGAATATCCTTTGTCCGTAGGCACAACTTTAGCAGCCGCTTCATTTGTATTTTGCATTTTTGCCGATACGGTAATTTCATCATTATTCGGATTATCCTCAATAACTACATATGGGTATTCGACCGTATAATTATCAATATATGCCTTTTGATTTTCATCATATAAAGAAAATTCAATTCCGCTGAAATCATTAACTTTTGTGCTGCTTGGCACATCCGCGCTTGTAACTGCCGACATTACGGTTAAATTCACATATATTTTTTTATTTGTAATCTGTTTAAGAATTATTTCTCCCAAATCTATTTTTGCA
The DNA here is from genome assembly GCA_947630505.1 of uncultured Monoglobus sp. GTDB lineage: Bacteria > Bacillota > Clostridia > Monoglobales > Monoglobaceae > Monoglobus. Next base: position 4,677 of record CANRHV010000063.1, on the reverse strand, counting down.
GCATCTGTGCTTCCTACGATAGGATATTTTGTAACAGAATAATATCCTTCAGCCGAGACTTTAACTGTTGTTGTAACATTTGCTATCTCAAAAGACAATCTGCCTTTATCATCCGGTTCTACAACTCTACTTCTTGTATGATCTCCAACGGTTTCTTTTATCTCCACCGACAGTGATTCGGGAATGTTACTGTTTTCACCTATAATTACCGCCTCAGTTACAACTGAATTTATTGACTGAATATTTACATTGATTTTTTGGCCATATGGAACCTTAATCATTGGCGGCTGTCTGAATTTGAACGCTGTCGATTCATCAAATATTATTTTGGCATAATAATATTCCGCCTCTTTTGCATACAAATCATTCTCGTTCGATATTGGAGTGTCAGAATTCTCCGAATACCATTCAATTCTATACCCTGTTAAAATCTGTAAACCATCTTCGGTATGCAAATTTACTGATGTTTTTTGACCGCTTACGTATTCATATTTGTATCCGTTATTCTGTGCATAGCTCTCCGCAGCAGAACCCGGATATACATAAAGAATTGACTTATTCGGAAAAACACCAGTTCCTATATTTGTAACGCTTTCGGGAATGACAATACTCGTTATTCCCGAATCATAGAAAACACTCGTTGCAATTACTTTTAACTTACTTGGTAAACTTATACTTTTAAGATTTCTACATCCATAAAAGGAACCGTTTTCCAAACTTGTAATATTATCATTTAGGATAACAGTTGATAAATTTAAACAGTTTTCAAACATACGCCGATTAATTCTATTAGTGCCCGAGCCTACATATACCGATTCCAATCCTGTGCAATTACTAAAAATATTTTCTCCAATCTCTGTAACATTATCAGGAATAGTTATGTGGTTAAGGGACGTACACTTACTGAACGCATAATTACCAATACCGGTAACACTGTCGGATATATTTACATTTGTTAAGCTGCTGCAATCGTAGAAAGCATAAGCGCCAATGCCGGTAACACTGTCAGGTATTGTAACACTTGTCAAACCGCCGCAGCCGTAAAACATATTATCGGGTATTGCGCCGGTCCAGCCAAACTCATAATCATAACCGCCTCCGATCGGTCCCGCGGTTTTCAGGCTATCGCATCCGGAAAACGCAGCATCACCTATGCTTGTTACGCTTTCCGGTATTGTCACACTTGTCAAACCGCTGCAGCCGTTAAACGCATTATTACCTATGCTTGTTACGCTTCTCGGTATTGTCACGCTTGTCAAATCGCTGCAGCCGTAAAACGCAGAATTGCCTATGCTTGTTACGCTTTCCGGTATTGTCACGCTTGTCAAGCCGCCGCAGCCATAAAACATATTATCGGGTATTGCGCCGATCCAGCCAAACTCATAATCATAACCGCCTCCGATCGGTCCCGCGGTTTTCAGGCTATCGCATCCGGAAAACGCAGCATCGCCTATGCTTGTTACGCTGTCCGGTATTGTCACGCTTGTCAAACCGCTGCAGCCGCTAAACGCAGCATCACCTATGCTTGTTACGCTTTCCGGTATTGTCACGCTTATCAAACTTTTGCAGCCGGAAAATGATGACTTGCCAATAGTTGACAAATTAATCGGAAGAATAATTTCTTTGAGATTACCGCAACCTTTAAAAAGATAATTATCAAGAGACTTAACTCCATCGCCGATGGTAGCCTTCTCAAGAGAAACACAATTTTCAAAAATACCTCCTGATGCCTTATATGTATTATATAAGATCGTAACATTGTCCGGTATTGTTATCTCCCGCAGTGAACCGCAGCCCATAAATGCCATATCGCGGATTTCTTCCAAGGTATCAGGTAATTTTATTTCCTCAAGACTATTACAATTACCAAAGCCGTATCTCTCTATATTCGTTATACCCTCAGGAAGATAAACCGATTGCATTTTGCCACAATTATAAAACATTCCATTATCTATTTTTTTAATTCCATCAGGCAAAACAACAGATACAAGTTTTGAGCAATTCGTAAAAGCGCTGTCACTTTCAAAACTGTTTACAGTTTTCGGAAAATTAACTATCTCCAAATTTGAACATCCATAAAATGTATATTTTCCTATTTTATTAACGCTTTGCGGCAAATCAATTTTTTCAATACTTGAACATCCGTAAAACACATAATCACCAATGGTTTGAACTGTTTCCGGAATCATTATTGATGTCATATTTTCACACTTATAAAACGCGTAAGTTCCAATGCTTTTCACACCTTCGGAAATCACTACAGATTCTATTGCACTAAGATACGCATTCCATGGTACATTTCCGGATTTGGAATAATTTTGCATTTCTCCACTACCGCTTATCGTCAAAACTCCGTCAAATAACCGCCATATAACATCTGTTCCACATGTTCCTTCCGCCGAGGCGGCTTCAACGGTCGGCTCGCCGTGGCCGAGAAGCTCCGAATGTTCGCTCGTGCTTCCGAGCAAAGGAAGATTTTGGACAGCCTCTGCATTATCCTTGATCTCTATATCATCGGTCAAAGGCGAAGGCAAAGCCTCGGAGTCGCTCGGCTCGGCGCCAATTTGCGCCTCTTCCTCCATGTCCGTGTCCGGCCGCTCGGGCGCGGCAAGAGGCTCCGGCTCGGGCGCCGCGGCCTCCTCGGGCACCACATCAAGCGGGAACTCTTGACGCGTCACCTGCTCCCCGCCCTCTTGAGCGGGATCGCCGTCCTCCGCGAATACCGCCGCGGGCACAAGCGCTGCGGTCAGCGCGATCACGAGGACCATTGAAATTACGCGCATTGATCTTTTAAACATAAATTCATCTCCGTTTCGTATATCATGTTTTATATTATTTATATTTAATTACACATCCTGATAAATATATGTACTAATAAGATAAATTTTACCACACATCGCACAATTTGTCAAGAAAATTTCGCAAAATCAACAAAATATATTACAAATTTGTTTTGCAATTTTGACATATACCAACGCGCAAAAAAAGACGCCCTCTGCCGGGCGTCTTTATTATTACTTTTCGAATCAGCTCCATGCGTAGTGGTCAACAGAAATCTCAGCGTCGTTCTTCATGAAGTTGTCATAGAAAGGAATAATGTTCGTGTTCTCTCCGTCTACGATGGGGTCGTCCCAAGTTACATCAACGTGGTACGCAGCGCCGTTAACTTCGATAACGTTCCAGCTGTGATTCATAGCGTCGCTCTCTACAATTGTGCAGGGCACGCCAACCGCGTTCATAACATGCTGATAAGCGGAAGAATACGCCTGGCATACGCCCGTCTTGTTCACGATCGCGTCATAAGCGGTCTTAGCCGTGTAGGACAGATCGTAAGAGCAGTTCTCGATCAAGTAATTGTGGATAATTCTTGCCTTTTCTTCTGCCGCCATTGAACCGTCAACGAGGGCTGTGATGTTCGCAACCTCTGCGTCGAAAGCCGCAAGCTTCGCATTGATGGCTTCGGGGCTGTCAACATAAGTGATTGTCAGCGTCGTAGCCTTGTTTGTGGACGTTGAATAAGCGCAATCAACAGTCTTGGAAACGAAGAAGTTTCTCGGTGTCTTGTTCAAATAAGCCAGGAACGCGGTCATAGCGTCATTGGCCGTAACATTGAACTCGCTAACGTCTACTGTTGTTGCATAGTTGGCGATAGCGGTCTCGAAAGCCGCGTCAAGCGCCGTGTTTTCCTCAGCAGCATAAGCAGATACGCTGCAAACAGCAACAACCGCGATCAACAGAACAAAAATGCTCTTCAAAGTCTTTGTCATGATAATCCTCCAATCTTTCACAAACCATTGCCGGGTGGCAATGACACTTATCACCTTGCGGTGACTCGACTTAATTAAATAAGTAGGTGGCCGGGCTGTCATAGCAAGCGAGCTTGCTTTAGACCCCATAGCTTTGCGTCCCCGGCTTTCGCCGGGTTTGCCGTTTGGTCAAGTTTTTATGGATTAAAACGATCAAACTTTCCTGTGGTATACCGCGATAAATCGCAGAGCGCGAAAAGCGCCCACTGCTTGTATACCAAAGCAGGCGGCCGGGCTGTCATGACCGAAACGCGCGCGTCCGCGCGAAACTGTTTTAGACCCCGTAGCTTTGCGTCCCCGGCTTTCGCCGGGTTTGCTCAATTATTAAATTGTAGTTCGATATGTCTTGTGAGTCGGGACCCGCGGCAAGCCGCTCATCCCTCGTCGCTGCCGGCATATCAGAAGCAGGCGGCCGGGCTGTCATTGTCAGCCGCGCGCGTCCGCGCGTCTCACTTTAGACCCCATAGCTTTGCGTCCCCGGCTTTCGCCGGGTTTGCTACAATCGTTCATTGACGTTTAATGTTTTAAACATAAAAAGTCTTAAACGCGGAAAATGTGAACTTTGAAAAACACATCTCCCGGCTGAAGTGAAAATACACTTCCGCATTGTCATTGTATCACAGAGCTTCCGAGTTTGTCAATAAAATAACATAAAAAGTGTATTAAAATTTTGGAAATAAACTTATAACATTTTACCAAAGAATTAAATTTTTGCGAAAGCCGCAAAATAGGCCTTGACAATCACGTAAACATATTGTATAATATATATTTGTGAGCGCCGATATAGCTCAGTAGGTAGAGCGATTCACTCGTAATGAATAGGTCAGCGGTTCGAATCCGCTTATCGGCTCCACTAAAAACGCCGTGAAAC
>CANRHV010000062.1 GCA_947630505.1 uncultured Monoglobus sp. | reverse complement strand
AAACACCTTTTAATTTTCGAAAAACCCAGTATTTATGCGGTGTTCAGCCGTTTCGTACATCATTCCCACTCGATGGTAGCGGGGGGTTTGGAGGTTATGTCGTAGACTATGCGGTTTACGTGGGGAACCTCGTTGACTATGCGTTTGCTGACGGTCTCGAGGACGTCGTAGGGGATTCTGGCCCACTCGCCGGTCATGAAGTCGGTGGTGGTAACGGCGCGGAGCGCAACCGTGTAGTCATAGGTGCGCTCGTCGCCCATTACGCCGACGCTGCGCATATCGGTTATAACCGCGAAATACTGGTTGATGTCGCGCTCAAGGCCCGCGTTAGCTATTTCCTCGCGGAAGATCGCGTCGGCCTCTTTGAGTATTTCGAGCCTGTCCTCGGTGATCTCGCCTATACATCTGATGGCGAGGCCGGGACCGGGAAACGGTTGGCGCCACACGAGGTTTTCGGGGATACCAAGCTCGGTTCCAAGCGCTCTGACCTCGTCTTTAAACAGGTTTCTGAGCGGCTCGATGATCTCTTTAAAATCAACATAATCGGGCAGTCCGCCGACGTTATGGTGGCTTTTTATCACCGCCGCGTCTCCGGTGCCGCTCTCGATCACGTCGGGATATATCGTGCCCTGCACAAGATAGTCAACGGCTTCGATCTTCTTGGCTTCTTTTTCGAATACCCTTATAAATTCCTCGCCTATAATTTTACGCTTGGTCTCGGGGTCTGTCACGCCCTTTAGCTTTCCAAGGAAAACGTCTCCGCAGTTGACGCGGATAAGATTAATATCAAACTGTTTTGTGAACACTTCCTCGACCTGATCGCCCTCGTTTTTTCGGAGCAGGCCGTGATCGACGAATATACATGTCAGATTTTTGCCGACCGCCTTGTAGAGAAGCACGGCGGCGACGCTGCTGTCAACACCGCCAGAGAGTGCGCAGAGCACTTTTTTGTCGCCTATCTTGTTTTTTGCGTACTCAATATAATTCTTGGCATAATCCGACATTGTCCAATCGCCCGACAGGCCGCACACATCGAACAGGAATTTTCTTATCATTTCTTTTCCGAACGGGGTGTGATTTACCTCCGGGTGGAACTGGACGCCGAAAAACTTTTTCTCGGTATTTTCAAAGGCCGCCATGGGGCAGTCGGCTGTCGTCGCCACGACCTTAAAGCCCTCGGGCAGGCCCTCGACCTTATCGGTATGGCTCATAAGGCATTGATTTTTCTTGTCCATACCCTTAAAAAGAACCGAGTTTGTATCGAGACATATCTCGGTCACTCCGTACTCACGAGTGTTCGCGCTATGTACGTTTCCGCCCAGCGCCATGCTCATAAGCTGCGCGCCGTAGCAGATACCCAACACGGGCACGCCGAGTTCAAACACGGCAAAATCAGGCTTGGGCGCCTTTTTGTCAAACACGCTGTTGGGGCCGCCGGTGAAAATTATGCCCTTGGGCTCCATCGCTTTTATATCTTCGATAGGTTTCGAATACGGCACGACCTCGCAATACACGTTCGCCTCGCGCACGCGGCGAGCGATGAGCTGGTTGTACTGGCCTCCGAAGTCGATCACCACAACTGTTTCGTTTTTCATGTTATACTCCTTTTAACATAGTGATTAGTAATTAGCAAATAGTGATTAGGACGGGCGGCAGGTTGCCGCCCTGCGGGACGCCGAGGTCGTCGTCCCCTACGACCAAAGTACGCAAAACTGCCGTAGGGGCGGACGACTCCGGCCGCCCGGCTCGCCCCTTGAGGGGAAGCTGTTAACGTATTGATTAGCGAATAAAGATTATCGGTTTTCTTCTTGGGGGACGCGGACGGGGTATTTGCCGGTGAAGCAGGCTGTGCATCTTGAGCACCTTGAGCCCTCGGCTATCTTGTCGACCGCATCAAGCGACAGATACGCCAGCGAGTCGGCTCCGATATGCCGACACGTTTCCTCAACAGACATCTGACACGCGATCAGCGAGTCTCTGTCGGCCACGTCTATGCCGAAATAGCAGGGATTTTTAAAGGGCGGCGATGAGATCCTCACATGCACCTCTTTGGCTCCCGCGTCGCGCAGGAGCTGAACGATCCTGCCGCTGGTGGTACCGCGGACGATCGAGTCGTCTATCATTATCACGCGCTTGCCGCTGACGGCCTCGCGCATGGCGTTAAGCTTTATCCTGAGCGCGGATTCCCGCTCCTCCTGGGTAGGCTGAATAAACGTCCTGCCTATATATTTGTTTTTGATAAATCCCACGCCGTAGGGTATGCCCGACTCCTGAGAATAACCCAGAGCGGCGTCGAGCCCCGAATCGGGAACTCCGATAACCACATCGGCCTCGACCGGGCTTTCCTTTGCCAGAAATCTGCCCGCCTTGAGCCTTGCCGCGTGCACGCTCACACCGTCTATCACACTGTCGGGTCTGGCGACATACACGTACTCGAAAACGCAAAGCGCGGTCTTTCCGCCGCACCTGTCGCGGTACGAGTGTAGGCCGCTTTTGTCAACGACTATGACCTCGCCCGGCTCAACGTCGCGCACAAACTCGGCGCCTATCGAATCGAGAGCACAGGTCTCGGACGCGAACACATACGAGTTCTTTATCATGCCGATACATAATGGTCTGAACCCCTGCGGGTCGCGCACGACCACCATTCTTTTGGGCGTCATGATTATCATGGAATAGGCTCCGCTGATCTCGCCCATAAGACGCAGGATCGCCTCGGCGGTCGAGTCGGTCTTTATCCGCTCCTTCGCAAGCAGATGAGCTATGATCTCGCTGTCGTTGGTGGTCTGGAATATGGCGCCTTCATCCTTGAGCTTGCGGCGCATCGTGTCGATGTCCACAAGATTGCCGTTGTGGACCAAGGCAAAGGTGCCCTTTTGGTACCTTGAAACAAGAGGCTGCGCATTTTCCCTGCGGCTGGCTCCGGCGGTGGTGTAGCGCACATGGCCGACTGCGGCGCGGCCTTTGAGCTCGTTGAGCACAAGGTTGTTGAACACCTCCTGCACAAGTCCCATATCTTTATACTGGAGAATTTGTATCTTATCGTTCTCGTCTATGCTGTTTACCGCGATACCGGCGCTTTCCTGACCCCTATGCTGGAGCGCGTATAGACCGTAGTATGTCAGCCGCGCAACGTCAAGGCCGTCGCCCATATCATAAATACCTATAACTCCGCATTCCTCGTGGAGGGAGTCGGAGAAAATCTCGTCATTCTTACTCAAAACAAACCTCCTATCGGATGCTATTTATTAAACTGTTTCTCCCATCAGACGGCTCATGATCTCCTCATAGGCGTCCTCAACGTTGCCCATGTCGCGTCTGAATCTGTCTTTGTCAAGCTTCTCGTTGGTATCCTTGTCCCAGAAACGGCAGGTGTCGGGAGAAATTTCGTCCGCCAGAACTATGGTTCCGTCGCTCGTCTTGCCGAACTCAAGCTTGAAATCGATCAGCTTTATGCCAAGGCCCAGCAGATATTCTTTTAATATATCGTTTACCTTGAACGCGTATTTCGCGATCGTGTCGATCTCATCCTTTGTGGCAAGGCCGAGGGCCAGCACGTGGTACGTGTTGATAAGCGGATCGCCCAGATCGTCGTCCTTATAGCTGAACTCAAGCGTGGGAGACAGCAGCTCTCTGCCTTCCTCAACGCCGTATCTCTTTGAGAAAGAACCGGCCGCTACATTTCTGATTATGACCTCGAGAGGCACGATCTTCACTTTCTTGACCAATGTCTCTCTGTCGGAAACCTCTTTGATCAGATGAGTGGGGATCCCCCGCTCCTCAAGCATTTTCATCAGGTGGTTCGTGACACGGTTGTTGATAATTCCCTTTGAACGGATAGTGCCCTTTTTCTCGCCGTTAAAGGCTGTGGCATCATCCTTGTAGTCGACCATCAAAACCTCGGGATCGTCGGTCTTGAAAACCTTTTTGGCTTTTCCCTCGTAAAGCTGCTCTAATTTTTTCATAGCTTACCTCCAAAAATAATATATGTAAATTAAAAATTTGCCTGAAAATACAGTATTATTGTATTACATTAAATGACAAATTGCAAGTGCTAATATTTATAAAATTAAGGCCGCCATAAGGCAGCCTTTAGTTATTTTTATCAGTCAAGGACTTTTTTCAAATTTATCTTGCCGTTGGGCAGTATCTCGGTTACTTCAACCTTTATCATATCGCCCTCGCTGACAACATCGGTTACTTTGTTGACTCTGCCCTTGGCGAGCTTAGAGATATGAACCAGTCCGTCGTGGCCGGGCAGGATCTCAACGAATGCGCCGAAGTCCATGATCTTGACGACCTTGCCCTCGTAGATATCGCCTACCTCGGGCTCCTTGATTATCCTCTCGATCATCTCTTTGGCCTGCTTGCCCGACTCGGGATCAACGGCGGCGATAAACACACGTCCGTCCTCCTCTATGTCGATCTTGGCGCCGGTATCGGCTACGATGCCCTGGATAACCTTTCCGCCCGTGCCGATAACGTCGCGGATCTTGTCAACGGGTATCGTCATGTTGATGATCTTGGGCGCGTACTGCGAAATCTCCGGACGCGGCTTATCGATAGCCTTGAGCATTACCTCGTCTAAGATATAATATCTGGCGTTTCTGGTCTGCTCAAGAGCCTGGCTGATTATGGCGGGAGTAAGTCCGTCGACCTTAAGGTCCATCTGGATCGCGGTTATGCCCTTTTTGGTTCCGGCTACCTTAAAGTCCATGTCGCCAAAGAAGTCCTCAAGACCCTGGATATCCACCATTGTCATGAAGTTGTCGTCATTTTCGGGATCGGTGATAAGGCCGACCGAGATACCGGCTACAGGCGCGGAAATCGGAACTCCGGCGTCCATCAAAGCCAAAGTCGAGCCGCATATGCTTCCCTGCGAGGTTGAGCCGTTTGAGCTGAGGACTTCCGATACCACGCGGATCGCGTAGGGGAAATCGTCAACGCCGGGCAGAACCGGAAGCAGAGCGCGCTCCGCGAGTGCGCCGTGTCCGATCTCGCGTCTGCCGGGACCTCTTGAGGGACGGGTCTCGCCGACGCTGAACGACGGGAAGTTGTAGTGGTGCATGTATCTCTTGCTGTCCTCAAGGCCGAGGCCGTCGATGATCTGCGCCTCGCTGACGGGAGCCAGGGTCGCGGCCGACAGACACTGGGTCTGGCCTCTTGTGAACAGACCGCTACCGTGAGCTCTGGGCAGCAGACCTACCTCCGCCGAAAGCGGTCTCAGCTCTAAGATGCCTCTGCCGTCAACGCGCTTTTTGTCGTACATGAGCCAGTTTCTGACAACGGTTTTCTGGAGCTTATAAAGCGCCTCGTCGATCTGCTCCTTGTATTCCTCCTGAGGATACTTGTCCTCAAAGTGCATGTACACGTCCTCATAGACAACCAGCAGTCTGGCGTCGCGAACGTTTTTGTCGTCGGTGTCAAGAGCCTGCTTCACGCCGTCCTCGGCGTACTCGCGTATGTCGTCAAACAGGGCCTCGTCCACGGTTATATGCTCATAATCAAACTTGGGCTTGCCTATCTCGTCAATGATCCTCTCGAGGAAGGCGCACAGCTTTTTGATCTCCTCGTGGGCGAACATGATCGCGTCGTACATATCTTTTTCGGGAACCTCATTGGCGCCCGCCTCGATCATAACGACCTTTTTGGCCGAGCCCGAAACGATAAGGTTAAGGTCACTCTGCTCTCTCTGTTCCACGGTGGGATTGATAACGAATTTGCCGTCGACCAGACCGACGTATACCGCGGCGATGGGACCGCTGAACGGGATATCCGAAACCGACACCGCAATGGACGAGCCTATCATGGCGCAGAATTCGGGCGAGTTGTCCTGCTCGACCGAGACAACCGTTGAAACGATCGAAACGTCGTTTCTCAAATCCTTGGGAAACAGGGGACGCATGGGTCTATCGATAACTCTGGATGTGAGGACGGCATGCTCCGACGGCTTGCCCTCGCGGCGCGTGAAGCTGCCGGGGATCTTGCCGACCGAATACATCTTTTCCTCATAGTCGATGCTGAGCGGGAAAAAGTCGATCCCGTCTCTGGGCTTGTCCGACGCGGTGGCGCATGTGATGACCGCCGTGTCGCCGTAGCGCACTATGACCGAGCCGTTTGCCAGGCCCGCCACCTTGCCGAATTCCAGCGAAAGGGGTCTGCCCGCTACCTGTGTTTCATAAATTTTTGACATTGGTATTCCTCCTTGAAATATAATAATTTTCAAAAGAGCAGCTCGTTTAGCACTTAAAATCAGGCACCTCTCGGATGCGTGTTTTTAACTGCTAAAGTAAGCATACTCCTTTATAATAAAACGCAAGGCAACCCAAGCCGATTCGGCTCGGGCTGCCGGGCATTTTAGTGTCTGAGTCCCAGTCTCTCGATAAGCGAGCGATATCTGTTGATATCCTTCTTTTCAAGATACTTAAGGAAGCTGCGTCTCACGCCGACCATCTTAAGCAGACCGCGCCTTGAATGGTGGTCCTTCTTATGGGTCTTAAGATGCTCGTTCAGATGATTGATCCTGTAGGTCAAAAGCGCGACCTGAACCTCGGGAGAGCCTGTGTCGCCCTCGTGCGTCGCGTATTCCTCAATGATCTGCTGCTTTACGTCCTTATCCACTTATGTCACCTCCATAATATATTAGCCCCGCACAGCCTTTGTAAGGGGTGGTGAAGTATATCCCGCAAACAAAGCCATGGGTTACCAAACGCTATAATAACACATTCCGAAATTGTTGTCAAGTGTTTTTTGGCATATTTTAACCTATCATGCTCATAAGCTCCGCCTCATCTATCACGGGGATACCGAGAGCGTTCGCTTTATCGAGCTTACTTCCGGCCTCCTCGCCCGCGAGCAGGTAGTCGGTCTTTTTGGAGACGCTGCCCGTGACCTTGCCGCCGCTTCGCTCGATCAGCTTTTTGGCGTCGCCGCGCTTCATACTAGGCAGCGTGCCGGTTATGACAAAGGTCTTGCCGGCGAGAGCGTCGCCCGATTCCTCGATCTCGTAAGTCAAATCAAGCCCGTATTCCTTAAACCTGCGGATAAGCTCTTTTGACGCGGGGTCCGAAAAGTAGTGCACAACGCTCGCAGCCATGCGCTCTCCGATATCGGGGATCGCCGAGAGCTGTTCCTCGTCCGCCTCCGTAACCTTGTCTATATCGCCGAAACGACCCGCTATAAGCTGAGCCGCGCGCGTTCCGATAAGCGGTATGCCCAGCGCCGCCAGCAATCGCGCGAGGCCGCGGGATTTGGACTTTTCGATCGAGGCTATCAGGTTCTCGGCCGACTTCTCGCCAAAGCCCTCAAGCCCGCTAAGCTGCTCCGCCTTGAGCGCGTACAGATCGGCGCAGCTTGAGATCAGCCCCTCGTCAATAAACCGCTCCACGATCGCGGGGCCCAGTCCCTCAATGTCCATAGCGCCCTTTGAGGCGAAATGTATAACGCTTCTGAGCTGCCGCGCGGGGCAGTTGGGATTGACGCAGCGAGTCGCCGCCTCATCCTCCGCCTTTTCTATCAGCTCGCCGCACACCGGGCAATCGGCGGGCATCTCATATTTTTTAAGCCCGTCGCGGCGCTTTTCTTTCACTACCTCCGCGACCTCGGGGATCACGTCGCCGGCCTTCCGAACCTTTATAAAGTCGCCTATCCTTATGTCTTTTTGATGTATATACCCGATGTTGTGAAGTGTGGCGCGCGACACCACCGAGCCCGCGATCCTGACCGGAGTGAACACCGCGTTCGGCGTCACAACTCCGGTCCTGCCGACCTGGAGCACGATGTCAAGCAGCTCGGTCTCCTGCTCCTCGGGCGGATATTTAAACGCGGTCGCCCAACGCGGAGTTTTTGTGGTCTCTCCCATGACCGCCCTGCCGTCAAGGCTGTTGAGCTTGACGACCGCGCCGTCTATGTCAAAGCCCAGGGTTCCGCGCATTTCTCCCAGGCGCTCTATCTCGGCGTACGCTTCTTCTATTCCATGCTGAACGCCGCGATCGGGGATAACCTTAAAGCCCAGCTTTTTCATATATTCAAGGCTCTCGGTGTGGGTCGAAAACTCAAGACCCTCGACCGCCTGAACGTTAAACACAAATATGTCAAGCCTGCGCCCCGCGGTCACCGAACTGTCAAGCTGGCGCAAGGAGCCCGCTGCAGCGTTTCTCGGATTAGCGAACAGCGGCTCGCCGCGGATCTCGCGCAGCTCGTTTAAATCAAGAAACGCTTTTTTGGGCATAAACACCTCGCCGCGCACCTCGAGATACGGCACGGGCTCGCTGAGCCTCAGCGGTATGCTTTTTATGGTTTTCAAATTGTTGGTTATGTCCTCGCCCACGGCGCCGTTGCCGCGTGTGGAACCGCGGAAAAACACTCCGTCTCTGTACTCGAGAGAGACAGACAGCCCGTCTATCTTAAGCTCGGTCGTGTACTCGGGCTTATCGACGCCGAGCGCCGAGCGCACGCGACCGTCAAACTCCAACAGCTCACTTTTGTCAAAAACGTCGGTCAGGCTCTGCATGCGCACCGCGTGCTCAACGTTTTCAAATCCCTCAAGGACCTCGCCTCCCACTCTGCGCGATGGCGAATCTTCCTTGAGAATCTGCGGGAACTCGGTCTCAAGCTCTATCAGCTCCCGCATGTATTTGTCATAGTCAAAGTCACTGATCTCGGGCGCGTCAAGCACGTAGTATTTGCGGTTGGCGTCGTTTAAAACCTCGGTCAGCTCAGCGACCCTTTTTTTCGCGTATTCAAAATCACTCATAGTTTCACCTTTTTAAATTTTTATGATAAAGCTATTATACCCCAAAACTTTTCCGACTTCAAGAAATATTTTTAAGCGGAAACAAAGACATGTTAATTTCGTTAAAACCTTGAAGCCGTGAGTTTTTTATGGTATTATTTAAACGTGAGGTGTTATTATGGACAGAGATATGATTTTTAAATTTGCCGCCGAAAATTTTGGCGCGCGGCCCGAATATTTATGGAAAAAATATCCCGATTACGCGGTTTTGAGGCGCGGGGACAATAACAAATGGTTCGCGGTGATAATGAATATAACCAAAGACAAGCTGGGTCTTGACTCAAAAGACGAGGTCGACATAATCGACGTAAAGTGCGACCCGCTGATGATAGGCTCCGCGAGAATGAGCGACGGCGTGTTCCCTGCCTACCACATGAACAAGGACCACTGGATAACCGTACTGCTTGATGGCACCGCCGAGGATGATCTGATATACAGCCATATCGCCATGAGTTTTAAACTCGCGGGGAGCAAAAACAAAAGAAAATAAAAACAATAAGTGATTTTGCCTTGTAAAACTTTTTACGCGTTATTATATATCCACCTCAAACACGAGGGGACGGAAGTTTTTGACTTTCAGTTTGTCGATAACGCGCATAAAATCCTCCATGTCAAAATTCGGACTGCAGCACAGCATTTCAAATTCCATGCCGAAATACGCCATGCCGTATCCTGTAGGATAAAAACCGTTACGCAAATAGAAATTGCGGCGCGTTATCCGCTGCTCATTGTTGGGTGCGCTACTATCGACAAGCTCAAGATCGAGCACCACTTGGCAGCCCGCGTATTTTTCGCGCAGCAGTTCAAGTATCCTTCCTCCGTATCCGCGGCGGCGCAGACTCTTTTCCACAGCAAAATAGCACAGATACGCAGTCGGCGCATCCGACATGACCGCACAGAATCCGACAAAAATATCCCCGTCATACACGGCGATAAGGTCAATAATCCCTTCATCCGCCATTTGCAAAAAGCTTTTAACGGGCACTCTCTCCTGCTTCGGAAACGCCTCGGTATTAAGCTCAATAAATTTGTCCATATCCGCAAACTCCGCGGTTATATTTTCCGTTCGCATACTATCACCATTTATATTATATCACAAAGTTTTAAATTAGACAATAATAAAAATATTTATACAACGCCTCGACCATGGAGAAGTCATGCGATAAAACAGTTGACAATTCCGCTAAAAGCGGTATAATAATGGAAAGATAAAGTCGTTTGGATCAATGTCAATAAAGTAGACAGAAAAAAGCGAATAATTATACACGCATAAACATCGCCTCTTTCTGATTTGGTGTCAGACCGTCATTATGAGAGTGCGGTCTGACAGAATTGTAGAATCCATTTATGTAAGTGAACAAACTTTGTTTATGAATGTTGGTTTCGCTCATTCAGAAAACATAACCGGACAGTTCGCGCTTTTCGGCTACTCTCAGACGGCGGCCTCGAGCGCGAGATGGATGCCCGTTTTGGTCAGCGGATGTCTTGCGGGGATCGTGTGGTGCGCGATCGAGCTTTTCGCGAAAGGCGAGCAGAAAACGCTTATCGCAAAGGGCAGCGGCACAAGAACGATCAAGCTGTTCGGCACGAGCATTGTGTGGTACGCCGCCCTGCTGCTCTACGGTCTGTCCGTGGATATGCTCGGCGATATCGGAAAGAGTGCGGGCTGGATATTGTTCAACGCTCTCGCTTTGGTAATATCCGTAATGTGGGGCCTTAAGACCGGAGAATGGAAAAACAGCCCCAAAGGGCTGTTGTACATAGGCTGCGCGATCCTTATCACCGCGTGGATATTTATTGCGATAATATAAGATTAGCATCCATCAGAACAATTATTTGCTGGTCAGCAACAGACAAACATAATCACGCAATCAAATTCACAATAAATCCGCTTATTAGGGCGTAGAGCATAACGAACGCGATATACATCGCGAAATGCTTTATGCCCAGCACTATCTTGAGCGCGCCGAGGTTGGTGATCTTTGTCGCGGGGCCTGTTACCATAAAGGCCGCTGCGCTGCCCATGCTCATACCGCTCGCGAGCCATTGCTGAAGCAGCGGGATCGTTCCGCCGCCGCAGGCGTAGAGCGGCACGCCGATCGTCGCCGCCATAAGCAGGCCGAAGCCCTCGTTGTTCACAAACAGCTTGGCGAACGCGTCGGCAGGAACATATCTCTGAAACAGCGCAGACAGCAGAACACCCAACAGGAAGTATGGGCCGGTCGCCTTTAAATTTCTGCCGATATTCTTTATCAGGCGCATGATCGGGTTCGGGTCGGTGTCATGACTCGCCCGCTCCGAAAAGCCGTCGAAATTGAAAAAATGCTTGTCTTTAAAGCAGAACCGTA
>CANRHV010000061.1 GCA_947630505.1 uncultured Monoglobus sp. | reverse complement strand
TAACACTCGTGAAACGGCGCCGCGAACTCCGCGGCGTTTTTTGTTTTACGCCTTGAAATTGTGTTGATTATATGATAGAATATATCTGCCATGGCGCTCGGGGCGGAGGCGGAGAGCGCAATCGGGCGGGCGAATATCCCCGTATAGGGAGAAAAGAGATGATATTATGAAACCGACAGTCGCCGTTGTGGGGCGGCCCAATGTGGGCAAATCCACATTTTTCAACAAGGTCGCCGGAAAACGGATATCAATAATAGAGGACACTCCGGGCGTTACGCGTGACAGGATCTACGTTGACGCCGAATGGTGCGGCCGCGAATTCACCATGATCGACACCGGCGGAATCGAGCCGGGCACCGATGATGTTATATTAAGTCAAATGCGCGCACAGGCGGAGCTCGCCATCGACATGGCGGACGTTATAGTGCTTATCGTCAACGTGCGCGACGGCGTGACGGCCGCCGACAGCGACGTTGCCGCCATGCTGCAAAAGAGCGGCAAACCCGTGGTTCTGGCCGCCAACAAGGTCGACAGACCCGGCGAGCCGCCCATGGAGATATACGAGTTTTATAACCTCGGTCTGGGCGATCCGTGGCCCATATCCTCGGTCCACGGGTTGGGTCTCGGCGATCTGCTTGACGAGATAGTGAAGTATTTCCCCGAGGACGCGGAGTCCGTGGATGAGAGCGACATTATTCACGTTGCTATCGTCGGCAAGCCCAACGCGGGCAAATCGTCGCTCGTTAATAAGATACTGGGCGAGGAGCGCGTGATAGTCAGCGATATAGCGGGAACTACCCGAGACGCCATCGACACGCTGTATGAGCGAAACGGCAAAAAGTATATGCTGATCGACACCGCGGGCATGCGCAAGCGGGGCAAGATCAATGAGAACGTCGAGCGCTACAGCGTGACCCGCGCGCTGAATGCGGTCGACCGCGCCGACGTGTGTCTGATAATGGTGGACGCCGCCGAGGGCATAACCGAGCAGGACACAAAGATCGCCGGCTATGTCCACGAGGCGGGCAAAGCGTCGGTGATCGTGGTGAACAAGTGGGATCTGATCGAAAAAGAAACAAACACCATGCGCGACTTTAAAAACAAAGTCAAAGAGGGCTTTAACTTCATGATGTACGCGCCGTCGGTGTTTATCTCCGCAAAGACCGGCCTTCGCGTGAATGATTTGTTTGAGGTCATGGACGCGGCTGTGGAGCAGAATTCAAAGCGCATCTCGACCGGCGTTCTGAACGACGTGCTGAACGAGGCTGTGGCGGCGGTGCAGCCGCCCAGCGACAAGGGCCGCAGGCTCAAGATATACTACGCGACCCAGGCGGGAACAAAGCCGCCCACCTTTGTGCTGTTTGTCAACAGCGGAAAGCTGGCGCACTACTCATACGTCAGATATATCGAGAACCAGTTCAGGGCCCGTTTCGGCTTTGAGGGCACGCCGATAAAGTTTATAATTCGAGAAAAAGGGGAGAAAAAATAGATGGCGGTTTTGACAGCGGTTATCGCCGGAGTTTTGTCGTATTTGATCGGCTCGGTCAATTTTTCAATCATACTTTCAAAAATGATCTCCGGCGAGGATATCAGAAAAAGCGGCTCGGGCAACGCCGGAGCCACAAATATGCTGCGCACTCTCGGCAAAGCGCCGGCGGCCGCCACGCTTATCCTCGATGTCTTAAAGGGAGTTGCGTGCGTGGTTCTGGCAAAGGTTTTTGTGAGCCGCGCGGGCGGCGCCGAGCTTGAAAATATTTGCCTGCCGTATATCGCGGGTCTGTGCGCCGTGCTGGGGCACAATTTCCCGATCTATTTCGGCTTTAAGGGCGGCAAGGGCGTCGCCACATCGCTGGGCGTTGTGATGACCCTTGACTGGAAGATCGGGCTTATTGTCATGGTCGCGTCGCTCGCGATCATGGCGGCGACGAGGTACGTGTCCCTCGGCTCTGTCTTAGGCAGCGTGATGTTTGTGATAATCAAGCTCATAAAGGATTTTGTGACGGGCGACATACAGCCGGTCGGCATGATATGCATAATAATCATGGGCGCGCTGATAGTTATCCGCCACCGCGCCAACATAAAGCGCCTGCTAAACGGCACCGAAAACAAACTGGGAAGCAAGAGATAAATTCTATACCGAGTAGGAGTGAAATAATATGTCAAAAATCAGCGTTATAGGTAGCGGCGGCTGGGGAAGCGCGGTCGCCATAATGCTCGCCGAGAACGGGCATAACGTGACGGTCTGGTCGTATCTTGAGAGTGAATGCGACGACCTTAAAAAATACCGCGAGAACAAGCCTTTCCTTCCGGGCGTCAGGTTCCCGGACAGCGTCGGCTTCACCAACGACATAAGCTGCGCGGCAGGAGCCGACATAGTCGTTATGGCGACCCCGTCCCACGGGGTGCGCTCCACCGCGAAGGCCATGGCGCCGTATATAAGCGACGGCCAGCTTGTGGTTAATATCGCGAAGGGGATCGAGGAGGGGACCTACTGCACTTTGTCGCAGGTCATAAAGCAGGAGATCCCCAACTGCGTTATCGCGGTCATGTCCGGCCCGAGCCACGCCGAGGAGGTCTCGCGCGGAATACCCACGACCAACGTCGTGGCGTGCGCGGACGAAAAGATCGCCCGCTATGTGCAGGACGAGTTCATGAACCCGAATTTCAGGATATACACCAATCCCGACGTTTTGGGCGTGGAGCTTGGCGGCTCGCTCAAAAACGTGATCGCGCTGTGCGCGGGAGTACTCGACGGCATGGGTCTTGGCGACAACACCAAGGCCGCCCTGATGACGCGCGGGCTTGTGGAGATGTCGCGTTTGGGCGCGGCGATGGGCGCCAAAGAAGAGACCTTTAACGGCCTTTCGGGTCTGGGCGACCTGATAGTCACCTGCACCAGCATGCACTCCAGAAACCGCAGAGCGGGAATACTTATCGGTCAAGGCAAAACCGCCGAAGAAGCGAAGGACGAAGTCAAGATGGTGGTGGAGGGCGTTCGCACATGCCGCGCCGCCAAGGAGCTTTCGGAAAAATACGGGATCGAGATGCCTATCGTGAACGAGGCGTATAAAGTGCTGTTTGAAAACCTGCCCGCGGCCGAAGCGATCAAAAATCTGATGGGCAGGGAAAAAAAGCACGAGAGCGAAAAGGCCTTTTTGTACCCCGGTGAATAAATTGTGATATTTGAATAAATTGTGATATTATTGTAACTTTTTTGTAAGGAAGAACAACTACTGTTTTATTGCTATTATATCTGAAATATGATATAATATTATAAAAATTATAATTAAAATTTTTATAAGGGGTTGAAATTTATTATGAAAAAGTACATTGCTGAATTTATCGGCACCGCGGTATTGGTTATCTTCGGCTGCGGAAGTGCGGTCGCGGCGAACACGCTCGTCGGCGAGCTGGGGCTCACCGGAAGCGCGCTGGCGGTTACAACGCTGCTCATAGCGTTCGCGTTCGGCTTGGTTATCGTCGCCATGGCGTACTCGATCGGCAACATATCGGGCTGCCACATCAATCCGGCTGTTTCGACCGGCATGCTGGTATCGGGTAAGATGACGGTCAACGATTATATCGGTTATCTCGTGGCTCAGTTTTTGGGCGGCATCGTGGGAGCTTTGATCCTTATGGCGATGCTCGGCACCGCGGCTAACGGTCTCGGCCAGAACGGATACGGCGCGGCCAGCGCGATAGGCGCCAATATGGGACAGGCCTTTTTGGTTGAGGTAGTGCTCACGTTTGTGTTTGTTATCGCGATAATCGGCGTCACAAGCAAGACCGAAAACACCGCCGTGACCGGTCTGGTTATAGGCTTCACGCTGACGCTGGTTCACATACTCGGAATTCCCTTCACCGGAACATCGGTTAACCCGGCTCGAAGCTTCGGTCCCGCTCTGGTTATGCTGTTCGCGGGCGAGTCGCAGCCGATGGCTCAGGTATGGCTGTTTATCGTCGCTCCGATCATAGGCGCGATACTTGCGGCTGTTGTATATAAGGCGCTTGCCTCCGAGAAATAAATTGTTTTTCAAAAAAGCCCTTCGGGGCTTTTTTGCTTGCGAAAATTTTTTGTTAAATTAGCTTTATTTTGAATTTAATTTAAAATCTTATTGACAAAATATATTTTATGTGTTATTATTTAACATATATATTTATTAAAATTCAAAAATTTATTAACCAAAATTTCAGAAAGAAGGGTTTAATATTATGAAGGTTAAAAAGAGGATACTTTCGTTCGTTTTGGCCGCGGTCGTGGCTGTCGCCGCGTGCCCGATCGCCGCGTACGCGGAGTCGGAGCCGGGCGGCGAGACGCAGAGCCGCGCCGCCATGCGGCATATCCGCGATGAGATCGAATCCCGCGAAAGGTATGAGGTCGAGCAAGAGGCTCGCGCGGCCGAGGCCGAAAACGAGGAGAAGGCGAACGCGGAGGCTGAGGCTGAGGCCGCCGCGGCAGATCCCGCGGTCATAACCGTAAGCTCGGGCAGTTACGCCGCAGAGCAGGGCGGAAGATTGGAAATAACAAACGATAAGCTGTCGTTTGAGAACGGTTATACACCATACGGCAGCGTGAGCGGAAAAGTGACATTTACCGGAGCCGAAACCTACGAGGTGAATTATTCCCGGATAAGTGTTTTTGAGGGAGAATACGAAAACGGCGATTATGTTTATAATATGACGCTGTATCTGCCGAGCGAGATCAAGCCCGGAGCATACGCCGTTTCGGTCGATTTGGAAAGTTCTTCGAGCTATGACAATTACATAGTCAACGGCGGCTTTGATTTAACCGTTTCGGAGCCCGCGGCCGAGGCGCCGATTATCAGCGCTCTCGATGAAAACGGCGAGCCCGCCGACGCTGTCTCGGTAAATTATGACGAGTATTTTAATGTATCTCCCGAGTCGGGCTATGTCAATAACGTTTACGCGATATCCTCGGAGGGCGGAAAGAATATTTATATGCTGTCAAGCGCCAACGTAAGCTACGAATCCGGAGTTTCGGCGAGTGATTATAATTTGTCGGCTTTGATAAGATCATCTTCGTATGACAGCGAGACGGGCGAGTATTTATATAATTACGGTTTTTCAAATTCCGTTAAGCTCACGCTGAAGCAGCCCGAAAAAATCGAGACCGATCAAACGTCGGCGGCCGAGATGTCGAACGGATATAATTATAATAACGAAATTAACTTTAAGCAGCCTGTTGAGGTCGAAAGATATGCTGACTGGAAATGCAGAATTGTAGACAAGCGGAGCGGTGAGACTTTAACGGGCGATAATAGCATAAGTTATGATTTTGTTTATAACGAGAAAACCGACGAGGAGAGCGGCAATAACTATTATGAATATACGGGCGTCACTTTGACGAGCCATTCTTTGCCCGAGGGCGAGTATGAGCTGTATTTGTATACGGGCGGCAAAGAGATCGGACCGATCGAGGTAAATTGCTATTCGTATTATTTGGATAATTTGTATTATACCACGTTATTCGAATATATGAGGCTGTCTTATAATTTTAATTATAACAATCCGATCAGGGAGTCTTATGTTGTTTCCGCGAATATAACCGTGAGCGACGAAGGCGGAAACGCGCTTGCGAGCGTCGAAACCGCTCCGAGTGATTATTACGGCACAGGTGACACGCAGGCAGCGTTTGTTATGGACACGCCGAGCATTCCGGCGAACGGCGCTTATGTTCTCTCAACCGAGCTGAATTTCGCGGACGGGACCTCGCGCCGGCTTCTGAGCTGTCATATATATATCGGCGAATATTATACACCCTCTCAAAGGAGCTCGGATCACCGATATATCACGCCCGAGTCAAAGAGCATAGGCGTCACCTTGAGCTTTGATTACGCGATACCCGACCCGAATGACATTTATTTTACGCTTATTGACCCGAGCGGAAAGGAGATCGGAAGATCGTCAAGCGTTTATAATACATCGCTCAGTCCTACATCGGCGATTTATGTTATAGACCTTACCGAAGATATGTCGGCCGCGGAACCGGGCGGCGAATATATCATCAAGCCCAATTCTTTAAAGAATATTGAGTTCAAAGGAGGATATATCAGCTTGACTTTATATGACGTTCCGGTTATCGTATCCTCAAAGCGCAGAGGTCAAAACACCTATGATTTCATAATGGAAAACATAGAGCCCGGAACATACGAAACATATGATGATTATAGCGATCAGGTCGGAACATTAAATGTAGAAAGTGGCGGCGCTGCGGTCTGGACAACGGATGATCCCGATAGTCATTTCGGCAGATTCTATTTGCAAACCGGAACATACGAAGACGGCTCGCCCACATTGATCCAATTGTATTTTGATTACGAATACGAATATGCAGACGTGCCGTCCGTCTCTCAAAACGAGTCGGCTTTGGTTATAAGGTCCGGAGCCTCATCGGTCAAGAATTGTCATTATGTGATATACACCAAGACGATGCCTAAATCGAATGACATAAGCTCGATCAAGCTGTTATCGGGCGGCAATGTTATGGTCGAGGGCGAGAATATTCGCGTTACATACACGAATTATGATGCATACCGGGATTGCTGGCGCACGGAAGCGCTTGTCGATTTCCCGAATATTGATATGAGCAAAGCCGTGTACGGCTCCGCTGTTTTGCAGATCATAACAACATTCGGAGAGCTTACCGCGAACTGCATGATCGTTCCCGAGAATGAGTATGCGCCAATGCTTCAAACATATATTAGTGAATCGAGTATTTGGTATGATAACGAAAATTATGTATCGCGCGACAACATACCGTTTGAAATATACGATACCAATTTCACCGAGGGAGAGGTACAGCTTTATGAACTCGGAGAATTTACCGACAGCGGACAGGAAGTTAAGTTTATCGCCTCAAAGCCGCTGTCCGAGCTCAAGCGCACCGACGGATTGCTCTACAGTTATACGGGCAGCTTCACCGAGAATCTCGAGCCCGGAAAACAATATTCTATATCTTACTATAACAAGAACCTTGTGGACGCGGGAGAGAACCCCGGAAATGTGATAGGCAGGTCCGAATTTACGGCTACCGACAAACCGATGATATATAGTTATTATAATTCTGTTGATAATTATAATTATGTTGCTTCGGATAACCAGTATATATACGCGATGGCGATCAATATAAATTATGATACCGACAAGATCGCGGCATGCTATTATGATGAGGGCGGAAACAAGGTCGATATACCCCTGACAGCCGAGAAGTCCGAAAGCTACAATGAGTTTGGAGAGGTATATGAAGCTCCGTATGAAGCACGTTTCACCTATGACTTTTCAAATGTCCCGGCTTTTGATGAAATGGATGTTCATATACTCGTGAACGATGAGGAGATCGAAGTATTGTCTTTCCGTGATTCCAGAGGCGAATGCGTCGTTCAATATGCGGGCATCAGCGGCAATCAGGATAAAGAGTCTTTATACATGGAGGGCTATAATCTTGACAAGGGCGATATTACTCTCAGAATCTACGATACCGGAGAGTATAACTACCAAACAACAATAGGCGAAAAGGTCAGAGAAACGGCCGTGAAGGCGGATAACAACGAATACGGTGGTTATATGCTTTTCCCGCTTGACTCGCTGTATCTTCCCGAGGGCAGGTACTATTATGAGCTCTGTCATGACGGAATGCCTATAATATCATCATCGACAAGCGGAAACTATTTGAACGGATTATTCACGATCGGAGCGGCGGAGGTCGATCCCGATATTCCCGCAGCGGTGACGGGCAGCGTTGTCGAGGGTTCCGAGATGAAGGTCGATCTTCTGAATATGTCGAGCGACGAGATCAAAGCCAATGTGATAGTCGGCGCGTATGACGAAAACGACGTTTTGATCGACCTGTCAAGCGAGGTCCCGGTGACGATCGCCCCGAACGGAGAGCTTAAAGACGTGTCCGTTCCGACGGCGGCCGACGCGGCGCGTTACAAGGTGTTCGTGTGGGACAGCCTGAAAGACATGAGGCCTTACTCAAAAGCAAATTAAAAAAAAATAAATTAATTCTTCCCAATAATCCCAAACGGCGCGGACAATCTTGTCCGTGTCGTTTCTATATTTCGCCGAGCGAATGAAAGCAATATTCCCAAAATGATTGACAAAAATCAAAATTTGTGGTAACGTAGTGACTGGAAAATAGGCTCGCCCCTTGGGGAGAGCTGTCTGCGAAGCAGACTGAGAGGGGTAAACAGGGCTCCCGCGGAAGCGTGCTTCCGTGGGAAAGAGGAGCGGCCGCCGACAAGGCGAAGCTTCCGACGCTTGCGTCGGAACGAGCCAAAAGGCGAGACGCGACGAAGCAGTTCATTGGCACCTTCCTGCATTATCAAAACCGGGGCCGCTTTAAAAAGAGTATTTTTAAAGCGCCCGAATACGGGCGCTTATTTTATATAACAAATAGGAGAAATATTATGTACACAATTTCATGCGAGGCGCATTTCGACGCGGCGCACTTTCTCAAGGGGCACGGCGGCAAATGCGCCAATATCCACGGCCACCGCTGGAGAGTCCGCGCGTATATCGGCGCGGAGGAGCTAATTCCCTTTGGGGAGAGCCGCGGAATGGTAACGGATTTCGGCGACATAAAGCCGAGGCTTAAAAAAATAGCGGACAGCCTCGACCACAAGCTGATTGCCGAGGACGGGACATTGCTGCCAGAAACGGCGGCCGCCCTCAAGCGCGAGGGTTTCGCTGTCGCTGTAGTGCCGTTCAGACCGACCGCCGAAAACTTTGCCAGATACATATACGATGAGCTTAAAGCGGACGACATTAAGCCAAGCAAGGTCCGCGTGTACGAATCGGAGGACGCATATGCGGAATACAGCGAATAACTTAACATTCCCGGTGTGCGAAAAATTTGTCAGCATAAACGGCGAGGGCAGGCGCGCCGGGCAGACCGCGGTGTTTATAAGGTTCCGCGGCTGCAATCTGCGCTGCTCGTACTGCGACACCGGGTGGGCAAATTCCGCCTCCGCGCCTGCGGAGGAACTGACGGCGGACGATATCTTGAGATATGTCGGAAGCGCGGGCATAACAAACGTCACCTTGACCGGAGGCGAGCCGCTGCTGCAGAGCGGGATCGGCGGTCTCATGGCGAGGCTTAACTCGGCCGGCAAAAGCGTTGAGGTCGAGACAAACGGCGCGGCGCCGCTCGACGAGTTTATCAATGGCGGCGCGAGACCCGACTGCTTCACCATGGACTACAAGCTGCCCTCAAGCGGCATGGAGGACAAAATGGTTTTGGGCAATTTTGATCTGCTCGGCCGCGGCGACTGCGTAAAGTTTGTGGCTGGCTCCGAGGGCGATCTCAGCCGCGCGCTTGAGATCATCAAAAAATACGATCTGATTGAGCGCTGCGGGGTGTATATAAGCCCGGTGTTCGGCGCCATCGAGCCTAAAGATATAGTTGATTTTATGATAAGGCATAAATTGAACCGAGTAAATTTGCAGATACAGCTCCACAAAGTGATTTGGGAGCCCGACAGGAGAGGTGTGTAATGATAGACGAAAAAGCGATAGAAAAGCATATACGGGGAATTTTGGAGGCTCTGGGCGATGATCCCGAGCGCGAGGGTCTGAAAGATACTCCCAAACGGGTGGCGAAAATGTACTCCGAGGTCTTTGAGGGCATGAACTACACAAACGATGAGATAGCCGAGATGTTCAACAAGACCTTTGAGGACGATCCCGATTCATACCAAAGTTCAAACGATATGGTGATCGTCAAGGATATAGAGATATTCAGCTATTGCGAGCATCACATGGCGCTGATGTACAACATGACCGCGTCGGTGGCTTATATACCGCGGGGCAAGGTCATAGGTCTCAGCAAGATCGCCAGGATCGCCGACATGGCGGCGAAGCGGCTTCAGATACAGGAGCGCCTGGGCGCCGACATAGCTGAGATAATCCAAAAGATAACCGAAAGCCCCGACGTGGCGGTTATAATCGAGGCGAGCCACAGCTGCATGACCGCACGGGGTATTTCGAAGCCGTCGGCCAAAACCCGCACAAGGACGCTGCGCGGCAGGTTTGAGACCGACGAAAAACTTGCGGAAAGAGTAATGGGGTGACAAAAATGAAAAACTCAAAAAAAGCGTTGGTGCTGCTGAGCGGCGGAGTGGACAGCGCCACCGCCCTGGCGATGGCGGCGGACGAGTTCGGCGCGGAAAACGTGACCGCGCTCTCGATATATTACGGACAGAAGCACGCTAAAGAGATCGATGCGGCGAAAAATATCGCCGCCCATTACGGAGTGAGGCGGCTCGAGATTGACCTGACCGATATGTTTAAATTCAGCGACTGCTCGCTGCTGAGCAAAAACTCCGACGCCGAGATCCCCAAAGAGAGCTACGGCGAGCAGGTGAGCAAAACGGGCGGCGCGCCTGTCTCCACTTATGTGCCGTTCCGCAACGGTCTTTTTCTGTCGGCAGCCGCGGCGTACGCTGTGAGCCTCGGCGCGGAAGAGATATTCTACGGCGCCCACAGCGACGACGCGGCCGGAAACGCTTATCCCGACTGCGGCGAGGCTTTTAACAGAGCTATGAATTCGGCCATATATGAGGGCACGGGGCATCAAGTCGGCATCCGCGCGCCGTTTGTGGGCATCACAAAGAGCGAGGTCGTGGCGATAGGAGTAAGGCTCGGCGTGCCCTACGAGATGACATGGAGCTGCTACGAGGGCGGAGACAAGCCCTGCGGCGTGTGCGGCACCTGCCGCGACCGAAAAGCCGCATTTGAGGCCAACGGCCTTGATATTGACTAAAAGAGAGGAATTTATATGAACAGAAAAAACGAAAACCTGACCCTTTTGGGAAACAAAAACACCGAATATAAATCAAACTACGCGCCCGAGGTGCTTGAGACGTTCGAAAACAAGCACAAGGAAAACGACTATTGGGTGCGCTTCAACTGCCCCGAGTTCACGTCGCTCTGCCCGATAACCGGCCAGCCCGACTTCGCCGAGATAATCATATCCTACGTGCCCGACGTCAAAATGGTCGAGAGCAAGTCGCTCAAGCTGTATCTGTTCAGCTTCAGGAACCACGGCGATTTTCACGAGGACTGCGTGAACACGATAATGAAAGATCTGATAAAGCTGATGGAGCCCAAATACATCGAGGTGTTCGGGCGGTTCACGCCCCGCGGCGGCATTTCCATACATCCCTACGCCAACTACGGCAGACCCGGCACAAAGTGGGAGCAGGTCGCCTTTGACCGCCTGGCCTCCCGCCCCGTTGATTAAAATAATAAAAAATAAAAGCACCGAAAATTCGGTGCTTTTTCTGGAGCGGAAGACGAGATTCGAACTCGCGACGTTCACCTTGGCAAGGTGACGCTCTACCACTGAGCCACTCCCGCATAAGCGTTATCTTCGAACGCTTAAT
>CANRHV010000060.1 GCA_947630505.1 uncultured Monoglobus sp. | reverse complement strand
AAAAAGCAAAAACCTCGTAAAAATAGACATTTAAATCAAATTTATAATAAAATTAGGGGTGTCTGTTTGACACTACCGAAATTCACTCGGAGGTGAAATAAATGTACAAGGTTTTTATCGACCCGGGGCACAATCACGACGGAGCCGACACGGGCGCCGCTGGCTTCGGGCTCAAGGAGCAGGATATATCGGTGCTGATAGCCCAAAAGCTCAGACCCATGCTTGAGAAAAACGGCTTTTCGGTAAAAATGAGCCGCGAAAACATCAACGACAACGTGGCGAGCGGACTGTCGGCCAGCCTTTCCAAAAGAGCGGAGGAGGCAAACGACTGGGGCGCGGATATATTCGCCAGCATTCACTGCAACGCGGCCAACACCAAGGCCTACGGCTGCGAGACCTACTGCGTGAGCCGCTCGGGAAAGGCGGGCAAACTGGCCGAGGCGGTTCAAAAGCATATGCCCGAGGAGACCGGCAGACGCGACAGGGGCGTAAAGACAGCTAATTTCGCGGTGCTGACGCGCACCTCAATGCCCGCGATACTTGTTGAAACGGCGTTTATAGACAACTACGACGACAATAAGTTCCTGGGCACCGAGAGCGGACGCGAAAAATGCGCCGCGGCGATATGCAAGGGCATCTGCGAATATTTCGGAACAGAATATAAAAATGAAAGCGAGGATGAGCTAATGAGCAAAGAATATGACGAGCTTAAGGCCAAGAACGACAGCCAGGACAAAATAATCGGCGAGATCGGAATTGATATTCAAAACAATAAAAACGAGATCGACGGCATCAAAAACACTCTCAAAAGATACGATTACGTCGACGAGAACATGCCCGCCTGGGCGGTTCCCGCTATCACCAAGCTGGTAACAAAGGGCTATTTGATGGGCGACGAGAACGGCAGACTGAACCTGACCGAGGATCAGCTCAGACTGTACACCGTCAACGACCGTGCGGGTCTCTACGGCGAATAGTCCGCCTAAGCAGTAAAAAATTCCGGAGCAACGCTCCGGGATTTTTTTACTCGTCGTCTTTTATTGTTTTCACTCCGAACATCAGCTTTAATATTCCTCTGATAACCTTCGGGGGACGAATGACAACTATTTGCATATGTACCAACGCTCCTTTAAAATTATTTTATGATAAACCAGATACCCGCCGCGATGAGCGCGATCCCGAATATCACGATAAGCATATAAGGCGGTATTATGTTTGCAAGAAACACTCCGGCGCCCAGCGCCACCAGCACCGGCCCCAGAACCTTCACGCAGTTCTTTTTTTCGCACTTGGGCTTCGGCTTTTTCCTAAGCAACATTATCACCGCCTTTTTTAAAGCTTAATATAATATATTCCGCGGTGCGGTTTTTGTTACGAAATCGGTAATCATATTTCAGGCGTTTTCGGCATATCATCTAACAAATGATGTATACCGCTGCACAAAGATTAAGGAGGAAACATAATGCGAGATAATTTATACGGCGACATCGCGCTCAGAACTCAGGGGGATATATATATCGGCGTGGTGGGCCCTGTGAGGACCGGAAAATCAACGTTTATAAAGCGGTTCATGGATCTGCTTGTGCTGCCCAATATAGGCGACGACTACAAGCGGGAGCGGGCAATGGACGAACTTCCCCAGTCAGCCGCGGGCAAAATGATAATGACGACCGAGCCCAAATTCATACCCAACGAGGCGGCGCGGATAACGGTGGGCGACCACGCCAATCTCAAGGTGCGCATGATCGACTGTGTGGGCTACATAGTGCCCAGCGCCCTCGGGCATATCGAAAACGAGATGCCGCGCATGGTCATGACGCCGTGGTCGCAGACACCGATGGAGTTTGAGCAGGCGGCGGAGATCGGAACGCGCAAGGTAATATCCGAGCACTCCACCGTGGGGGTCGTGGTGACGACCGACGGCAGTATAACCGAGATACCGCGTGCCGATTACGAAAAAGCGGAGGAGAGAGTTGTGAACGAGCTGTCGGCTCTTAAAAAGCCGTTCGTGATACTTCTCAACACAGCGGACCCGGGCGGCGCGGAGGCCGAAAAACTGGCCGGGGAAATGAGCGCGAAATACGGCGCCGCGGTCATTCCGGTAAGCTGCGCCGACATGGACGAGAGCGACCTCAACAATATTATGGAAAAAATACTTTACGAATTCCCGCTTATGGAGCTTCGCGTCTCGGTGCCGTCGTGGCTGTCGTCGGCGCAGGGCGGCAGCGTCGCCGATGATATCTACGGCGTGATCGAGAACGCCGACAAGATATCCGACGTCGAGAGTCTGCCCGCGCTTCTGGCCGAAAGCTGCGGCTTTATCGAGAGCGCCGCGGTGACCGACATAAACCCGGGTTACGGCGAGGCGAAGATCGAGATAACCGTGCCGGAAAATTTGTTCTTTAAGACCCTAAACGAGCGCACGGGGCTCAATATAAACGACCGTCAGGCGCTGCTCGGGCAGCTTGAGGAACTGGCGGACATGCGCAAAAAATACGAGAAGGTCGCGTTCGCTCTGGGCGAGGTAGAGCGGGACGGCTACGGCATAGTGTACCCGTCGATCGACGAGTTGACACTCGAGGAGCCCGAGATAATCAAGCAGGGCAGCCGCTTCGGCGTTCGGCTCAAGGCGGGCGCCACATCTATCCACATGATAAAGGCGGATATAAAAACAGAGGTCAGCCCTCTTGTGGGCACCGAGCGCCAGTCCGAGGAGCTGGTCGAGTATTTGATGCGCGGCTTTGAGGACGACCCGAAAAAGATCTGGGAATCGAACATATTCGGAAAATCTCTGCATGAGCTGGTCAACGAGGGCCTTCACAACAAGCTGGCGAAAATGCCGGACGACGCGCGACGCAAGCTCCGCGAGACATTGGAGCGCATAATAAACGAGGGAAGCGGCGGACTGATCTGCATAATTTTGTGACGTCAAACTTGATTTTTAAAAATCTTTATGCTATAATTTTCTCCGAACGACTTACGGAGGGATAATACATAAACAATGTGGATATTTTTGGTGACGATTTACGGACTGTTTAAAGGCGTCAGGGACATAACGAAAAAGAAGGCGATGCAGCTTAACTCCACCGCGGAGGTGCTGCTCGCCTACACCTTTTTGAGCTTTGTCCTTTGCGCCCCGCTCAGCTTTTTGGGCGGAGACGGCTCGCCGTTCGGTGTTGATCTGCGGCTGCTCGGCCTGATCGCGGTCAAGTCGGCTGTTATCTTTGTGGCGTGGATATGCTCGTTCGCGGCGATAAAAAAGCTGCCCATCGGTTTTTACGGCATTATGGATATGTCGAGGGTTATTATGGCGGCGCTGCTCAGCGTCATATTTCTGCGTGAGATACCGACCGCGTATAAGACTGTCGGACTTATCCTGGTTCTGGTCGGTCTGCTGCTTGTGAACCTCAAAAAAGAGGGCGCGGGCGGCCGCACGAGGCCGATATTTGTGGCGCTGGTGCTGGTCTCGTGCCTGATGAACGCCGTGTCCGAGATATTCGACAAGTACCTCATGTCGCGCACCGAGCTCACGAGCGGGCAGCTGCAATTCTGGTACATGCTGTTTCTGGTGGTTTTCTATGGCGGATACGTGCTTTTGTCAAGAACCAAGATCAATTGGAAAAATCTGTTTAAAAACTATTGGCTTATTATAATGAGCGTGCTGTTCGTCGCCGCCGACCGCGCGCTGTTCGAGGCCTGCAAGTACGAAAACAGCTCGGTCATAACCATGACGCTTATCAAGCAATGCAGCGTGCTCGTGACGATACTCGGCGGCAGGCTGGTTTTCAAAGAAAAAAACACTGTGTACAAGCTGTTCTGCGCCGCGATAATAATTGTCGGAATAGTTATCTCCGTGATGTGACCGTATATTCTGTCCGCCGGCCGATCGGCGGGCATTTTTTGTTGCTGTTTTGAATATAATTAAAACGCGCTCGCGCGAAAATTATATCGGGGTGATAAAATGCTTGCTTTTTTAAATTCGCTGATACATTCGCTTATACTTCTTGTGTCGTATATCTCGGGACAGAGCTCGTTTCCCAAGCCGCTCAAAAAGGCGGAGGAGGAAGAGTATCTGCGCCGCATGGCCGAGGGCGACGAGGATGCGAAAAACAAGCTGATCGAGCACAACCTGCGCCTTGTGGCGCACGTGGCGAAAAAATATTCCGCGGCCGTCCACTGCGGAAGCGACAGCGAGGACCTGCTGTCGATAGGCACGATCGGGCTCATCAAGGGCATATCGAGCTTTGACCCTTCAAAGGGCACGCGCCTTGCGACCTACGCCGCCAGATGCGTCGAGAACGAGATATTGATGATGTTCAGGAGCCGCAAAAAAAGCCGCAACGACGTGTCGCTGAGCGACGCGATAGGCACCGACAAGGAGGGCAACGCCATAATGCTTATGGACGTTCTCGAAAACGACGACAGCGACGTGTTTGACAAAATCTGCATGGGCAGCAGTGTTAAAAAGCTCTATAAAAATCTGAGCGACAAGCTGACCCCGCGCGAGAGAAAAATAATCGTGCTGCGCTACGGACTTATCGACGGCAAATGCAGGACACAGCGCGAGATCGCGGCGATGCTCGGAATTTCGCGCTCGTATATCTCCCGAATTGAAAAAAAGGCGGTTTCAAAACTGGGTGATGGCATTAGAGACTAAAAACGCGGCAATTTTCACAAGATTTTTGAGCAGTTATTCACTTGACTTTAGTAGGTATTATATGATATATATTAGACTGATATAAAAACAATATTGAAATTTGGAGTGGTTAATTGTGATAAGGTTTATTGCGTGCGATTTGGACGGCACATTGCTCAATTGCCGCAAGGAACTGCCTAACGGACTGAAGGAGATAATTGACAGATTGAACAGGAAGGGAGTGGTGTTCGCTCCCGCCAGCGGCAGACAGTATTATCAGCTTAAAGCTCAGCTGGAGCCGGTGAGCCGCAACTTTATGTATATAGCGGAAAACGGAGCCTACGTGGTGATGGACGAAAAGATAATCGTGCGCGACTGTCTTGACGCCGCGACCGCGAAGGACGTGATAAAGCGCGCCAGGCGAATGCCGGGGGTTTACCCCGTGCTTTGCTGCGAGGACAGCGCGTACGTGGAGCGGAGCGGCCAGGGCATCAGCGAGGTCAAAAAATATTACAGGCGTCTTGACACCGTGCCCGATCTGATAGACTACTGCGAGACGAAAAACATACTCAAGATCGCCATATTTACATACGGAAACGCGTTTGACGATATTTTCAAAAAGCTGCCCGAATACGAGAAGGCGCAGGTCATAGTCTCGGGCATGAACTGGGTGGACGTGATGAAAACGGGCGTGTCAAAGGGCTCAGCCGTGAAAAAGATACAGCAGGTCTGCGGATACGAGAAGGACGAGTGCATGTGCTTCGGCGATTATCTGAACGACCTTGAGATGCTCCACGAGTGCGGCGAGAGTTTCGCGATGGCCAACGGTCACGAGCAGCTGCGCATGGCCGCCAAGCACATAGCCCCATCCAACGAAGAAAACGGAGTTATAAAAGTGATCTCCGAATGGTTCAACGTGTAAAATAAATAACCCGTCGAGTTTCGGCGGGTTTTTTGCGCGTTTAGAAGTGTTTTTGAAATTGTGTAATAAAATTGTAATATTATTTGGTGATTTTGCGAAAAATTCTTGACAAATTGTGCGATGTGTGGTAAAATTTATTTTATTAGTACATATATTTATCAGGATGTGTAATTAAATATAATTAAATTAATATAAAACATAATATACGAAACGGAGATGAATTTATGTTTAAAAGATCAATGCGGATAATTTCAATGGTCCTTGTGATCGCGCTGATCGCGGCGCTTGTGCCCGCGGCGGTATTCGCGGAGGACGGCGATCCCGCTCAAGAGGGCGGGGAGCAGGTGACGCGTCAAGAGTTCCCGCTTGATGTGGTGCCGGAGGAGGCCGCGGCGCCCGAGCCGGAGCCTTTTGCCGCGCCCGAGCGGGCGGACGCGGAGCAAGAGACGCAAATGAGCGCCGAGCCGAGCGACGAGGATGTTCCTCAAGAGTTTGCCGCCGGGGATAGTATTGACGGCGGCGCGAGCCTCGCGGAGGCCCTTCCCGAGATCGATCAATACGGCAGGGTCGGTTCCGCGTTCTGGAATTTCGGCGCCGAGCCGTTTATCGTGACGGATTCTTCGGGCACGCATCCCGACACGGGCGTATTCCCCGTGAACTCGGGCAACACTTCAAGATATGATGTGAACGTCGACTCGATAACGCCCGAGAGATTCGGCGGACTTAAGTATTCGCTGACGGCGGCGTCCGCCGCCGCGTATGTCTCGGGCAGCTCAACGTTTGAGGACGGATTCAAAGCGGGCTGGCAGATAAAAACCGGCGGCAGCTCAAGCGCGGACAAGGGCAACAGAGTTTTTTCGTTCCTGCCCTCAATGGACGGCAAGATCACGGTCTACGCGCGCTGCGGAAGCACTTCTTCCGACTCGACGCTGCATATAGCGCAGGGCTCAAGCGTGAAGGATTTTAATCTTCCGTCTCAATCAACAGCGGCGGCTCAGCCTCCGGTGTTTACGGCGGATATAACGGCGAACGCCGAGGTCAAGATATACGGCACGGGAAATATCGCGTTCTACGCCGTTAAATTCGACGGCAGCGGCACGGTGGTCCCGATGCCCGCGGCAACGCCGGCGCCCACTTCCACGCCGACGCCGGAGCCCACTTCCACGCCGAAGCCGACGACCGCGCCCGCGGGGGGAACTGTTTCCGAAGCCGAGGGAACCTGCGGAGCAAACCTAACCTGGCGGCTTAAAGACGGCGTGCTGACAATAAGCGGAACAGGCGAAATGGATAACTACAGTGAATGGACTTCAAATGCCACTCCTTTGAGAAAAAACTCAATAAAATCGGTAATTATTTCCGATGGCGTCACAAGTATCGGAAATTATGCTTTTTACGGATGCAGCTATTTGACAAGCGTGACGATACCGGAAAGCGTATCAGATATCGGAGAAGACGCTTTCAGTTACTGCAGCGGTTTGACAAGCGTGACGATACCGGAAGGCGTCACAAGTATCGAAGATTATACTTTCCGAGACTGTAGCAGCTTGACAAGTGTAGTGATACCGGACAGTTTAACAAGTATAGGCGGTTATGCATTTTCAGATTGCAGCAGTTTGACAAGCGTGACGATACCGGAAGGCGTCACAAGTATCGAAGATTATACTTTCCGAGACTGTAGCAGCTTGACAAGTGTAGTGATACCGGACAGTTTAACAAGTATAGGCGGTTATGCATTTTCAGATTGCAGCAGTTTGACAAGCGTGACGATACCGGACAGTTTAACAAGTATAGGCGTTTATGCATTTTCAGATTGCAGCAGTTTGACAAGCGTGACGATACCGGACGCTGTAACAAGTATAGGCAATAATGCGTTTGAAAACTGCAGCAGCTTGACAAGCGTGACAATACAGGGTGGCGTGACAAGAATCTGGGATTCTGCGTTTATCGGCTGCAGCGGTTTGAAAACTGCGGGACCGATTGGCGGTGGATATAATATTGAGCTTGGTTGGAAAGATGCAATACCAGATTATGCATTTATAAACAGCAGTTTGACAAGCGTGATAATACCGGACGGCATAACAAGCATCGGGTTTGGGGCTTTCGAAAACTGCAGCGGCTTGACAAGCGTGACAATACCTGATAGCATGACAAGCATCGGGAATTCTGCGTTTATCCGCTGCAGCAGTTTGATAAGCGTGACAATACCGGATAAAGTGACAAGTATAGGTGATTTTGCGTTTTCCGGCTGCAGCAGTTTGATAAGTTTGACAGTACCTGAAAGCGTGACAAATATTGGAAATTGTGCGTTTCAAGACTGCGACGGACTGAAAACCGCGGGACCGATCGGAGGCGGCTATGATTATGAGTTTGGTTGGACAGATGCAATACCCGGTTACGCTTTCTTCTACTGCGGCGGTTTGACAAGCGTAACAATACCGGACGGTGTAACAAGTATAGAATGGAAAGCATTTGGCATATGCAGCAGTTTGACAAGCGTGACTATTCCGAGCAGTGTCACAAATGTGGGCGGTTTCGAAAATTGTGACGGTCTGAAAACCGCGGGACCGATCGGTGGTGGATATAATATTGAGTTTGGTTGGACCGATGCAATACCCGGTACTGCTTTAAATTACTGCAGCAGTTTGACAAGCGTGACAATACCGGACGGTGTAATAAGCATCGGGTTTGAGGCTTTCCGCGACTGCAGCAGCTTAACAAGCGTGACGATCCCGGAAAGCGTGACAAGCATAGATGGAAGCGCGTTTTCCGGCTGCTCAAGCGAGCTGGTTTTGTATGTGGAGCCGGGTTCATACGCCGAACAGTACGCTGTTGATAATAATATAGAATTTGTGTATATTATTATACAAAAAAGCAATATAAAGATAAACGTCACCGACGAGAGCGGAAACGCGGTGAGCGGCGGTTTCACCGTGGAGTGGCGCAAAAAAGACAGTGATGATATTATTTCAACCGGAAACACGCTGACAAACGCCAATTCCGGAAAGACTTACAGCTATAAGCTGCGCCTGGACGAGAGCCTGAGCATGAAATATATCCAACCGGCGACCGCCGAGGTGACGGCCGGCGACCAAGACGCCGAAATAACCGTAAAGCTCATGCCTCAGCCTAAGGCAAAAATAAGCGGCAGAGCGGTAAACGAGGCGGGCGAGCCTTTGGCGGGAGCCGATGTGCTGATATCTCAAATAATAAACGGCTCGATCAAAAACGAGGTAAAAACCGTGACCGGAGAAGACGGAACATTTTCGGCCGAGATAATCAGAGCAGACGCGGATATCACCATATCGCTCAACGGACGCTATGACGCGCTGAAAAGCTGCTCGGTCACAGCCGATACGTATAACGCCGGGGATATAACGCTTCAAAAGCTTCCCGACTCGAAGATAACACTTAACATGAACCTGATCTCCGCCTCGGAAAGCGGAGTAAGCTCGGCGCCGCTTGACAGCTATGCCGGGATCACAGTCAAGCTTTTCAATATCACGCGGAACAGCGCGATAACTCCGCTTGCCGTTCAATATCCGTATATAATTGTTGACACAGCCGAACTAAATGTGGGAGACGTTATCGAGATAAACGCTTCGGACAGTTCGGGGAAGACTTCCGCCGAGCCCGTCACGGTCAAGATCGACGAGTACAGAAATGCCACCGGAACGGTTGAGTTTAAGGAAAATGGCAGGATCAAAGCGGAAAGCGTATCGGGAGAAGGCATCTCGTTGGCTTTGATATACAATTCTGAAGGAAATCTTGTAAAAAAACAGGAGATTTCGGATTCATTCAAGAGCGAGCCTTTGGCTGACGGCGATTATCGGGTCGTTTTCATAAAAAAGACCGACTTGCTGAGCGGCGTCGGAAGATTGTCTGACCTAAGCGATATCGGGTTGAATGAGGGCAGAGATTACGCTGTTAAAAGCGCGTCGGTAACAAATGGCGCGATAACAAACATCGGCGGCGTCACGGTGCCCGATCTTGACGAGTCAAAGCTCTATTACACGGTGAGCGGCGAAACGTATTATACATCAAACAAAAGCATATGCCCCGCGGGCAGACTTGTGACAATGACCGCCAAGTATAAGATAGACGAAAAATATTCGACGTCCGCTCAAAAGCTGTTTTTCACAATTCCCGAAAACGCGGAGTTTATAAACAGCAGCATGCTGGTCGACGGGGTTCAGACGCCTTACACTTTGGAAAACGGCGGCGTGTCGGTCATCACAAACTCGCCGCAGGCGACGATCAAGTTCTATACGGCGGCGGCCGCGGCGGGCGAATATGACCTGAGCGCGTATCTGTCGTTTACGGAAGGCGGCCGTGAGGTGACCCAGCCGATCGGCAGCGCGTCGTTCAGCGTGGAGGACACGGCTTTCTCCGTGACGGAAAGAACCAATAATAAAACCGTGCCGATCAGCGGAACAGTGTTTTCGAAAAGCAATGTCACAATATATAAAAACGGAGAGCCGGCCGGAACCGTCACGGCGAACACAAACGGAAGCTGGTCGTATGATCTTGATATAGACACGACATATAATCTTTCCCAAACCGAAATATACGCCGAGATAGAGACGCCATACGGCGCCGTGCTGAGGACCGACACAAAAAAGGTGCTGTATGACAAAGACTGTGCCGTTGTGTCAAAGGTAACCATGTATAAAACGAATGGCGGTATGCAGTGTGTGGTGTTTGACTTTTTAAATCCGTCAAGTACGGCTCCGTCGTACAGCATGTCTTCGTATGTTGATTTTACCTTCACAATCGAGTTTATCGGAGAGGCCGATAATGTGGTGCTGTATGTCAAGACCCAAGGCGGCAATGTTTACAGCTATAACGCGGAGTATGACGAGGACAAAGGATTATGGGTAGTGGCGACACAGGTAGAGTATTTTAATGACGCGCCCGTCAATGTCGCGGTCGATTATGTGTCTAAGAACACTGTGGAGATTTCGAGAAGCGAGATCGATGATGTCTTAAACGAGTATTACAACGGGATAGAGCAGATTGAGCGCGAGAAAACCGAGACGGCCGCGTTGCTTGATGAAATGGACGCGATTGCCGGAAAAATGTTTGAGCAGGAGATCGACAAGAGCGAGTTTGATCGTCTTTGCGCTCAGTATCGCGAAAAGCAGAATGAATTATTCAGCTATGTTCCGGGTATAGAAGATATTTCTTTCGAGGAGCCGCAGCTTGATTTCACCGGAATGAGCGACGCGGAGATAAGCGCGTTTATGGAAAATGAGTTAGACGCTCAGGAACATGAGATAGACGAATTGATCGCCGAAAATGAAGCCGAGACCGACGTTGATGATATATTAACGAATATTTGGAATAACGTCGAAATAAGTAATTGCGACGGTCTGACTCCCGAAGGACTGGAAGCGGACGGATATCAAAAAATCGGCGCGGATGACTCCAGCGCGGTGCTTACGAAGATCAGCGACGACGAAATACATTATGTTGACTTCGGAAGGAACGAGAATTATACGATAAATGTCGAAGCCGAGGCGCAGCTCTTGTCATATCAGGCGGAGGCCGCCGCGGAGCCGCAGCAGGTCAACGATAAACCGCGCGAGCCAATTATTGCATATGATCAGATCGGCAGCGCGGTGAGACAGATAACCGTGGCTATAGACACTCTTCGCGACGATGTTTTGCCGAAATGCGCAAACAGCATTGAGTCGAAAACAAAACGACTTCAATTCTTCATACAAAGATATCATAACTGGACCGCTGAATGGATGATCGGAATGTACTCCAATGATAGTGAGAGGGCCGTTATCAGCGTCGCCAGAAGAGCTAAAGTGCGCAATACGGTAAGAAGACTGTGTCGCGAAATTGATCGTATGAAAAGGACCGTGAATTTAGGAGAACTTTCCCGTAAAATAATTTCAAAGGCTGTTGCAAAGTTTACCGCGGCGCTTGATGTTGTAACCACCGTGTATACAAATTCCAAGATCCTTTGCGATCTGTATGCCAAGATGCCGCTCGAAGGTGAGTGTAACCGCGAACGCGTACAGGAGGCGAAATATGAGTTTTGGTGGATGGCCGGTTTGATGGCCGGTTATTGCACAACTCAAGCCGTGCTTGCTGCGATGATGATAGCGGACATTGGCGCAACCGGAGGAAGCGCAGGATATTTATCTCCGGCAACCATACCTGTGGGGATCGTGATCATCATCGGGCAAATAGGTTTGAGCTTCCTGTATGACTATAGCGTTGGATTTAAAGAAGAAAGAGTAAAAGCGCTGATCGATGACGCTCAGTGCATAAACAAGGAAAAATGCCCGTGCTGCTACAACAATATGCTTAGGTGCACCTGCAATGATAATCCCATGCCTACCCCGACGCGCGATCCCGGCGAAAAAAGAATTCCGTCGGCATACGATATGCCGCCGTTCTGCCCGCAGACCAACGCGATGCCGATATTAGACCCGTCGGGCTATGTTTGCGAGGCGGTGCCTTCCAACAGGCTTGAGGGCGTGACCGCGACAGCGTATTATCTCGGCGATGTGCTCGACGATTTCGGCGAGCCGACTGGCGAAAAGACGCCCTATGTATGGGACGCGCTCGATTATGACCAGATAAATCCGCTTATCACGGACGCGAACGGCGAGTACGCTTGGGATGTGCCCGAGGGCAGCTGGCAGGTCAAGTATGAGAAAGAGGGCTACGAGACCGCGTATTCCGAGTGGATGCCCGTGCCTCCGCCTCAGACCGAGGTCCATGTCGCAATGGTATCAAAGGCTGCGCCCGAGGTATCGGCGGTCAACGCCTATAAGAACAGGGTGAAGATAACATTCAGTAAATATATGCGGATCGACACGGTGAACACAAACAGCGTCAAGCTCACAAGCGGCGGAGCGGAGATAGCCGGAACAA
>CANRHV010000059.1 GCA_947630505.1 uncultured Monoglobus sp. | reverse complement strand
TAATTCTACCACTTTTTCTTTCCCACACTTAATTCCACTCTAATTTCCACTCTGGAATTTACTTTGGGAATTCACTTGTCTATTCGCTATTTACTAATCGCTAATCCCTACGTTGACTTTTTTTTATTTTTGTGTTATAATTATTCTGTATTGTTATGCGGCGGAGCTGGTCCGCCCTGTATAGATTTTGACAAGATTTCAATGCCCGGAGGTTTATATGTTTTTATCCCGTGACTGGAAAGACTATGAGCTGATCGACGCGTCGCGCGGCGAGAAGCTGGAGCGCTGGGGCGGCGTTATACTCAGACGTCCCGACCCTCAGATCGTGTGGTCCGTGCCAGATAAGGACAGGTCCGAATTATGGCGCAAGGCGGACGCGAGATACATCCGCAGCTCAAAGGGCGGCGGAAGCTGGAAAACATTCAAAAAAATTCCCGAATACTGGACGATCGGCTACAAAAAACTAAGGTTCAAGATCACGCCTATGGGCTTTAAGCACACCGGACTTTTTCCGGAACAGGCGTCGAACTGGGACTGGTTCTCGAACATAATTCGAAAAAGCGGCCGTAGTCGAAACAACATACACGTCTTAAACTTGTTCGCCTACACGGGAGGCGCGTCTTTGGCGGCGCTTGAAGCGGGAGCCTCGGTTTGCCACGTGGACGCGGCGAAGGGAATGGTGACCCGCGCCAAGGAGAACGCGGCGCTGTCGGGACTATCCGAGCTTCCGATACGCTATATCGTGGACGATGTGAAAAAATTCGCGGAGCGCGAGATAAGGCGCGGACACAAGTATGACGGGATCATAATGGACCCGCCATCCTACGGCAGAGGCCCCGGCGGAGAGGTCTGGAAGATCGAGGACGAGCTGTTCCCCCTGATTGAGCTCTGCGCGGAACTTATGAGTGACGATCCGCTGTTTTTTCTGGTGAACACTTACACGACGGGCCTTTCGGGCAGCGTGATGGACAACATATACAAACTGACCCTGCGAAAAAAATTCGGCGGCGTATCTCAAATCGACGAGATCGGGCTGCCGATAACAAACGGAAAACTGACCCTGCCCTGCGGCTGCGCGGCAAGGTGGCAACGTAGTGATTAGTGATTAGCGAATAGAAAATACGCGGAAATACTTTAGGCGTAAGTTGTTGGTTTATTCCCGCGAATCAATTTGATCAAAATTTATGGATAATATTGTAGAAATTAAAGATTTGGTATTTGAATATAAAGACGAGGACACGGGGGAGAGTCTGCGGGTTTTGGACGGCGTGAGCCTTCATATTGAACGCGGCGAGTTCCTGGCTGTGCTGGGCCGCAACGGCTCGGGCAAATCCACCCTCGCAAAGCACATGAACGCGATACTGACGCCCACAAGCGGAACCGTTTTGGTAGACGGGATCGACACCTCGGACGAGAGCCGTCTGTTTGACGTGCGGCGCAGGGTCGGCATGGTTTTTCAGAACCCCGACAACCAGATGGTCGCCACTATCGTTGAGGAGGATGTGGCGTTCGCGCCCGAAAACTTAGGCGTGCCCCGCGATGAGATACGCAAGAGGGTCGATGAGGCTCTTAACGTCGTGGGAATGAGCGCGTTTAAGCAGCATGCGCCCCACATGCTGAGCGGCGGCCAGAAACAGCGCGTCGCGATCGCGGGCGCTTTGGCGATGCGCCCCGAGCTTTTGGTTATGGACGAGCCGACCGCGATGCTGGACCCGGGCGGGCGCGCCGAGGTCATTGAGACGGTTAAAAAACTGAACCGCGAGGGCGGCATGACGGTGGCGCTCATAACCCACTACATGGACGAGGCTGTCAGGGCCGACCGGGTTATCGTTATTGACAACGGAAGAATCGCGCTGGAGGGCCGGCCTCGGGAGGTTTTCTCTCAAGTCGAAAAGCTGATCTCGCTGGGGCTTGACGTGCCGCAGTCGACATATCTGATACACATGTTGAGCAAAAAGATCCCCGGTCTTGACAAAACGGTGCTCAACGACGAAGAGTGTGCGGCCGAGCTGCTGCGCGCGATGGGAATAAAAAAGGAGGCGCGGCCGTGATAAAGCTTAAAAACGTGAGCTACACATACATGAGCGGCGGGCCTTTTGAAAAAAAGGCTCTGGACGGCGTCAGCCTTCAAATCGACCCGGGCGAGTTTGTGGGCATAATCGGCCACACGGGCTCGGGAAAATCAACGATGATACAGCTGCTGAACGGACTTTTAAAGCCCGACGGCGGCAGGGTCATAATAGACAGCGAGGATCTGTCCGACAAAAAAACAAATCTCCGCGATATCAGATTCAAAGTCGGGCTATGTATGCAGTATCCCGAATATCAATTGTTTGAGGAAACGGTGCTCAAAGACATATGCTTCGGGCCGCTCAACATGGGTCTTTCCAAAAGCGAAGCCGAAGAGCGCGCGAGATTCGCGGCGAACATGACGGGGCTCCCCGAAAATCTGCTTGACAAATCTCCCTTTGACTTGTCGGGCGGACAGAAGCGCCGAGCCGCGATCGCGGGAATACTGGCGATGGAGCCGAAGGTTCTGATACTTGACGAGCCCACGGCAGGGCTCGACCCCGCGGGCAGAGACGAGATACTTTTCAAGATACGCGACATGCACAAGCGCATGGATCTGACGGTGTTGCTGGTGTCGCACAGCATGGAGGACGTTGCAAAGCTGGCCGACAGGATATTCGTGTTAAACTCGGGAAAAGTCGAGATGAGCGGCAGCCCTTCCGAGGTATTCGCCAAAAGCGCGCGCCTGCGCGAGATCGGGCTGAACGTGCCGCAGATAACAAGAGTGGCCGACAGGCTGCGCGAGGCGGGTGTCGATATACCTCCGGGGATATACACGACCGGCGACGCCTACAGAATACTTCTTCCGCTTTTAAACAAACAAAACAAATAACCGAAAGGCAATATTATGCTTAAAGACATAACTTTGGGTCAATACTTTCCGGGGAACTCTTTTATTCACCGGCTTGACCCCCGAACAAAAATATTAATAATTATCGCGTACGTGGTGATGGTGTTTCTGGTGCAAAATTTTATCGGATACGCCGCGCTGGCTCTGTTTTTCGCGGTCTGCACCGCGATTTCAAAGCTCTCGCCTAAATATCTGATACGCGGCCTTAAGCCTATCTTAGTTTTTATCGTGTTCACGGGAATATTCAATCTGTTTCTGACGAGCGGCGAGGTCATCTGGAGCATGGGATTTCTGAAAATCACCCGCGAGGGTGTGCGGTTCGCGGCTTTTATGGTGCTGAGACTGATATTTTTGATACTCGGAACATCGCTGCTGACGCTTACAACATCGCCCATCGCGCTGACCGACGGCATGGAACGGCTGCTCTCGCCCTTTAAAAAAATACACCTGCCCGCCCACGAGATCGCGATGATGATGACGATAGCGCTCCGCTTTATACCGACTCTGCTTGACGAGACCGACAAGATCATGAAGGCCCAGTCCGCCAGAGGCGCGTCGATCGACAGCGGAAACATATTTGCCCGCGCCAAAGCCATGGTGCCGATACTGATACCGCTGTTTATTAGCGCGTTCCGCAGAGCCGACGAGCTGGCGACCGCCATGGAATGCCGCTGCTACAGAGGCGGCGAGGGCAGGACGCGGCTGTATGAGCTGAGATTCGGCAGAGTCGACCTTTTGGGCTGGGTATACACAGCGGCTCTTTTGGCTGTTATCATAATACTTAATATAACGTTTGGAAGTTTTTAATATGAGAAACATTGCGATGCGCCTGCGATTTGACGGCGGCGCTTATCACGGCTGGCAGTTTCAGCTGAACGCCGTCACCGTGCAGGAAACAATTGAAAACGCTCTGTCCGAGACCTGCGGCGAAAATATCCGCGTGACCGGATGCAGCAGGACCGACGCGGGAGTCCACGCCCTTGACTATGTTATGAACTTTAAGTCAAACACGAGGATCCCGGCGGAAAAGCTGCCCTACGCGCTGAACTACCGTCTGGGCGGTGATATATCGGCGCTTGAAGCGTGGGACGCGCCCGAGGATTTTAACGCCCGATTTTCGGCGAAGGGAAAGCGGTACATATATCTGATA
This sequence comes from uncultured Monoglobus sp., assembly GCA_947630505.1. Lineage (GTDB taxonomy): Bacteria > Bacillota > Clostridia > Monoglobales > Monoglobaceae > Monoglobus. The sequence continues at coordinate 8,800 of CANRHV010000059.1, read as the reverse complement.
CACAACGCGCCGCACAGCGACCCGTTTTTGAGGCGGTACAGCTGGCACTATCCGTACGATTTGAATTTTGAAAATATGAGAGACGCGGCGAAGCGCTTTGTCGGGACCCATGATTTCAGAGGTTTTATGGCGTGCGGCGGGCAGCAAAAAACCACGGTGCGCACGATAAGAGTATGCAATGTGGAGATCGTGCCCGAGCTTAAAAACGTTATAAAAGTGACGGTCGAAGCCGACGCGTTTTTATACAACATGGTGAGAATAATAACCGGCACTTTGGTATACGTCGGCTGCGGAAAAATAGACAAAAACGATATTCACGATATAATTAAAAGCGGAGACAGAAAACGAGGCGGAGTGACCGCTCCGCCGCAGGGACTGTTTCTCAAAAAGGTTTATCTTTAGGAAATCAAACTTAATATAACGGGGATGAAACAATATGAAATTTGATATCAATAAAGAATTCAGCCTGTCTCAGATTTTTGACTTTTTTAAGAAAAAAGCGCGATCCGCGAAAAATTTGGTGTCAAAAATCGACAGAGGCAGCATCAAGACTATAAATATAAGCGGAAGGAGCGTGCGTATAAACGCCGTGCGGCTGGGACTTGCCGCCGCTGTTTTGGCAATTCTGCTGGCGCTGTTTATCAATTTGGTAATACTTCCGAGAACGGCGTACCGCCAATATCTGGGTATAGAATTCGACACCGGAGGCGACTATGAGCAGCACGCCTGCGGCGACGACATATTGCTGCTCAATCACAGCGGAATAAAACTCGTCGACAACAGAGGCGAGTATAAGTGGGAGGTTCCGCTGACGCTGACGAACCCGTCGGTCGACATAAACGGAAAATATATTTTGCTCTCAGACCTTGACGGAAACTGCAGCCTTAACCTTTATAATCTAAAAGGCGAAAATATCGTTTCTTATCCGATAAATACCGAGCTGCTGTCGGCGAAAATAAACAAAAAAGGAACCGCCGCCGCGGCCGTGAGCGAGGAAGGCTACAAAGGCTCGGTCGTGGTATATAACCGAAAAGGCGAGGAGATCTTCAAATGGAACAGCGGCGAGGGATACATCACCGACCTTGACATATCAAACGACGGCAGGTCCATAGCGGTGGCCCAGATGATGAGCGACGGAGACGAGACCTATTCAAAAATACATATTATAAGCGTATCGAGCGGAAAGGAGACCGGAAGCTACGTCTGCGAAAAATCCCTGACGGCAAGCGTGAGCTTTGATGAGAGAGACAGAATTATCGCCGCGGCTCAAAACAAGGTATACGGACTCAACAAAAACGGCGATGAAAAATTTGTTATCGATCTCGCCGGAAAAGCCGCGGAAAAATACAATATAACCGACGGAAGCCGGATTGTATTTCTATGTCGAGACAACAGGGGCGGCTCAGTGCTTGAAATATATGACAAGTCGGGTAAACTGATCGGAGCGTATAACACGGATGATCAGATAAAAAAGATGTCTTTATGCGGCGACACGATCGCGGTCTCGACCTCCAGAAACGTTATGTGCGTCAGTCTGAGGGGCAAGCTCAGAAAAAAGAAAGAGATAGACCACGACATTATGAGCATCGGCGTTTACGGCAACGGCAGAAATGTGTTGGTGCTCGGCGGAAACCGCGCGGACATTGTGAGAATAAAATAAATATAAAAATAATATAAAGAAGATGATAAATTGATTGATATTTTGACGGCAGCCATTATGATCCTGTTTATATTTATCGGATACAAAAACGGCTTTTTAAAATCGGTGTATCGCGTGGCGGCGTTCGCCGCGGGCATATTTCTGGCATATATTCTCTATGAGCCGCTTAAAAACATAATGATCGATCTCGGCTTTATGGATAAGATCGGCGATATAATAAAGAATCTAAACAATTCGTACGCCGAGGAGCATCAAATAGATCTCGGCGAGGGAATTTTGCCGGGATATATGAAAAGTATGGTCGCGAACGGCCAGGTATCCTTGAGCGACGCTTTGAACGGATTTTTAACGACAATTGTTATAAATATATTGACATTTTTGCTAATATTTATAACGGTCAGAATATTGATCGCCATAGTCGGAAAATTACTTCATATAGTGTCAAAATTGCCGATTATCAGCTTTTTTGATCACGGCTTCGGAGTAATTTTGGGAATAGCGGAAAGCGTGATGCTTATATATATGGTCCTTGCCCTTGTATACGCGATCACGCCGTTGAGGCAGGACCCTGCCGTTATCGAATACATATCGGAATCAACGCTGACGAAAACAATGTATGAAAATAATCCGATCATCGGTCTTATATCACCGACTGATTATGAAAGTTTAATTTAAAGGAGAGTATATATGAACAATAATTCGCAAAAAATAGAAAGTATGAAGATCCTTGAACTCAGAGACTACGCAAAATCTCTCGGTTTAAAAAGCGTGTACAAATACAAAAAGAACGAGCTTAAGGAAATGGTTTATGACTTTCTGAACAAAAAAGAAACCGAGAAAAAAAATACGTCTTCAGACACAAAACCAACGGCTAAATCGGAAAATAAATCGGAAAAATCCGCGGTATCCGTTAAACCTGAAAAAAAATCCGAACCTTCTCTGATAGACTATGCACCGAAAAGCCAGGCGAACCAATACAAGCAGCATATTGAAAAAGAAAAAGAAAAAGAAAAAAATAAAAGAGAAGATATATTAAAGCCTCAATTTGAGAAAAAAGAGGAAAATTTCAAGCCGCAGACTGATAGAAAAGAATATCAGTTTAAAAACGACAACCGCGACAAAAAAGACATTGACAATAAAAAAATCGAACGGCCGTATTATCAGAAAAAGGTTCAGGAAATCGAATACAGCGATCCGGTTCACAGAACAAATCTTATGGAAGGCGTCCTTGAGATCATGGAGGAAGGCTACGGATTTCTGCGCTCCAACAATTATCAAAGCGGCCCGAATGACGTTTATGTGCCTCTGGCTCAGATAAAGCGCTTCAGACTCAAAACCGGCGACTATATAGTCGGAAACACGAGAATGCAGCACGAGGGTGAAAAATTTCAAGCGCTGCTTTACGTCCAATATGTAAACGGTGACCGCGTGGACGCCGCGCTGCGCAGAAAATCCTTTGAGGATCTGACCCCGATATACCCGACCGAGAGAATAAGGCTTGAAACACAGAGAACCGATTATTCCATGCGCTTGATAGATTTGATCGCGCCGATAGGCAAAGGTCAAAGGGGAATAATAGTGGCGCCTCCGAAGGCCGGAAAAACCACGATCCTCAAAAATATAGCCAACAGTATTTCAAAAAATAATCCCGAGGTTCAGCTTATTGTGCTGCTCATTGACGAGAGGCCGGAGGAAGTCACCGATATGCAGCGCAGCATCAAGGGCGACGTTATATTCTCGACCTTTGACGAGGAGCCGGAAAATCATACAAAGGTCGCGGAGATCGTGCTCGAGCGCGCCAAGCGTCTGGTTGAGCATAAAAAAGACGTTGTTATCCTGCTCGACAGCATAACCCGCCTCGCCAGAGCCTATAATCTGACGATCGCGCCGACCGGCCGCACTCTTTCGGGCGGTCTTGATCCCGGTTCGCTGTATAAGCCTAAAAGATTTTTCGGCGCTGCCCGAAATATTGAGGAAGGCGGAAGTCTGACGATCCTCGCCACAGCTCTTATCGAGACCGGCAGCCGCATGGACGACGTTATTTTCGAGGAATTCAAGGGCACCGGAAACATGGAAGTTCATCTTGACAGAAAGCTCCAGGAGCGCAGGATATTTCCCGCGATCGACCTTCAAAAGTCGGGCACACGAAAGGAAGAACTTCTGCTCACTCAGCGCGAAAAGGAAGCTATATACAGAGTGCGCCGCGCGCTGTTGGGTCAAAATTCACCCGATGTGATCGAAAGTCTGATGAGATATGTTATCGGCTCCAAAAATAACAACGAGTTGATTGCGGTTATAGAAAAAATGTTCAGATAATTTACAGGAGAAATATATTTATGAAAAAATTAGCTTTAATAATAGCCTCGGTTCTGACCGTTTCGCTTTTCGCGGGCTTTGCGCCCAAAAGCACAAGCGAGCCGACGGCAAAACCCGATAAGCAAAGCGTGCCCGCCTGGCTGAATGAAGTCAACGCGACCCCTACGCCCGAGCCGACCGCGAGACCCGCGGGAGTCACGCCCGAGCCGACCGCTGACCCCAATGCCGCTCAGACCCCCGAGCCGGAAAGCTCGCCGTCCGAACAACCCTCGGACACTCCCGAACCCGCGCAAATACCAAAACCGGGATTTGTAAGAGCGGGAACACCCGAAGCTGAAACCGTAAAAGTGCCCATACTTTTATACCATCATATTTCGGATGATTTTAATTTAACAAATGCCATCTCAATTATATCACCGAGAGACTTTAATCTGCACATGACTGCTATAAAAACGCAGTACACGCCGATAAGCCTCAGAGAATATGTTGAATTTGTTAACTGCAAGGACGGCTCAAAAACGCTTCCGACCGACCCTATCATAGTCACGTTTGACGACGGATATCTTTCAAATTATGAAGTCGCCTATCCGATCCTCAAAAAGCTGGATATCCCCGCCACCATATTTATCGTGACCGACACGGTGGGAGAAAAAAGCGGAGACGGAAAAGTAAATTATACTCATTTCAACTGGGAACAGGCAAAGGAAATGCAGGACAGTGGTCTGATAGACATTGAGTCCCACACAAACGATCATGTGAAGCTGGGACAGCTTGATAAAGATACAATTAATTACGAGCTCCGAAAATCAAAATATCAAATAGAAAAGCATCTGGGAAAGACCTGCGATATGATAGCCTATCCTTACGGCTCATATTCCGACGAGGCCATACAAGCCTCAAAAAACGCGGGTTTTATCGCTCAGTGTCTTGTGGGAGACGACGCCACCGATATAGACTATGAAGTAAATATACCGCGTGACGGCGTTATGAATTTGACAAGGATAACGGTCAGCGGCACCATGGGCAATGTCAATATTATAGAACTCGTAAGAAAATCAATTGCCAACAAAAAAATCGATTAAAATACGACATATATGCCTTCCCCTTGAGGGGAAGGTGATTTTTTGCCCAAATGGACAAAAAATCGGATGAGGTGTATATTTATAAACCGTTTCCATCTTCAATGATAATTGTAAACGGCCCGTCATTTATTAGACTTACTTTCATATCCGCGCCGAAAATCCCGTGCTCGACTTTATTAAAAATCTTTTTTGAATACTTTATAAAATATTCATACATATCTTTCGCATGATCGGGCGAGCCCGCGTTTATAAAGCTCGGGCGGTTGCCTTTGCGGCAGTCGGCATAGAGAGTAAATTGGGACACGACCAGAATTTCTCCTCCTATATCGTTTATCGAAAGATTGGTTTTTCCGTTTTCATCCGAAAAAATTCTGAGCTTTGAAATTTTTTGCGCGGCTTTTTCTATTTTTTCTTTGGTATCATCGTTTGAAATGCCGAGCAATATCAAAAAACCGCGCCCGATTTTTCCGACGATCTCACTATTGACCTCGACCGACGAGCTCAAGACCCTCTGTATAACAATTTTCATAACAACCTCCAAAATAACAATTAAAAACTCACTTTTCTAATTATAAATCATTGATAATCACGTTCATATTAACTAAAATAATTAAAAAGGGGCTGTATAAAACAGCCCCCTCTTTTTAAAATCAAACTATTTGAGTTCAACCTGAGCGCCAACCTCTTCGAGCTTGGTCTTGATCTCCTCGGCCTCTTCCTTGGAAACGCCTTCCTTAACGGGATTGGGAGCGCCGTCAACCAGCTTCTTGGCGTCAGCCAGACCAAGACTTGTGATCTCGCGAACAACCTTGATAACCTTGATCTTCTGAGCGCCCGCGCCCGCCAGAATTACGTCGAATTCTGTCTGCTCGGCCTCAGCCGCGCCGCCTTCACCGCCGCCGCCTGCCATCATAACGGGAGCAGCAGCGCTTACGCCGAACTCGTCTTCCAGAGCCTTTACCAGATCATTAACCTCAACCAGAGTTAACTCTTTGATTTCATCAAGAATTTTTGTTATATCTGCCATTTTTTTATCCTCCATTTTTTTAAATTTTAAGATTACTTTTCAAAAATTCGTTTTGCCGATCCTATCGGCTTATTTGCCGCTTATTCGGCGGCGGGCGCTTCCTCTGCGGGAGCCGCCTCGGCCGCGGGATCTTCCGCCGCGGGGGCCGCTTCTGTGGGAACGACGATATCCGTCATATTCTCAACGCCGGCTTCCGAAGCCTTGTCGGCCATAGCCTGCAGAGCGCGGGCAAGTGCGCCGATAGGCGAGAGCATTGAGCCCATCATTTTGGAAATAAGAACATCCTTTGTGGGAATAGAAGCGTATTTCTTTACCTCATCAATTGAAATAACCGCGCCTTCCACAAATCCGCCCTTAATTTCAAGCTGCTCGTTTTTCTTCGCGAAGTCGCAGAGAACTTTCGCGGGCGACACAACGTCGTCGCTGCACGTGGCGAGAGCCGTGGGGCCTTCCAAAATGCTGTCAAGTCCCTCAAGTCCCGCTTCTTTTACCGCAAAATGTATAATACTGTTTTTGATTACCGTATATTCAACATTCGCCTCGCGAAGCTTGCGTCTGAGTTCGGTGTCCTGATCAACCGTGAGACCTCTGTAATCCGCGAGCACGCCCGCCTGAGAATTATTAAGTCTCTCAACCAGTTTCTGAACCATTGCCTTTTTGTTTTCCAATATTTTTGCGCTTGGCATTAATCTGTATCCTCCTTCCGTAAAAAATCCCTCGCAAACAAAACGAGGGATAATATTACGCGATAAACAATAATATATATCATCCTCGGCAGGACTTATGGCTTACGCCGCTCTCGCGGCTTGGCCGCCTGCTGTCTGCGGAAAAATATCTTAACAAATAATTATTTTAACACAAAATTTATTATTTGTCAATACTAAGCTTCTAATCTGTTCGCGGCAATTTTAACGCCGGGACCCATCGTCGAAGCGATGGTTACGGACCTCAAATAAATACCTTTCGCCGCCGCGGGCTTCGCCTTTATGATAGCGCTCATCAAAACCTTGAAGTTCTCCTTGAGCTTATCGGGGCCAAATGAAGCCTTGCCTATGGGACAGTGGATAATATTCGCCTTATCCAATCTGTATTCGATCTTACCGGCTTTAGCCTCCTGAACGGCTTTCGCCACATCGGGAGTAACCGTTCCGGCCTTGGGGTTAGGCATAAGTCCCTTAGGACCGAGTATTCTACCGATCCTGCCGACAACGCCCATCATGTCGGGGCTTGCGATGGCAACATCGAAACCGAACCAGTTTTCTGTCTGGATCTTTTGAGCCATATCCTCGGCTCCTACAAAATCGGCGCCCGCCGCTTTTGCGGCCTCGGCCTTATCATCGCGGGCGAACACGAGGACCTTAACGTCCTTACCTGTTCCGTTGGGGAGAACGACCGCTCCTCTTACCTGCTGATCCGCGTGTCTTGAGTCAACGCCCAACTTTGCGTGAAGCTCGATAGTCTCGTCAAACTTGGCGGTAGCGGTCTTGCAAACCAGCTTAAGCGCCTCATCGGGATCGTACAGCTTGCCCTTTTCAATGAGCTTTGCCGCGTCCTGATATTTTTTACCTTTCTTCATAAAATAAATCCTCCTTCGTGGTTACGCAGAATTAAAAATTCCTCCCACTTTACTAATAAGCTTTACTCCGCTACCGTTATGCCCATCGAGCGGGCGGTACCGGCGATCATGGACATTGCCGCCTCTACAGACGCCGCGTTCAGATCGGGCATCTTTTTCTCGGCGATCTCCTTAAGAGCTTCTTTCGATATCTGAGCCACCTTGGTCTTGTTGGGAACTCCCGAACCCTTGTCAATGCCGCAGGCCTTCTTGATTAAAACCGGAGCCGGCGGCGTCTTGGTGATGAAAGAGAACGATCTGTCCTGATATACCGTGATAACAACCGGTATAATAGTACCCATATCGGCTCTTGTCTTTTCATTAAACTGCTTTGTGAACTCCATAATATTCACGCCGTGCTGACCGAGAGCCGGTCCAACGGGGGGAGCCGGTGTAGCCTGTCCCGCGGGGATCTGCAGCTTAATATAACCTGTGATTTTCTGTGCCATGTGAATACACCTCCTTGTACACATTAGTGGTATTATCGGGCGTGAGCCCTCCCACAGGCCTGATAATATCAGGCATATATAAACGGAAAAATATCCGTGTGGGTAACAAATTTATGCAATTGATTCTATCTGATTAAACTCAAGCTCAACGTCGGTGTCTCTGCCGAACATCGAAACCTTGACCTTAACCTTTTTCTTTTCAAGGTTGATCTCGTTGATAACTCCCAAAAATCCCTCGAGAGCTCCGTACTTGACCCTGATGCTGTCTCCCACCTCAAAGTCGATCTTAACAGTCTTGTGCTCAAGACCCATTTTTTCGATCTCCTCATCGGTGAGCGCCACGGGCTTCGAGCCCGGGCCTACAAATCCCGTCACTCCGCGGCAATTGCGCACCACATACCAGCTCTGGTCATTCATTATCATTTTTACCATAACGTAGCTGGGAAATATCTTGCGCTCGGTAACCTTTTTCTTGTTATCCTTGATCTCTATTACCTCTTCCATCGGCACCTTGACATCCTGAATAACATCCTCCATACCGCGGTTCTCAACGGTCTTTAAAATATCGTCCATAACCTTGTTCTCATATCCCGAATAAGTATGGGCGACATACCATTTAGCTTTATTGTCTGCCATAAAATATCACCTTAC
>CANRHV010000058.1 GCA_947630505.1 uncultured Monoglobus sp. | reverse complement strand
GGATACGCGCCCCTCGGGGACACAATAAGGCTGTTTATCTGGAGCGGCCTTGACGACATGACTCCCCTCGCGCTGCCATATGAAGTAAAATAACCAAAAACACCGGCTTTGCCGGTGTTTTTGATTAAGTTTATTTTAACAAAATCGTCATTCCGATGACACTTAACTGTAGGCGGATATTATCCGCACGGCCGCCCGTCAGGCCCGTCACTCAAGGGAGCAGGCAAAAGAAGCAGATTTTATTATTAAATCCATCATCTGATTTTAATCAATCCGCTTCTGTTCAGCCGGTCAATTTCCTCATTGTCTAAATCCTCGATCGGGACGATAAGGCGCGATACGTAATTTTCCTGCAAAAATTCTTTGCCGGTATAACCGCTTACGATGCCTATACCGCGTTTACGGCCCATAGGCTTCAGACCGAGAGCGCGGAGCTTTTCATCAAACTCGGCATGCGCTTTGCTTATAGCTTTATCATCCCCGTAGCACAGCATAGAAAAGGCCGTGCAGCTTGGATAAAACACGGTGTCGGCATCAGCGCAGGACGGCTCAAGAGGCACGCAGCAAATATAAGTATTTGCGCCTTCCTTTTCCCGCCCATCACTGTTATTTATAACAAAAAGACGTTCTGATATAAGAGGTCTGTAGCCCTTTTCCACAACCTCGCCAAAAAGATTATACATGTCGCGGTATTTGTCGCTCCAACTCGTGCCCTCAAATTCTTTTTGGTAACAGACATATTCGGGCAGTGTTATAATTTCCGGTTGTAGGTGCTGCTTATCGTCCATTCTCAGTTTCATTTCCTCATACGCTCTTGTAAGAAGCGTAAGACGGTTTTTGAGCGCGGAGAGAAGTTCGGGCGATTTGCCGCTTGACAAATAGTACGAATACGCGTCGTCATAAGTAAGTCCCATATTCAAAAACATTTGAATATGCAAAATCTTTGTCACGTTATAAATATCGTAATAGCGATACCCTGTATTTTCATCGACGTGCGCGGGGGACAAAAGACCTCTGTTCTCCATACGCAGAACAGTTGAACGTGAAACGCCGCAGCATTTGCACACTTGACCTACCGTGAATAATTTTTTCAAAAAAAACACTCCTAACTATTGACTCGTTCATAGGTGAATATGTTATCATTATAATACTTGTAAAGAAAAATGTCAATATATAAAAGCTTTTGACAGATTATATAAAAAATAAATAAAATCAAAAACGATCGGTTGCGACAACGAAAGACCCTGCCACCGTATTTATGACTGCCCAAGGCGCGGTAAACGCCGCGCCGACGGCGACACCCGATGTGACGGTCTCGCCGAGTATCGAGGCACAGGCGCGAACACGCCGCAGTTTAACCGGGAGGAGCACTTCGCCTCCGACCAATACATAACCAGAGCCGAAGCGATGGCGCTTGTGAACCGCGTTATGGGACGTATTCCCTCAGCTGATCATCTGCATGACGACATGACGGTATGACCCGATAACAGTGATAAGTCAGCTTGGTATTATGCCGATGTTCAAGAGGCTACCAACTCGCATTATTACGAGAGAAACGGGGAATACGAGGTTTGGACGGCAATACGCGAAACGCGCGACCGGGCCGAACTCGGAAGAGAATAAGTATTTGTTTTCATAAATCTTGTCCTTTCCGTTATATAGAAAGGCAGCTGCCGCGGAGCTTTTGCTCCGCGGCAGCGCTTTGTATATTAAAATGTTGAAATTTAAACCTCTGTAAAAACACAACTCATCACAGAAATTTTTCCCAAAAATTCTATATAAATTTAAAAAATATATTGACACAACGTCAGAATAGTGATATAATGCTATTAATGACACAATGTCAGAATATATTTTTCGGAGGTAATTTAAATGAAAAAGAATATCGGTTCTCAATTAGCGCTTTATCCTGTGCCGGTAACTGTTATAGGAGCAATGAATGACGATGCGCCAACCTGGACTCTTGTCGCTCATACCGGAATTATCGGACATGACAGAGTTCTTGTAAGTTTGGCCGCTCCACACTTCATTAACGGCGTTATCAAAAAGACAAATAAGCTTTCGATAAATATGGTGACTGAGGAAATTTTATCGAAAGCGGATTTTTCCGGTTCCGTAAGCGGGGCGAAAACAGACAAGTCGAGATTGTTTGACTATGAAACGGCAGACGGCGCGCCTATCATAAAAAAATCGCCGCTTACTATGGTGTGCAGCGTTGTTAACGTGTATAACACTCCGAATTTCGAGAGCTTTATTTGCGCCATAGACGGCACATACGTTGATGAAAGATGCTTAAACGGTGCTGGAAAAATTGATTATCGTGCTATGAAACCCGTTCTTTTCGAGTTTCCGACATACGAGTATCTGAGAACGGGTGATGTGATCGGTAAATGTTTGTCGTTCAAAAACAGCGATGAATAATTAAAGGAGAGTATTATATGGATACACGGATATTAAAATATTTTCTCGCGGTAGCGAGAGAGGAAAACATAACAAAGGCGGCGGAAATGCTGCATATTACGCAGCCGACGCTTTCAAGGCAGCTTTCAAAGCTTGAGGACGATCTGGGAGCAAGGCTTATGATCCGCGACAAAAACGGAGTCACGCTCACAGATGAGGGAATACTGTTCCGCCGACGCGCGGAGGAAATAACGGAGCTTGCGGATAAGGCGGAGCAGGAGCTGGGAAACAGCACAGAAATGGTCGAGGGCACGCTCTCGATCGGCTGTGGCGAGCTTGCCTCGGTCAGACTTTTGACGGATATTTTTAAAAGTTTTCAGGAAATTTATCCGAATGTGCAGCTCGATCTTTATACCGGAAACGCCGATCAGATCAGGCAGCGGATCGACGACGGTCTTAACGATATAGGGATATTGCTTGAGCCGGTGGAGATCGACCGATACGATTTTATACGTTTTAAGACCCGCGAGCGCTGGTTTGTCGTAATGCGTTCCGATTCGCCTCTCGCGCAGAAAAAATGCGTCACACCCGAGGATTTGATAAATCTTCCGCTGATCGTCACTAAGCGCCAATGCATAAGGAACGAGATCGAAAATTGGTTAGGGAAAAGCGTTGACAAAGTTAATATTGTCGCGACGATAAACATGAGCACAAACGCGTCAATTCTCGTGGAACAAGGCATAGGGTATGCTATCGTTATCGAAGGCTCGCTTCCGTATATTGACAAAAACATAATTTGTATGCGTCCGCTGTGTCCCGAAAAAACCGCCACGTCGGTAATAGCCTGGAAAAAATCACAGACATTCGCTCCCGCGGCGAGACGGTTTTTGGAATACATCCGAGACAAATTGACCGAGTGATTTATCAATACAGAATTTGTATTGATAACTATGAGAAATAAGCATTTTACATTATTGTTTAACAGGTATATAATATTTGTACAGTTAAATATATACATAAATTTTTATCAGGAGGAGTGATAGTTGTGGAATACACAAAATTAGGCAAGTCCGAATTAAGCGTGTCGCGGATATGTATGGGCTGTATGGGCTTCGGAAACGCCGCGACGGGACAGCACAGCTGGACGGTTGACGAAAGTCAAGCAAGAGAGATAATAAAACGCGGACTTGAGCTGGGTGTAAACTTTTTTGATACCGCGATAGTCTACCAAAACGGCACAAGCGAGCAGTATGTCGGACGGGCGCTCAGAGATTTCGCGAAGCGCGATGACTATGTGATCGCCACAAAATTCACCCCGCGCACGCAGGTCGAGATAGATTCGGGCGTGGACGGCCGCAGGCATATCGAAAACTATCTCGATCAAAGCCTTAAAAATCTCGGTATGGACTATGTTGACCTCTATATCTATCATATGTGGGACTATCACACGCCGATGGAGGAGATCATGGAAGGCCTTGACAGAGCGATCAAAGCGGGCAAGGCGAGATATATCGGCATCTCCAACTGCTTTGCGTGGCAGCTCGCAAAAGCGAATTACTACGCGAGAGAAAACGGGCTTACCGAGTTTGTGTCAATTCAAGGGCATTACAACCTGATCGCCCGCGAGGAGGAGCGCGAGATGATCCCGTTCTGTAAATCGGAAAACATCGCGGTAACGCCATACAGCGCGCTGGCGAGCGGCAGACTGTCGCGCAGACCGGGAGAAATCACAAAGAGGCTTAAAGAGGACTCATACGCCAAATTCAAGTATGACGCGACCGCCGAAGCCGACAGTAAGATCATAAAGCGCGTAGAGGAATTAGCCGACAGGCGCGGCGTTTCGATGACGGAGATCGCTCTGGCGTGGCTGCTGACAAAATCGACCTCTCCGGTGGTCGGAGCGACAAAGCTCTCCCACGTTGAAGGCGCGGCCAAAGCGGTCGATCTGAAACTGACCGAGGACGAGATCAACTATTTGGAAGAGCTGTATGTGCCCCACGCTCTCGCGGGAGTTATGGCTCAGAACGGAAAACAAAAAGCCGGAAATGTGGTGTAAAATTAAGGAGGAGATCAAATTGAAAAAATTGTTACTGTTACTTTTATCGGTCGTCATGATAATATCCATGGCGGGCTGCGCCGCGAGTAATACCGCGCCCGGCGCGGAAACGGCGGCGAAACAAGCCGAGCAAGCGCCCGCGTTATTTAACAAAACCCTTGTCGTATATTTTTCCGCGACAGGAAACACAAAAAACGTCGCCCTAAACATCGCTTCCGTTACAGATTCGGACTTACATGAGATCGTGCCCGAGGTCCCCTACACGGACACCGACCTTGACTACAACAGCGACTGCCGCGCAAACCGCGAGCAGAACGACGACGAGGCCCGCCCGGCGATCAACGGCGGCGAGTTTGGAATTGAGCAATATGACGTGATCTTCCTGGGCTACCCCATATGGTGGGGACAGGCGCCGAAAATTATGTACACCTTTCTTGAAAGTCATGACTTCACCGGCAAAACGATAATCCCGTTCTGCACCTCGGGCAGCAGTTCCATCGGCACAAGCGCGGAAAACATGCGCGCCTCGGCACCTGACGCCGAATGGCTTGACGGACAGCGCTTCACGTCAAGCGTCTCGCGCGAGGATCTGACGGAATGGATAAACGGTCTTGACATTGGTATTAAGGCGGAATGAAAGGTCTTGACGTAACCTACGCCTCGTATGACAATGATGAAATCGGGAACTGGCTTAAAGAAAACGGAATAATAACAGGCAATTAAAAATTATTATATAAACAAAGAAGAATAAATTCAGGAGGTTTTTACAGTGAAAAAAGTTTTATCGGTTTTTATGATTTTATGTATGATACTGACCGTGTGCCAAGCCGCCGTGTTCGCGGCCGACACGGATATAACGATCACGCTTCGGATAGGCGATCCCAACATGACGGTGAACGGCGCCGAAAAAGCGATCGACGAGCAGGGCACGGCTCCGGTTCTGATAAACGACAGGACACTGCTTCCCGTCCGCGCCGTGGTTGAGGAAATGGGCGGCTCCGTGGAATGGGTCGAGGACACCCAAACGGTAATACTGGCGTACGGCAGCGACGCGATAACGCTGCAAATCGACAACCCGACAGCATATTTAAATGATGAGGCAAAGACTCTTGACACCGCGCCCATGATAATAGGCGACAGAACGATGATGCCGATACGGTTTATCGCCGAGAGCTTCGGATTTAATGTGAGCTGGGACGACGCGACGCAGACAGCGACCGTTTCAAATATATCTGATACCGCCGCGCCCGCGGCAACAGCGGCTCCCGAGGCAGCAGCAACACCCGCGCCCGAGGCGGGCGGCAAGACCCTTGTAGCGTATTTCTCCTGCACGAACAACACCGCGGGAATAGCAAAGCATATCATCGACGGGACCGGAGCCGACGCTTATGAGATAGTGGCGGAAATTCCCTACACGGACGCCGATCTTGACTACAACAGCGACTGCCGCGCAAACCGCGAGCAGAACGACGACACGGCCCGCCCCGCGATCAATGGAAGTATTGAAAACATGGCGCAGTATGACACGATATTCTTGGGCTATCCGATCTGGTGGGGCAACGCGCCGAAGATAATATTCACCTTCCTTGAAAGCTATGATTTTTCGGGAAAGACGATAATCCCGTTCTGCACCTCGGGCAGCAGCCCCATAGGTTCAACGGCGGCAATGCAGAGCGTGACGCCGGGCGCGAACTGGCTTGACGGACACCGCTTCAGCGGCGGCTCATCGAGCGACGTCGTTATGGAATGGGTAAACGGCCTCGGCCTGTAATAGTAGTTTTAAAACAAAAACAAATAATTTGAAAGGAACATTTGCAATGAATATTAAGAAAATATTTGTATCTCTTTCGCTGCTGATATTTATGCTGATATGCGCCGTGACGGTGTGCGCCGCGGAATACCAAACCGACGGAAACACTATAACCGTCACCGGGGTGCCGAGCGAATGCAGGCTTATAATCGCCTCTTATTCTGACACCGGGGCTTTGGCGAACTGTGATTTCTACGCGCCCGAAAACGGCGTGATAAGCGGCGTGCCCGACACGGTGACACAAGGCGGTGGCAGCGCTAAAATGTTCCTTTGGAATATGACAAATCTGTCTCCGGTCGAAATGAGTGAGGCACCCGCGCCTTCGCCGACGCCCACTCTTGCACCGACAACGGAGCCCACGGGCGGCGGCGCGCTTGTAGCGTACTTCTCTTGGACAAACAACACCGAGGGAGTGGCAAACCATATCGTGGACATAACCGGAGCGGATAAATACGAGATCATTCCCAAGATACCCTACGGCCCCGAAAATAACAATTACTATGACGAAAGCACCAGAGCCTATCAGGAACAGTACGACGATACCGCGCGGCCGGAGATCGAAGGAGAGCTTCAAAACATTGACAAGTACGACATCGTCTTTCTCGGATATCCTATATGGTACGGCAAAGCGCCGAAAATTATATACACCTTCCTTGAAAGCCATGATTTTGCGGGAAAGACGATAATACCGTTCTGCACATCGGGCAGCAGCGGCATAGGCTCGACGGCTGTACTGCAAAGTTTAACACCCGGGGCAAATTGGCTTGACGGACATCGCTTCGACGGCGGCGCGTCAAGAGACAGCGTCAAAACTTGGGTAGACGGTCTCGGTCTCAATTGCGGAAATAACGAGGAGGTCAAAGACATGGTACTGATAAACGGCGGCACATTCCGAATGGGAAGCCCGGAGAGCGAGCCGGAGCGCGACGCGGACGAGGTTTTGCACAGCGTCACGGTCGACAGCTTTTATATCGACGAAAAGGAACTTACGCAGAGCGAGTATCGGGAAATTATGGGCAGCGATCCGAGCGAAAACATCGGAGATGATCTGCCGGTCGAAAATATAACATGGTATGACGCGATAGAATACTGCAACAAACGCAGCCTCGCGGAAGGTCTGACGCCGTGCTACACGGTTTCGGGAGATACGGTCACATGGGATAAAAGCGCGAACGGTTATCGCCTGCCGACGGAGGCCGAATGGGAATATGCGGCGAGAGCGAACACAAACACTCCGTTCAGCTTCGGAGATTATGTTTATGACGAAAACGCCAATTGCTACAACGCCTACGGCTACAACAACAACGCGAGCGGCAACTGGGTAAACGGTTATCTCTCTCATACCGTCGCGGCCGACAGCTACGGCACAAATGCTTACGGGCTTTACAACATGCACGGCAACGTTGTGGAGTGGGTGTGGGACTGGTACGGCGAATACTCCGGCGACGCGGTAAATCCGACGGGCTCGGGCTCGGGACATTACAAGATCGCGCGCGGAGGCGGCTGGAATGATTTTCCGAAGCATATCAGGAGCGCCTACAGAAGCGCGTATCCTCCCGACGCGCCGCTTTACAGCATAGGCATGCGCGTGGCGAGAAACGCCTCGGCGCAAAGCGGCAGCGCGGCGAGCGTCAATGAGGCAAAGGCAGGCGCGAAAGCGAATAAGACTCTTATCGCGTATTTTTCCCAGACCGGCAACACCGATGGACTGGCAAAAATAATAGCGGAGATCAGCGGAGCCGACGTATTCAGAATAGAGCGCGCGACACCTTATGCCGCGGACTATAATTCGCAGGTATTATACGCTGAAGCCTTAACCGAGCAGCGGGAAAACGCCGTTCCCGACTTAAAAGTCTATCTCGAAGACGCGGGATTTAATATTGACGATTATGATACGATACTGCTCGGCTACTGCAACTGGTGGGCGTCCATTCCCGCGCCTGTGCGCAGTTTCCTTATGCACTATGATATGAGCGGCAAAACGATAATCCCGTTCTGCTCAATGGGCGGCGGACGTTTCGGCCAGACGATAAGCGCGGTCGCCAAGCTCTGCCCCGACAGCGCGATAAAAAAAGGACTTGATGTGACGTATTCATCGTATAACAGAAATGAAATAACCGCGTGGCTCAAAGCAAGCGGGGTTACGGAATAAAAATAAAACAGCGCGGTTCACTTCAAATCTGACCGCGCTGTTTGACCCATGATTTAACCGTTACTCAACACTGTCAAGCAGTCGCTTTACGCAGCCGTAGGTTATATCATAGACCGTCATTTTCGGATAATCCATACCCGCGTCAATCATTGCCCGCTGCTGCTTGTCCGTCACGACCGCGTACGGATATATACCGAACATGAACGGAAAAAACAGATATATAAACTCGCGAAGCTGCTCGCCTGTAAACGTCGGGACATACTTTTTCACAAACTCGCGGACGGTGCATATCGAGCGGTTGTACGCGACCTTCATATCCGTCAGACGGTCAAGGGAGCTGTTTTCCTCCATGTCGTAGTGGTTCATCGACAACAGCTTTAAGAGCTGCGGACGACGTTCCAGTGACCGCGCGAGCGCGTCGGCAATTTCGTCCTTTGTCATGGACTCGGTTTCACGCATAGTCTTTTCCAAGTCGTCGCACCAGAGATTGTATTCTCGCTCGATAAGCGCGAGGAAAATCTCCTCCTTCGTCTGGAAATAATTATAGATCGAAGTGCGCGTAAACGAGGTTGCGTTGCCTATCTCCTTTATGGTTATTTCCTTAAAGCTCATGGTTTTGTACAGCTTCTCGCAGGCGTTGATAATCTCCTCCCTGCGCGCGTTGGTTAATTCGGGTGATCCTTTTGGCATAAATTTTTCTCCTTAAAATTTAGTTCGCCATTAGTGTAACATATTTCTGACATGATGTCAATATTTATTTGAAAATCTATTGACAGCGTGTCAGCGGTGTGCTATAATATACAAAAATGACACAGCGTCAAGATTAGGAGGTAAATCACAATGAGTAAAACATTAGTAGCATATTTCAGTGCAAGAGGCACGACGGCGAGAGCCGCGAAAAATCTCGCTGAGGCGGCGGGAGCGGATTTATATGAAATCAAGCCCGCAATCCCTTACACAAGCGCGGATCTGAACTGGCGCGATAAGTCCTCGCGAAGCTCGGTCGAGATGAAGGATAAATCGAGCCGTCCCGCTCTTGCGGACACAAACGCGAATATTGGCGCGTATGATACGATTCTTTTAGGATTCCCTATCTGGTGGTACACCGCACCGACAATAATAAACACGTTCCTTGAAAGCTATGATTTTTCGGGCAAAAAAATAATATTGTTTGCAACCTCCGGCGGCAGCGGTATCGGCGGCTGCGTTGACGCACTGAAAGACTCGGTTTTGCAGTGCGCCGAAATAAAGGCGGGCAGAATGTTAAACGGCAGTCTGCTTAGCGACGAGCTTAAAAAGTGGGTTGAGACGTTATGAAAAAAATTATTTTTATAATAATATCGGCGGTTATCTGCCTTGGAATTTGCTCTTTGACCGCTTTTGCGGCGGGTAACCGGTATAAAACGGATAATCCCGACGCGCCGGCTGTTTACATGACAACGGAAATCACGCCGGAAGCACTTGTGAAAATTTATGATAAACTCGGCTTTAACGCCGAGGGAAACGTGGCGGTAAAAATGTCCACGGGCGAGCCTCCTGCGAGTAACTATTTAAGACCTGAGCTTATCGGCGATTTGGTGCAGAAGGTGGGCGGAACAATAGTCGAGTGCAACACCGCTTACGGCGGCTCGCGCTCGTCAACGGCTATGCACAAGCAGGTGGCGGAGGATCACGGATTTACCGACGTTGCGAACGTGGATATTATGGACGAGGACGGTTCGCTCACGATCCCTGTTCCCTCGCCCGAGAGCGGCGAGTCCAGAATAACCGAAAACTACGTCGGCTCACATCTTGAAAATTACGATTCGCTTATATGCCTGTCGCATTTTAAGGGACATTCTATGGCGGGCTACGGCGGAGCGATCAAGAATATGTCGATCGGCGTGGCATCAAGCAGAGGCAAGGGTTGGATCCACAGCGGCGGCACGAGTATGACTAATATCTGGGGCGGTGAGCAGGACGCGTTTCTTGAAGCTATGGGCGACGCGACAAGCGCTGTTATAGATTATATGGACGGCAAGGTTGTATATATAAATGTAATGAATAACCTGTCGATCGACTGCGACTGTGACGGAAATCCATCGGCTCCGCAAATAAGCGATATAGGCATTTTGGCATCAACAGACCCGGTAGCCGTAGACCAAGCGTGTCTTGATTTGATCGCACAGGCGCAAGGCAACACAAGTTTCTTAAGCCGCGTCAACAGACAAAACGGTTATCATACGCTTGAACACGCGGAGGAGATCGGCATAGGCAGCAGAGAATATCGACTTGTTGATATAGACAATGAACCCACGCCAAATTCTACGGAAGTTCCTACCGCAGAACCGACATCTGATCCTACGCCCGTGATTACTCCGTGTTCGCAGGCAAATATGACCTATGCAGGCGGAGCGCTTACAATAAGCAATCTTGAGGGCAGCGCAAAGCTTATTCATGCATCATACACGAACGGCGTGCTTTCGGGATTTGAAATAACTGATGTTTCAAATGCTACAATGAACGTGGAAACGAGAAACGGCGATAAATTTATGCTTTGGAGCGCAGTCGGCGAAATGATGCCGCTTTGCGAAGCGGTTACGGTTGAAACGGGAACATATACGGAGGCTGAAACAAAAATGAAGGTTCAGATAGGAAACGCGGTATTTACCGCCACGCTTGAGGACAACGCGGCGGTCCGCGAATTTGTCGCAATGATGAAAGAAGCGCCTGTTACAATCAATATGAGTGATTATTCGGGATTTGAAAAGGTAGGCTCTTTAGGCAGAAGCCTTACGGCGAGCAACAGCCAAATGATGACGGAAGCAGGCGATATAGTGCTTTATAACGGCAATCAGATCGTTATGTTTTACGGTTCAAATTCATGGAGCTACACGAAGCTCGGACATATCGAAGATTTGACGGGTTGGGAAGAAGCTCTCGGCAGCGGTGATATTACAGCGGTATTCTCTATTGCGGAATAACGGCATTATTATAGCTATCAGTTTTTGTTTCTTGTATAATTGAAAGATCATTATTTATATAATAAAAATGAGAGGAGATGTCCATATGACAAAAGCAAAGAAAAGCATAGCCTTTATAACGGCTATTGCAGTTGCTTGTCTTGCATTCGGACTGTTCGTATGGCAAGCAAGCAAACCAAATGGCGATTCGGCTCTTGCGGCAAGCACGGACCGGATTTTAACTCTGCAAATCGGCAATCCGCAAATGACAGTTGACGGCGAGGAACGCGAAATTGACCCCGGACGCGGAACCGTTCCCGTGCTCGTGAACGACGCGAGAACACTTCTGCCCGTGCGGGCCGTTATTGAAGCTGTAGGCGGCACAGTCGAGTGGGAATCAGACACAAACACGGCTGTTCTGACATACGGAAACGACGTGATCAGACTTACGATAGACAGCACGACCGCGTATTTGAACGACGCGGCGCAGACGCTTGACGTCGCGCCGACCACGATTAACGACCGTACAATGCTTCCGATACGGTTTATCGCGGAGAGCTTTAAGTTTACGGTAGACTGGGACGGCAATACTCAAACGGTAACTATAACCGTTCCCGCAAAGGAGGATGAAACTATGGAAGCGGCAAATACGACAACATCGGCGGCAGCCGCCGCGGGCGGACAAACCTCGGGCGCGCCCGTTGTTTACATGACAACTGAAATTACTCCCGAAGCACTTGTGAAAATTTACGAGCAATTAGGCTTTAACGCTGAGGGTAATGTAGCGGTCAAGATGTCCACCGGCGAACCGCCCAACAGCAACTATTTAAGACCCGATCTTATAAAAGATTTGGTTCAGAAGGTAAACGGAACAATAGTAGAGTGTAACACGGCTTACGGCGGTTCAAGAAGCGAAACGGCTGCTCATAAGCAGGTCGCCGAAGACCACGGCTTCACGGCGATCGCGAACGTGGATATTATGGACGAAAACGGTTCAATGACAATTCCTGTTCCCGCGCCCGAAAGCGGAGCTTCGACGATATCCGAGGATTACGTCGGCGCGCACCTTGCAAACTACGACTCGCTTATCTCGCTCGCACACTTCAAGGGTCATGCAATGGCGGGCTACGGCGGCGCTATCAAGAATATGTCGATCGGCATCGGTTCATCCGAGGGCAAAGCGTGGATCCACAGCGGAGGAACGAAGAAGTCCGGCAGTATTTTCGGCGGCGATCAGGACGCGTTTCTTGAAGCTATGGGCGACGCGACAAGCGCTGTTGCAGACTACATGGAGAATAAAGTTATATACATCAATGTAATGAACCGCCTGTCGGTTGACTGCGACTGCGACGGAAATCCCGCCGAGCCCGATATGCACGATATAGGCATACTTGCGTCATACGACCCTGTCGCGGTAGACCAGGCCTGCATTGATTTAATCTATGCGCAGAAGGATGGCGACGGCGCTTCGCTCGTTGAACGCATAGAGTCGCGCAATGGACTGCACACCCTCGAACACGCAGCCGAAATAGGCTTGGGCAGCCGTGAATATAACTTGGTAAGCATAGATAATTAATTTTAAATTTAAGGAGGAAAATAAAATGGCATGTTTTTTAGTACCGACAACCGAAGCTATCGTAACAACAATTGTAAAGAAAAGCGCCGACAAATCGGCGGATAAGAAAAAAATCGAGATAAAAAATCCTTTTATCAAAAGACTTAACTGGCTCAACAATATGCTCTGGGGCGGCTCGGCTCTCTTAGCGTTTGAGCACGTTTGGCACGGCGAGATCGTGCCGTGGGCGCCGTTTTTGACAAACGGAGTGTCGGCTGTTCAGGAAATGGCGACCGCAGGAGTCGCAATGGCCGCGGCGGTCACCGCGGTATGGGCGGGAATTGTCGCTATAACAAACTCTATGACAAAGCGTCCGACAGAATTGATAAAATCTAATTCCCAATAATAATCCGCGAAACGGCCCTATACTTTTTCAATAGGGCCGTTTCAAGTAAAAGGAGTGACAAAAATGCTTGACATACTTAATCGTGAATTTATTTATGTGTGGTATTATTTTGAGGTGCAGCTTCGTCAGATACTGCCTTACTTTTTGCTGGGCATC
>CANRHV010000057.1 GCA_947630505.1 uncultured Monoglobus sp. | reverse complement strand
GGCGATTGAAGCAGACAAATTGATAGAATTAGATTTTGGGTAAATTTTGACTGCACATTTCTTGACAAGTCCAATGAGCTTTAAAAAGATTCAGGCAAGGGATAAAACAGATTATATTTTTGTGGCGGTCTATGACACAAACGGTGTACTTCTCAATCTTGACTATATACAATCAAATTTTGCGAATGATCAAGTCTACAACATCGGCTTTTATATTCCGCCGCAGTCAAAAAAGATAGGAAGCGTGAAGGTTTACGTGTGGAACTCCTTTAATGACGCGACGCCGCTCGCCGAAAGCAAGGAAATAAACTTTTAAACAGAGTTATCCATCAAGCGTTCGCACTCTATTGGTGTGACAAATTAAAATATAAAATCGCTGATTTTGCACATTTTACAGTTCAAGCCCCACGCTTGCAATCACAAAAAATTTGTGATATAATGTCTGCAATGAGTGCAGATCAAAGGAACGGCGGCGGCTGTTCCGCTCCCTGTAGGCCGGAATAAGGTATAAAGGGGGTGGGGCTTATGGACTACATAGAGATCTTGATGTTGGCGATTTTTGTAATCGCCTTGTCGGAACTTGTGAAGAACATAAAGAAATAACCGCCCTCGTTTGACCCCGTAGGCGGTTATTACTTTTGTAACATCGTTTGCGGAACAGTCAAAGCCGTTTCTCTGTACTCAGATTATAGCATACTCCGCTTTATATGTCAAGATTTTTAAATAATATTTCAAACTTTAATCATTTCATCTATATCTGTACAATTATCTGCACACGCCCCATGATATAATAAGTATAACAAATTTGAATGGAGGTTCCAAAAATGTTAATACTCATAGCAATCATTTATTTCGGTTATCAGCTGATCAAAGAGACCAATGAAAACATGGAACTGCGGCAGTGGGCGATCAATAAAGGCTACGACTCGTATCCGTCAAACACGGGACTTAGAGACGTCAGAACCAACAAGCCGTATGTAAGTAAGCAACAAACGGGGCTGAGAGCTCACACCTTCACGACCACGACGGGCGAGAAAATGACTTTTTATAAATGATCCCGCTCCGCCCGCTCGAACTTGCTCGAAAATTGCAGACAGGTTTAGTTAATGATTTTATTGACATTTACGGAGTTTTAATATAAAATAATCATAATGTAACTAAATTGTAATATTCGGAAAGGGGGCGCCGGGCTATGCTCGGGCAGGATATAGGAATAGATTTGGGAACATCCACCGTTTTGGTGTATGTTAAAGGCAAGGGAATAGTTGACCGCGAGCCGTCGGTCGTGGCGGTCGAGTCTCCGGGAGGAAAGGTTATCGCGGTCGGCGCCGAGGCCCAAAAAATGCTGGGCAGAACGCCGGGCAGCATAACGGCGGTGAAACCTCTCAAAGAAGGCGTTATCTGCGACTATTCCGTGGCCGAAAAAATGATACGGCATTTTATAAACAAGGCAGTCGGCGGCAGCTTTATCGGCGCTTTCATCAAGCCGAGGATGATCGTCAGCGTGCCCAGCAACATCACCGAGGTCGAGGAACGTGCGGTTATCGACGCAGGGCTCCAGGCGGGCGCCGGAAAGGTGCAGCTGATAGAGGAACCGCTGGCGGCTGCGCTGGGCGTCGGTATCGACATTGACGAGGCGCACGGCAACGTCATAGTCGACATCGGCGGCGGCACCTGCGACATCGCGGTCATCTCTCTTGGCGGCATCGTTATAAGCGACTCGATCAAGATCGCGGGCGACAGCTTTGACGACGCGATAATCAGATATATACGCAAAAAATACAATGTGCTGATCGGCGAGCGCTCGGCGGAGCAGCTTAAGATCAAGATCGGCTGCGTTTACCGCAGGGACAAGCTTCTCGCCATGGAGGCGAGGGGCCGCAGTCTGGTGACCGGCCTTCCGAAAACGGTGCAGATCTCAAGCGACGAGATACTCGAGGCGCTGAAAGAGCCCGCCGGCTCGGTGGTGGATGCGGTGCGCACCCTGCTTGAAAAAACGCCGCCCGAGCTCATCGGCGACATATGCAGAAACGGTATAATACTTACGGGCGGATGCTCTCAGATCTACGGCATGACAAACCTGATCCGCCGCGAGCTCGACATGAAGTCGCGGGTCGCCGACACCCCCGAGACCTGCGTAGTGACCGGCCTCGGCAAAGCCATCGGCCACCCCGAACTGTTCAAAAGAAAATAATCCCCGGGCGGATAACCTCCGCCCCTTTATTTGCCTCGCCCCTTGGAGAGAGGTGTCAGGCGGAGCCTGACGGAGAGGGGTCAACGTAGCGATTAGTGATTAGCGAATAGTAATTAGACACCTCATCAGTCGGCTTCGCCGACAGCTTCCCCTCAAGGGGAAGCCTCTTGTGCCTTCCCCCTTGAGGGGAAGGTGGGTTTTTGCCCAAATGGGCAAAAAGTCGGATGAGGTGGCAACGCAGCGATTAGGATCCCCCTCCGTCGCCTTATATTGTCAAAACCTTTATTTAATAATCATAATCAAAACTTCCGATTTTCTTTTCCGCGAGCGGTATCATGCCGTCCGCACTGTTCCAGACATACACCTCGACCGAGTTGACAAAATTTCCGCCCAAATCAATGATCCTGTTGCTCACCGAGCTTTCGGCGTTAAGCGTCTGTTTTGCCGGGACTTTCACGGTCTGAATGTCGGTTTTCGCAATGCTTCCGTCTGCGTATTTATATACAAGTATAACATCGCAGCCTATATCCCGCGCGGCGAGATTCTCAAGCTCCGCGTAAACCGTATTGACCAGCGACAAATTCTCGGTCGCGGTTTTGGTAATAACCCGTGTTTTTATAGGTATCTCCGGCTCCTTAGGCGTCGGCGTCGCATTTGGGTCATAAACCGAAAAAACTAATTTTTCGCTGTCAATACCTCCGTATGCATTACAGCATGTAGCATATATAGTATATTTACCGGGATTTTCAAATTTTGTTGTATATGTCTTGCCGTTCACATAAGGTGTCTCTATTCTCCCGTTTACCTCGCTATCAATTCCTAAATAGAAGTCTACAGCGTATGTGGCGTCAAAAGTAAAAGTAACATCTTGATTTATCGGAATGTTTGTATTATCTGTTTTAATCCATGGATCTTTGGGGATTGTATCATAAACCGTAAAAGTAATTGTTGGACTATCAATACCACCAATTGCATTATAGCATGTTGCATATATTGTATATGTGCCTGCTTCTGAAAAAGTTGTTGTATACCAATCATTGCCATCCATACCAACAGTTCTTACCCTACCAGCACCTTCTTTGTCTATTCCAAGCACAAATGCTGTTGCTCCGCTTGCATTATAATTAAATGAAATCTCCTCATTTACAGCGACAAGTGACTTATTTGACCATATCCACGGTTCACTTGGAATAGAATCATAAACCGTAAAAGTAATCGTTGGACTATCAACACCACCAATTGCATTATAGCATGTTGCATATATTGTATATGTGCCCGCTTCCGAAAAAGTTGTTGTATACCAATCGTTGCCATCCATTCCAACAGTTCTTACCCTGCCAACACCTTCTTTGTCTATTCCAAGCACGAATCCTGTTGCTCCACTTGCATTATAATTAAATGATATTTCCTCATTTACAGCGACAAGTGACTTATTTGACCATATCCACGCATCCGATGGCGGTGTTTGAGTTGCTCCGCTGTATGCCGGACGCACATAAATTCGTTGAACTTGGCCTGACGAGACTTTATGTCCGTTGCTATCTATATACTGACCGTTACCGCCGCCCATTTGATAAACTTGACCATTAACATTGCCTTCAAAAGAATACGTACCGTCAGCGACTATACCGACATGTACATATCTGTTACATGACGGGCAATAATAAAACACTAAATCACCGGCTTGTCTATCTGATACAACTTGAGCATTACAATAATTCAAAATGTAGCTGTATAAATTTGCGACCAAACCTCTCCCCGAATAATTATAAGGAATGATATTATCCGGCATACCGGTCAACCGTGCGCAATCCGTCGCAAAATCAGCACACCACATTTCTGTATAACCTAAAGACGCCTTTGTTCTGCCTTTTTGGGCACGCGCTACCGAGACTATATCGTTAGCATAGTTTCCGCTCAACGAATAATTCTTATTAAAATTATATGATCTATCTTGTGTTGCGCTCACGTACATTGATGGAATTACTATCAATATAGACAGTATAAAACAAAAAAATTTTTTCATATGAATACCTCCAAAATAAAAAATGTGCAGCTTGAAGTCCAAGCTACACATAAAAACGCAGCTGAGACTTTAAATGCTGCCACACATTTTAATTATACAAGATCAAGACAATCGCTGTCACTCTTAGAGTAAGTCAAAGCGTACGTTTTTTACAAAAACGTAAAACCCTAAGAATGACAACAAAAAAGCAGTCATCTCGATCTTATTAAAATATGTGGCATGATTAGTATACCATATTATACAAAAAAGTCAATGCGAAATTGAAAAATATGGATTTATTTGAAATAGCTTTTGGGAACAAAAAAATTTGCCTGCCTCGCCCTTGGGGAGAGGGGTTAACATAGGTACTAGAGAATAGTAACTAGGGACTAGAAACCCCTCTCAGTCTGCGGACAAGCCGCAGCCAGCTCTCCCCAAGGGGCGAGCCTAATATAAACCGCGAAATATTCCTAGTCTCTAGATCCTATTTCCTAGTCCCTACATTGGCAGCTCTCCCCAAGGGGCGAGCCCGACGGGACGCCGGGGTCGTCGTCCCCTACGGCCGCAGAGGCACAAAACGCCGTAGGGGCGGACGACCCCGCATGTCCTCAATGGTCATATGATTTATGGCCTCGTTTATATGTGCTGTCGAAATACAATTGTGCCACGAACCCGCTTCGCGGTTCCGGCCGCTGCCTGCCCGCTTACCTATCTCTCCGTCGCCTTCGGCGCCACCTCTCCCTCCTAAAAGGAGGGCGAGGCGAACATCCCGTTTATTTTTTGGATTTTTTTAATTCTCTGATTTTGTCGGTCACGTGGCGTTCCATGTAGCTTTTGGTGTTTTTGAGGCGGCCGTGGCGGGCCGAGATCACAAAACGCCGCTTGTATTTCAAAAATTCCTCAAGGTCCATCAGTATGTGATAAAGCAGCGCCCGGTCCTCAAACTCCTTGCGGGTCTTGGGCAGCTCTTCCTCTTTCATGGCGCCGAGCAGTCTGTCGAGCTGCTCCAGCTGCGCGGCCGGGTCGTTCATCTCGGTGACGTAATTCTTGAGATACATTATGTAATCTGCCACGATCCCGGCCTGCTTGGGCGTGCCGCGCATCCGCTCCATCTCGTGATGCAGGCTGTGGAGCACGCCGCACTGCTTTCCGCGCATCTCGAAATAGTCGATATAATATCCGGGCTGCGCGCTGAATGTGTTGTCCTGGTACTCGTGCGCCAGGTCTAAATAGTCCTCAATGTCCGCCTCGAGCGTTTTTATGTCCTCCCAGACGCCGCCGGTTTCGTCATCGCTCATTAAATACTCGGCCAGTTTGCCGAGGGTCGAGGTGAGCCCCGTCTCGACCGCCGCCACGCCGGCGAGCACCCTTTTTTTCCGGTGCGCGTTGTTGTTATAAAGATTCAGCAGCACCGCTATCGAGACGCCCAGCAGCACCAGATAGAACTCGTTCAGAATAAACTCCGGCGAAAAGTTGTCGGTCGCAAGAAAATGGGTGCAGATGACCGCATTGACCGACAGCGCGGCGCGCCAGCCGAAACCCTCCAAAAGCGCGGTCATGACGAACAAAAACATGCCGTAGGCTATCCAGCCGCTCGGTATATGCTCGAAAAATATAAAAGACAGCGCCACTGTGACCGCGAAGCTCAGCAGCCGCACCAGCGAAAGCCGCAGCGTTTCCCACTTGGTGGTGAGCAGCGTGAGCAGCGTGATCGAGCCCGCCGACACGGCGAACTCGAGGTTGAGCGCCTCGGCGATATACATGGCGGCGCAGCTGCCGACCGAGATTTTGAGCGCCGTTATAAGCGTTTTTTTGATGCGTGATTCTCTGTCCATAAGATCTCCCGTCCGAAAATTTCTAAATTATATAATACCACATAATCGCCGCGGCTTAAAGAGCTGTCTTAAATTAAATAATTTTTGTGAGATACGCACTAAAGCCGCCCGTTAATTTTATGGATTCTGACGATTAAATATGCAAAAAAAGAACCGCCGCGGCGGTTCTTTGGTTGCTAAGTACAAAAACTATGCAGACGGAGCGTCAACGGGACATACGTTCGCGCAGTTGCCGCAATCGATGCACTCGTCAGCGTTTATCTGATACTTCGCATCGCCCTCTGAAATGCAGGATACGGGACATTCGCTCGCGCAAACACCGCACTTGATGCAATCGTCACTGATCTGATAAGCCATTGTATTCACCTCTCTTAATTAAATTCGATCAAAACTACAAGAGCATTATAAAGCATTTATACGGTTTTGTCAAGTTCATTTTGTTGATTTAGCGTAAATTTATGGTATTTCTACAAATTACTGATGGCGTCTTCTATAGATATGCCCGATTCTTTGCTGAATTTGTCAACTTCGATCTTGTTTCTCGGGCCGTGGGTCAGGCATCCGGCGCCGCCGATGCAGCCGCCGACGCAGGCCATTCCCTCGATAAAGTTGACTCCGCCTATCCCGCGGGAGGCCTTGAGCAGCGCGGTCCTGCACTCCTCGATGCCGTCGCACGACACGGCGTTCAGCACGAAATCGCCCTCGCCCTGCTCCTTGAGCGCCTCGGCGACCGCCTCGGCCAGACCGCCGCAACGGGCGAATATTCTGCCGAACGGCGACGCGCCTCCGAACGACGCGGAATCCACATCGCTTTCCTCGAGGCTCTCGAGGTCTATCTCGCGCGCGTCGAACAGAGCCTGGAGCTCCTCAAAGGTCAGAGCGCTGTCGACATAGTCCTTGTTTTCCTCAAGGCGTATCTCCGCCTTTTTGGCGGTGCAGGGGCCGATAAACACCACTTTGCCCTCGGGGTCGCGCTCTTTTATAAGCATCGAGATCGCAACCATCGGCGAGGGGTTGTGGGAAATGTTGTCCTTGAGTTTCGGGAAGTTTTTCTTCACGTAATCCACAAACGCGGGACAGCACGAGCTTGTCAGGAACCCGGTCTCGGCCAGCTCCTTGGCCTCGTAGTACGCCACAATGTCGGCGCCCAGAGCGGCCTCGACCACTTCGTCAAAGCCCAGCTCCTTGATGCCGGACACCACCTGTCCCAGGCTTATGTCGGTGTATGAAAACTGTCCCGATATCGAAGGCGCGATAACCGCGTACAGCTTGCCGCTGTCCCGCTTTTCGGTACCGCGCTCCTTTATCATGTTCACGACCTCGATTATGTAGGACTTGTCTGTAATCGCTCCCCACGGGCACTGATAAACGCAGGCGCCGCAGTTTATGCACTTGCTTATGTCGATCTGGGCCGCATGCTCCTCGTTCATGCTGATGGCCTTGACCTTGCAGGCCTTAACGCAGGGACGCTCAACGTTCATGATCGCGCTGTAGGGGCAGACCTTGGCGCACATGCCGCAGTTGACGCATTTTTCCTTGTCGATATGCGCCTTCTGGTTCTCGTCAAACGTGATAGCACCCCGCTTGCACACGCTCTCGCAGCGGTGGGCGAGACAGCCGCGGCACATATGGGTGACCTCGTAGCCGTCCATAGGGCACTCGTCGCAGGCTATATCCAAAACCTCGATTATATTGTCGATATCCTTGTGTCCGCCGCTGGCGAGGCCTATGCGCTCGTTGACGATCGCTCTCTCTTTGTATATGCAGCAGCGCATCGTCGCTTTGTTCTGAACTATCTGCTTGGCTATATCGTTAAAGCTGCCTCTCAATGTGTCGTCATAGGCGTGGCGCGCCACCTCGCGCAAAACCTTGTATTTAAGGTGCTGCACCTTTGTGTCGAATTTCTTTTGGGTATTGATATCCTTGTTCATAACCTTATCCTCCCACAATCATAACAATCTTTTTTACACAAACAATTATATCCGAAAACGCCCGAATTGTCAACGCAATTATTAAATTCGGCCTAATATTTATCGCCCTTTATAAGGGTCCCGATTCCCGATTTTGTGAATATCTCAAGCAGCAGACAATGAGGTATCCTGCCGTCTATGATATGCACGCCGCTGACGCCCGCGTCGATCGCGTCGCAGCAGCCCAGGACCTTGGGTATCATGCCGCCCTTTATAACTCCGGTGCCTATCATCTGGTCGATCTCCTTGGTGTGCGCCTCGTATATGATGTTGCCGTCGTCGTCCTTCAGTCCCTCAACGTCGGTCAGCAGCACCAGCTTTTCGGCCTGGACCGCCTTGGCCACCGCGGAGGCCACCGTGTCGGCGTTTATGTTGTAGCTGTTGCCGTGCTCGTCTGTGCCGATCGGCGCGATAACCGGGATATACTGATCGGATGAGAGCAGATCGAGAATACAGTTCTTGACGTGCACGATGTCGCCCACGTATCCCAGCTCCTTGACCTCACCGTTTTCGACCGTGGTCTGCCGCTTGCACTCGATAAAGCTCGCGTCGATGCCGCTTATTCCCACGGCTCTGCCGCCCTTGGTGTTAAGCAGCGACACGATCTCCTTGTTGGTCTTGCCGATAAGCACCTGCTGGGCTATGTCCATGGTAGCCTTGTCGGTGTATCTGAGGCCGTTTATAAATTTGCTCTCGATGCCCGACTTTGTGAGCGCCGCCGAGATGTCGGGGCCTCCGCCGTGGACCACAATGGGCTTTAAGCCTATGTACTTGAGCAGTATGATGTCGTCCATGACCGAGTTTTTGAGGTCCTCGTTTATCATGGCGTTGCCGCCGTATTTTACCACGATCTTGGCGCCCTCGAATTTCTGCATATACGGCAGAGCCTCGATAAGAATTTCCGCTCTGCTTATCAAATCATCCATTTTTGCCATTTTGCTTTCCCTTTCCTTCCGTATAAATACGCGTATCTTTATAAATACATGCCCGCGGCGCGCAAGCCCTCGCCCTCATCGAAGCCGCAGATCAGGTTCATGTTCTGAACCGCCTGTCCCGCAGCGCCCTTTACCAGATTGTCGATGCAGGACACGACCACGGCGCGGCCGAGTCTCTCGTCGATAACTATTCCGATGCCCGCGTAGTTGGAGCCCGACACATGCTTGATCTCGGGCAGGGTCCCCGCCTCGTACACGCGAATAAACTCCTCGCCCTCGTAATATTTTTTGTAAAGCCCGACCGCCTCGGCCGTCGTCATCGGCTTTTTGAGATCGGCGTAGCAGGTCGCGAATATGCCGCGCTGCATGGGCACAAGATGCGGAGTGAACGACAGCTTTATATTTTCTCCGGCGATCAGCGACAACTCCTGCTCGATCTCGGATGTGTGGCGGTGGGTGGCCACCTTATAAGCCTTGAGCGACTCGTTGACCTCGCAGTATATGTTGGGCAGAGCCGCGCTGCGGCCCGCTCCGGTGACGCCCGACTTGGCGTCGATTATCAGGCTTTTGAGCCCGGCCGCTTCCGCGTCAACAAGCGGCGCCAGCGCCAATATCGAGCAGGTGGTGTAGCAGCCCGGATTTCCGATAAGACGGCTCTTTTTTATCTCGTCCCTGTGCAGCTCGCACAGACCGTAGACCGATTCGCGCAAAAGCTCGGGAGCCGAGTGGGGCTCGCCGTACCATTCCTCATACACCTTGGGGTCGTTATATCTGAAATCGCCGCTCAGATCGATCACTTTAAGCCCTTTTTTATATAAATCGGGAATAACCGTCTTTGACGCGCCGTGGGGCAGAGCCGTGAACACAACATCGCAGCTCTTTGCTATATCGTCCGCGTCAAGGCCGCAAAGCTCGATGTCGCATATACTCTTGAGGCTCGGGTAGACGTCCGAAATTTTTTGCCCCGCGAAGCTGTGGGAAACCGCGCGCTCAAGCTTTACTTCCGGATGCGAAAGCAAAAGGCGCACGACCTCGATCCCGGCGTAGCCCGTGGCGCCCAAAACTCCAACTTTTACCATTATATATCAACTCCGTATCAAAATTTGCATAAATTCTGCATTTTACAAGGCTATTATACTATCAAAGGCAAAATATATCAAGACCGCGCCAAAAATTTGTGCAGTATTACCTAAATTTTAAAAACAGCCAAATTTTGCTATGCAAGTTGCCTAAAATATTTTTTTCAATTTTGGTTAATTAATCTCTTTTTTTCTTGTTTCAAGTATGCTAAAATAGATAATGTAAAAAATTCGTTAACTTTATAGTTTAAAAAATATATTAGGAGGTCATTTAGTTATGGCAAGTTTAAGTTTAAGAGGTATCTACAAAACCTATCCGGGCGGTTTCACCGCGGTTAAGGATTTCAATCTTGAAATCGAAGACAAAGAGTTCGTTATTTTCGTTGGTCCTTCCGGCTGCGGTAAGTCAACAACTCTGAGAATGATCGCCGGTCTTGAGGAGATCTCCGAGGGCGAGCTGTACATTGGCGACAAGCTGATGAACGACGTTGTTCCCAAGGACAGAGATATCGCGATGGTTTTCCAGAACTACGCTCTGTATCCCCATATGTCGGTATTTGAGAACATGGCATTCGGCCTGAAGCTCAGAAAAGTTCCCAAGGATGAGATAAAGAAAAAGGTTATCGAGGCTGCTCAGATCCTGGGCATCGAGCATCTGCTCGACAGAAAGCCGAAGGCTCTGTCCGGCGGTCAGAGACAGCGTGTTGCGCTGGGCCGCGCTATCGTTCGTACTCCTAAGGTATTCCTTATGGATGAGCCTCTCTCCAACCTGGACGCTAAGCTGAGAGTTCAGATGAGAACCGAGATCGGTAAGCTGCACAAGAAGCTGATGACAACGTTCATCTACGTTACGCATGACCAGACCGAGGCTATGACGATGGGTACCAGGATCGTTGTTATGAAGGACGGTATCATCCAGCAGGTTGACTCCCCGACAAACCTCTACAACTATCCCTGCAATATGTTCGTTGCCGGATTCATCGGCTCACCGCAGATGAACTTCCTGAACGTAACTGTTGACAGCGCGAGCGACGGTACATACTTAAAGAGCGGCCAGTTCAAGATCAAGCTGCCCGACGGCAAAGTTAACGCCGACCTCAAGAAGTACAACGGCAAGGAAGTTGTTATGGGTATCAGACCCGAGGATATGTATGACGATCAGGCTTCCATCCAGAACTATCCCGGATGCAGCATAGACGTTAACATCGACCTGGTTGAGATGATGGGCGCCGAGACATACCTGTACTTCAAGGTAGCCGGCACAGACTTCACAGCGAGAGTTAACCCCCGCTCGACAACCAAGCACGGCGATCATATCCCCGTTACGATGGACCCCAACAAGATCCATATCTTCGACAAGGACACCGAGAACATCATTACTCACTAAAAACAAACCGCCGGACGGGAAAATTCCCGCCCGGCTTTTTTGTTTTATTTATAAACACCGTAAAGATAGTTCTTTATTATTGTATATACTTTTTTAGCATTTTCCACCTGCTCCGCGGCTTCGTCTTTTTTTGCGATATAAAAATCGTCGTAATCACTTTTGCTTCTTATCAAGCTTGCGGCCGTTATTATATCCGAAATTTCACGATCAAAAACTTTCGTCTTTATATAATGCTCCCGAAAATACGAGATCACGCCCGAATGCTTTTTGAAGTCAATTTCATCAAGAGCCAACACGGCACGCATAGCGTGAAATATGCTGTAATAGGCCCTGTTATTGGCAGTTCTGTATTCTTCGATCTCAAGATTTTTCACCGCGCTGTCCAGAAACTCTTTTGCTCTTTCAAGTCTGTATTTTGAAAGAATTATGCTTTTTTCGCTAGGCAACTATCCTCACCCCTTCGGTATCAACATTTTTGTAGAAAGGCAAGTCAGCCTTCCACTCGTCAAAAAACTGAGAACCGATTACGATCGGCGACAATGTTACGGCATAATCAAATTCTTCATAAATATCGCCGACCATTTTTGTTATGCGGTCGTTATAAGCGTTTTCGCTGTCGCGGGGAATATCCGCAATTATGGCAATGTCAACATCGGAATCTTCCTCATAATCACCGCGGGCATAAGAACCAAACAGAATGATTTCTCTCAATCCGTTTCCGAACAGTATTTGAACCTTTTGCGCGAAAACACTAAGTATGTTGCCAAGCTCGGTCTTTGAACACATTAACGACAGCCCCTTTAATATTATATTGTATTATGCTCTCA
This sequence comes from uncultured Monoglobus sp., assembly GCA_947630505.1. Classification (GTDB taxonomy): domain Bacteria; phylum Bacillota; class Clostridia; order Monoglobales; family Monoglobaceae; genus Monoglobus. The sequence continues at coordinate 1,363 of CANRHV010000057.1, read as the reverse complement.
AAAACTATTTTTCAATCAGTGCGAAGGATATCTCGCCTTTGGCGGCTATGGCGTCGCCCACATAGGCGCACACGTCGGCCTTGCCCATAACCGAGCGGAACTTTGTCAGCTCGACCTCAAGGCGCAGCGTCTCACCCGGCACCACCTGATGCTTGAACTTAAAGTTATTGATCCCAGTGAACACGGCCAGTTTGTCCTTAAACTCGGGCTTGCTGAGAATAACTACCGCCCCGACCTGCGCCAGCGCCTCGCAGATAAGCACGCCGGGCATTATGGGATTTCCGGGAAAGTGACCCTGAAAGAACGGCTCGTTCATAGTGACATTTTTTATGCCGACCGCGCGCTTGCCCTCCTCAAACTCGATGATTCTGTCGATCAGCAGAAACGGGTAACGATGCGGGATCGTGTCCATGATCTGTTTTATGTCCATTTGATTGCTCATAACGTTTCCTCCAAAAAATATTTATGTTATGATTATACTACCACAACGCGGCGGTTTTGGCAAGTGAATTTTTGAATTCGCCTTGACAAACAAATAAAAAGACGTTATAATAGTTAGGCGGTTTCGGGGTTTGGCGCAGTTTGGTAGCGCACTTGGTTTGGGACCAAGGGGCCGCAGGTTCAAATCCTGTAACCCCGACCAGCGGAAAAATGACCGCCTTTTTAAGAAAGTCATGCAAAGCATGACTTTCTTATTTTAGCGGTCATTTTTCCGCTTTTCCCAAAAAGTCTTTCGGACTTTTCGGGAGCCCTATACTGCATTAGGCTCGCCCTTTGGGGAGAGCCGGCGCCGAAGGCGACTGAGAGGGGTCAACGTAGAGACTAGATAATAGGTACTAGGGACTAGGGCGGACAGGCTACCGTCCGCCTCAAATCCTCGTTAATAAACAAAAATCCGAACTTGTCTCCCATAAGAGAAAAGTTCGGATTTTCTTTTGGTGATCCGTAGGGGAATTGAACCCCTGTTACCGCCGTGAAAGGGCGGTGTCTTAACCTCTTGACCAACGGACCGAATCAATAACGGACTGTATTATAACACAATAAATATTTTCTGTCAAGCCTTTTTTGAGATTTCTTGACTTTGATTACTTCACTTTATAAAATTAATCTCCGCGGAATATGCCGAATAACTTTCTACTAATCGTTAATCACTACGTTCCCACCTCATCAGTCAGACTATGTCTGACAGCTTCCCCTCAAGGGGAAGCCTCTCTTGCCTTCCCTTTGAGGGGAAGGTGGGTTTTGCTCGAACGTCTGCGAAGCAGACTGATGATGTGTCTATTCGCTACGTGAATTCCCAAAGTAAATTCCAGAGTGAGAAGGAAGTGGCATTTAGAGCGGGAAAAGGGCGGAAATAAGTATG
>CANRHV010000056.1 GCA_947630505.1 uncultured Monoglobus sp. | reverse complement strand
AAAAAAGCCCGCCTGCTTTAAAAACCGCCTATCTACGGCGTTTTTCCAATGTTGCTGAAAAAGCAAAACCCCCGAAAAAACAATAAATTCGGGGATTTTGTTTATTAATTACTTGGTGATCCATCGGGGAGTCGAAAACTTCCAAAATCTTTTTGTAACATAGCGTAATGTGGCGTAATCAACGCTATACCGTCATTTTCGACACTATCTGACAGTACGGATCATGATAAATTATTCTGCTCTTTCGTAATGTCATTAGTCAAATCTTAGTCAAAAGGCACTTTGCCTTGGGTCATCGTTGAAATTTAAAAACACATAAGAAATCATGGTATTTTCTGCCGTGATTTCTTATTTCACAATATATACATATCAAAAATTTTATGAGAAAAAAGCAAAAGCGAAATGAACAAATCTCGCGAAAAACGATTGTGCTCGGACTGCAAGATGAGAAAGATCGAGCGTATAATTGACAGTCGAATTAAGGAATACCTCTATATCGATCTTTACAAAAATTCAAGCTGTACCAAATATGCACCGATTTATAAAATTATTTCAAGGAACGCCATTAAAAAATGACGTCCTTTTTTAACGCCAAATTTCGAAAGGAGTAAAAGACATGGCAACGGAAGTGTTAAGAGTTAAAAAAACAAAGAATTTTACTGTGATGTCTAATCATCATTTGAAAAATAAAGAATTATCTTTGAGGGCAAAAGGGTTGTTGTCGGTTATTCTCAGCCTGCCCGATAATTGGGATTTTACTATCAAAGGCTTGGCGGCAATCAGTAAAGAGGGCGTTGACGCCATTCGCTCATCTATTTGTGAGCTTGAAAGCGCAGGATATGTGAAACGCAGACGTTTGAAAAGCAGCGGCAAGCTCTCAAAGACCGAATACACTTTTTATGAGGTGCCGAGTCAGAAAGAATGTGACGCAGAAAATAATGTTGAGGAAACACCTGTGTCCGAAATTCCTATATCGGATAATCCTACGTTGGAAAAGCCTACGTTGGAAAAGCCTACGTTGGAAAAACCTATGTTGGAAAAGCCAATGTTGGAAAATCCAATGTTGGATAAGTCAACGCAATTAAATACTAAATATATAAAATACTAATTTATTAAATACTAAAATATTAATAAACTATCTATCCATCTATCAATCACGCGCGCGTGAAGAAAAACGATAATGTAGGATGGATAGATAGATATGAGCAAATAAAATCCGAAATAAAAATATGAAAACCTTTACTATTCGATAACGCGCGGGCAAATCGAGGAATTGTTGCGCGGCTTTAATCGAAAAATGACACTAATACACGACCCGAAGAATTATATAATATCCGCGCTATACAACATAGCCATGGCAGCAGATAAAAACCGTCAGACTAATAAAAGAGAATAAGCTGTCACGCAGTAGGCGGCCTCAAACACCGAAAAAACGTAGTTTTTTCGGCTAAAAATAGGCAAAGCTATGTTCCTATATTAAAAACCCCAAAAATGCGGTTCTACTGCGTGACACAAAGGGCGAATTCTGTATAGTTATTGCTTTGAAAATATTTTCGGTTTTCGAGGTGCCAGAGTGGAAAAATAGAGGCCTGCGAGTGACGTAAAAACGTTGGTTTTAAAGCCAAAAACAGCCGCGGCCATATAATTATACCATAACCCCTCAAAATGAGGTTCTATTGTTCCACTCATACTAAGAGCATAAACACGGTTATGCTCCTGTTTTTATGCTAACAAAAATAAACCATTTGCTATGTGGAATAGTTCCGAAGAAAAATTTAACTTAAAGTAATTGCAAAAAACTCCTATACCATAATAAAAGCAATTTAGCATCTGCGACAAAATAGTACACCCTTTTTGCGTACTTGTGGTTTTGTTACGGCAAGCCCTAACATAAATGGCAAGTGTAAAAATCGACCACCGTATTGATTTTTTGCGGCGAGTATGGTATAATCTTTCATAATCAAAAAATGTGAAAAATTGACATTGAAAAGGTGAATACATTGGACAAAAAAGCATTTATAAAATACATAACCGCCTTATTGCTGTTTGGGCTTAACGGAATTGTCGCAAGCCATATACCGCTCAATAGCTATGAAATAGTTTTTTTACGGACTCTCATCGGCAGTGTCCTCTTAATTATTTTGTTTTTATTAAGCAATGGAAAGTTTCATATCGGTAAATATAGAAGCGACGTGATTTTTGTTGTTCTGTCCGGCGCGGCAATGGGAACAAGCTGGATGTTTTTGTACGAAGCGTATCAACAAATAGGCGTGAGCTTATCATCGCTGCTGTATTATTGCGGACCTGTAATTGTAATGATATTATCGCCGTTATTATTTCGTGAAAGGTTTACTGCACCTAAGGTTATCGGCTTCGCGGTCGTTCTTGTGGGAGTTCTTCTTGTGAACGGAAAGTCGTTCGAAAACGGCAAAAATACTTGGGGACTGTTTTGCGGAGCAATGTCGGCAATTATGTATTTCTTTATGGTAACGCTTAATAAACGGTCAAAAAATATTATCGGATTGGAAAACGCCGTATTACAACTTACGGTCAGCTTTTTGACTGTTGCGGTGTTTATGGGAATAAAGCAGGGATTTTACATTGAAATTCCTATAAATGCTTGGCCGTGGATTGTAATTCTCGGAGTTGTAAACACCGGCATAGGCTGTTATTTATACTTTTCGCCGCTTTCAAAAATACCCGTGCAAACAGTAGCGGTTTGCGGTTATTTAGAACCATTATCGGCAGTTGTTTTTGCCGCTCTTTTACTTAACGAGCAAATGACGGTAATACAAATTATTGGGGCGGCTTGTATTATCGGCGGCGCTATGATTGGTGAATTAGTAAAGAGAAAACGTATATAAGATTTATCTATGCTTGACGGTCATAAATGCAATGTGGTATAATATTATTGAATTTGCCGTGTAAGAATGAAATGTTATGCTTGAGATATGACTTTTGAAATATTTTCTTGCGGTCTCGCGCAAACAGAGTATTTCAGGTGTTGCGGAATTTTAGTATAACTTAGGATGTGTTCAAAAGCAAGTGGTTTTGATATTAAACAAAAGGTGATTTTATGATAGAAACACGCTTACTGCAATATTTTTTAGCCGTATCCGAGGAGCAGAGTATTACTCGTGCTGCCGAGTATCTTAATATAACCCAGCCGACTTTGTCAAAACAAATGATGGAATTGGAAGCGGTACTTGGGAAACAACTGTTTATACGCAGCAAGAAAAAAATTATATTGACCGAAGAAGGTAAGTTTCTTCGCAGCCGCGCCAGAGAAATTATCGCTTTAATGGAAAAAACGGAAGGTGCATTTAAAGAAGAAGGACAAAATATTTCCGGCGATGTATATATCGGATGCGGTGAACACCGAAGTTCCTTTTCTGTTATGCAGTTAATTCGGGAAATTCAAAAAACTAATCCGGAAATATGTTTTCATTTCTTTAGCGGCAACGCCGATGCCATTTTAGAACGTCTTGATAACGGTCTGCTTGACATTGGCATTTTATTGGAGCCTGAACTTAACCCGCATTACAACTATCAAAAACTTCCCTTTACAGAAAAGTGGGGAGTTCTTGCGAGAAAGGATTCTCCGTTAGCTCAGCAGCGATCGATTACATTCAAAGAGCTTTCTCGTCTGCCTTTAATTATGCCGACTCAGACTTCAAATCGCAACAAAATTGAATTATATTTTGCCGACCGGATCTCCGAATTAAATATTGTCGCTACATACAATTTGATATATAACGCCGGACTTATGGTGGAAGCGGAAATTGGTTACGCTCTTTGTATTGACGAATTGATTAACACAGCCGGGGAGCATCCTCTCATATTTATCCCTATCGCGCCCGCATTCGAGTCAAACGTGGTGTTGTTTACGAAAAAACATCAGGTGTTTTCTAAAGCGACAAAAATGTTTATAAACAAACTTCATGAAAAATTTTCTCTTGAATCAATATAATTCTATCTAAAATCATTCCTTTTAGGAATGATTTTAGATAGAATATAAGTATTTGACATTATGTGCTGTTTCATATACAATTAATTTAATAATAAAAGGTTTTTGTATAAGCACAATAAAACTATATACTATGAAAGGGGATTTTATCGTGAGGACAAAAAGAATTATAGCAATCGTAGTTTCTTGTATAGTCGGCTTTTCGGCTGTCAGTATTACATCACTCGCTTTAGGAACGCAGCGAACCATCGACATTGAGGAAGGCGTTGACGTTTACATGAACGGAGAAAAGCTGCAAATGACAGACGTTTCCGGCAATCCGGTTGAAGCATTTATCTATAATGGAACGACATACCTTCCTGCAAGAGCTATTTCGGAAGCAAACGGAAAAAACTTAGAATGGGACGGCGACAAAGGCGAGGTTTATATAACGGACGGAGAAATCAAGGAGGGCAATGAAGTGTCTAATGTTAATGACCCGACAGCGGCAAATGTAGCAGCAGAAGCGGATAAATATTATATATTTGAACTTAGCGATAACGTAAACAGAACTCACGTTACTTATAGAAATCGTTACGGCATTGAGTTGTCGGCAGATTTATACACCCCCAAAGATTTGGATTCCTCAAAGGACTATCCGGCGGTTGTTATCGGTCCTCCATACGGTGGTGTAAAAGAGCAAGGTCCCGGCGTGTATGCAAATCAGCTTGCACAGCGCGGATTTGTAGCGCTCACCTTTGATCCTTCGTATAATGGAGAAAGCGGCGGTGAGCCAAGACACTTATCATCTCCGGAAATCTTTTCGGAAGATTTCTGCGCAGGCGTTGATTATCTCGGTTGCTTAGATTATGTAGATCGCGAGAAAATAGGCGCAATCGGTATCTGCGGCAGTGGCGGTTTTGCATTGTCGGCTGCGGCTATGGATACTCGTATCAAGGCAGTTGTAACCTCCGCAATGTATGATATAAGCGGTATGGGTACAATGATGGATAATGATGCCCGCAGACAATTCCTTGACGGAATATCGCAGCAGCGATGGACAGATTTTGAAACCGGCGAACCGGCTTATACTCGCACATATCCTGAAGATGCGCCTCTTGACGAATTGCCCGATACAATTACGGGACTTGATGAGGAATGGTGGACATTCTATGGAATGAAACGCGGTTGGCATCCCAATTCAGGCGGCTCATTTACTAATACAAGTATGTTGTCGTTTTCCAATTATGCGTTGCTTCAGCATATAGACAGCATATCTCCGCGTCCGATTTTGTTTATTACCGGAGACATTGCACATTCAAGAAGCATGAGTGAGGGATTTTATGCCCAAGCCGCTGAACCGAAAGAGCTGTATGTTGTGGAAGGCGCCATGCACATCGACCTTTACGACGATGTAACAAAAATACCGTTTGATAAAATAGAGAGCTTTTTGACGGAAGCATTTAATTAATAAAACGGTGAAGTCATAAATAAGGGGCACAAAAGGGAGTTAATCACCTATGTTGTGCCCCTTTTTAAGAAGTTCCCAAAAAGCATTGATATAAGATATGTATGGCGGCATGAATGATTCAGCGGATGAAAGGTTTAGCGGCATTTTAGAAGATTGAAACAGGAGGTTTTGAAATGAAAAATTTATCTCCCGCTAAGAAAAATATTTTATTTATAATTATACTGGCGGTTATCTGCGTTGGGATATGCTCCTTTAACGGATATTATTCGTTTAAAAACACTACTGCGGCTCTTGCGGCGGATAATCTGTATAAAACGGACAACCCCGACGCTCCGGCTGTTTATATGACATCGGAAATCACGCCGGAAGCGCTTGTAGAAATCTACGACAAGCTCGGCTTTAACGCCGAGGGTAACGTGGCGGTTAAAATGTCAACAGGCGAGCCGCCCAACAGCAACTATTTAAGACCTGAGCTTATCGGAGACTTGGTAAAAAAGGTTGACGGAACGATTGTTGAGTGCAATACCGCATACGGCGGCAGCCGTGCGTCAACGGCTATGCACGAGCAGGTTATAAAAGATCATGGTCTTGACGTAATATCAAAGAATGGCGTTGCCGATATTATGGACGCGGAAAGCTCAATGACTATTCCCGTCCCCGCTCCCAAAGGCGGAACTTCAACGATAACCGAAGATTATGTCGGAGCGCACCTTGCAAATTATGACTCACTTATATCGCTCGCCCACTTCAAAGGTCACGGTATGGCGGGATATGGCGGAGCGATAAAGAATATGTCAATCGGTGTAGCCTCAAGCAGAGGCAAGAACTGGATTCACAGCGGCGGGAACAGTTCGGGCAGTATGTGGGGCGGCAGTCAAGATGCGTTCCTCGAAGCTATGGGCGACGCGACAAGCGCTGTTATAGATTATATGGACGGCAAGGTTGTATACATCAACGTAATGAATCGTCTGTCGGTTGACTGTGACTGTGACGGAAATCCCGCCGAACCCGATATGCACGATATAGGCATACTGGCGTCATACGATCCCGTTGCGGTAGACCAAGCCTGCCTTGATTTAATCGCGCAGGCAGAAAATAACACAAATTTCTTAAACCGCGTGAACAGACAAAACGGTTATCATACGCTTGAACACGCGGCTCAGATCGGTTTAGGCAGCAGAGAATACCGACTTGTTGATATAGATAATGAACCCGCCCCGCGTCCGCAGGCAAATATGACTTATGCAGACGGAGTACTTACCATAAGTAATCTCGAAGACAGCGCAAAGCTCATTCACGCGTCTTATACGAACGGCGCACTTTCGGGACTTGAAATAACTGATGCTGCAAACGGTACAATGAACGTGGAAACGAAAAGCGGCGATAAATTCATGCTTTGGAGCACGATCGGTGAAATGATACCGATAAGCTCCGCAGTTACAGTGGAAACCGGAACTATTACCGAACCTGAACCGACCGGAAACAAAACGCTTGTCGCGTATTTCTCGGCTACTAACAATACCGAAGGCGTGGCAAAGCATATCGCCGATGTACTCGGTGTGGATATTTACGAAATCATGCCGGTAGAACCGTACACCGCTGCCGACTTGGACTATCACACGGACTGCCGCGCGTCCCGCGAACAGCGCGATGCCTCTGCGCGTCCCGCGATTTCGGGAGAAGCCCCTGACATAGAGCAGTATGATACGATATTCTTAGGCTATCCTATTTGGGGTGGCAACGCACCGAAAATCATATACACCTTTCTTGAAAAATATGATTTTGCCGGCAAGACGATTATTCCGTTCTGCACATCGAACAGTAGCGGTATAGGCGAGAGTGCAAAAAATATGTACAGCCTTGTAAACGGAGCGGAGTGGCTTGACGGTCATCGTTTCGCGGGCGGCGCATCGAAGGACAGCGTTAAAGAATGGATAGACGGTCTTGGACTTGATTTCGGAAACAGTGAGGAGGTATCAAAAATGAAGGTTCAGATAGGAAACGCGGTATTTACCGCCACTCTTGAGGATAACACGGCGGCCCGCGAATTTGTCGCAATGATGAAGGAAGCACCGGTCACTATCAACATGAGCGATTATTCGGGTTTTGAAAAGGTATGTTCTTTAGGCAGAAACCTTACGGCGAACAACAGTCAAATGACAACAGTCCCCGGTGATATTGTACTTTACAGCGGCAATCAAATTGTTATGTTTTACGGTTCAAACTCATGGAGCTACACGAAGCTCGGACATATTGACGATTTGACAGGTTGGGAGGCCGCTCTTGGCAGCGGTAATATTACAGCGGTGTTCTCTGTTGCGGAATAACGGCATTATTAAGCTGTCAAATTTGTTTCTTGTATAATTGATAAGATTATAATTTATATAACAAAAACGAGAGGAGATGCCAATATGATGAAAGCAAAGAAAAGCATAGTCTTTGTCACGGCTATGACGATGATTTGTCTTGTGTTCGGAACGTTTGTGTGTCAGGCAAACAATCCGAGTGGCAAGTCGGCTCTTGCCGCAAGCACCGAACAGATTTTAACTTTGCAAATCGGTAATCCGCAAATGACGGTGGACGGTGAAAGCGTAAATATCGACGACAGCGGCACAGTGCCGGTAATTGTTGACGACAGAACGCTTCTGCCCGTGCGCGCGGTTGTAGAAGCTGTCGGCGGCACTGTCGAATGGGACGGTGATACGCGCACTACCACGCTTAAATACAAGAGTGATATTATTAAACTTACTATTGACAGCACGACCGCGTATCTGAACGACACGGCACAGACGCTCGATGTAACGCCTGTTATCATAAACGACCGTACAATGCTGCCGATACGATTTATCGCCGAGAGCTTTAAGTTTGACGTGGCATGGGATAACGAAACGCAAACTGTAACTATCACAAAAACGTCGGAAGCAGACGAACCGACAGCGTCTCCGACTACAACTCCCACGCTGACGCCGAGTGCTGCTCCTATCGCGCAGGATGCGAAAGACGATACGGAGGCTGTAACAAAAATGAATGTTCAGATAGGAGACGCGGTATTTACCGCCACGCTTGAAGATAACACGGCGGCCCGCGAATTTGTCGCAATGATGAAGGAAGCTCCTGTTACGATTGATATGAACGATTATTCGGGATTTGAAAAAGTAGGCTCTTTGGGCAGAAGCCTTACGGCGAGCAACAGTCAAATGACAACAGAAGCCGGTGATATTGTACTTTACAGCGGCAATCAGATTGTTATGTTTTATGGTTCAAATTCATGGAGCTATACAATGCTCGGACATATTGATGATTTAACGAGTTGGAAGGAAGCTCTCGGTAACGGCGATATTACAGCGGTGTTCTCTATTGCGGAATAATAGCACTATTATAGCTATCAATTTTTGCTTCTTGTATGATCGATAAGATTATTACATATATAACAAAAACGAGAGGAGAGATGTCAATATGACGAAAGCAAAGAAAAGCATAGCCTTTATCACGGCTATGGCGGTTGTTTGTCTTGCGTTTGGGCTGTTCGTGTGGCAAACAAACAAGCTGAGCGGCGAATCGGCTTTTGCGGCGAGCGCGGAGCAGATTTTAACTCTGCAAATCGGCAATCCGCAAATGACAGTAGACGGTGAGAGCGTCAACATCGACGACAGCGGCACAACACCGGTAATTATTGACGACCGAACGCTTCTGCCGGTGCGCGCAGTTGTAGAAGCTGTTGGCGGAACAGTTGAGTGGGACGGTGATACGCGCACGACCATGCTGACGTATAAGAGTGATGTTATTAAACTTACTATCGACAGCACTACTGCGTATTTGAACGATGCGGCGCAGACGCTTGACGTAACGCCTGTTATCATCAACGACCGCACAATGCTTCCGATACGGTTTATTGCAGAGGGCTTTAAGTTTACGGTAGACTGGAACGGCGATACTCAGACGGTAACGATAACCGTTCCCTCAGACGCGGCAGCAACGGAAGCGACAGCAGCACCGACAACCGCCGCAGGCGGACAAACATCGGACGCGCCTGTTGTTTACATGACAACCCAAATCACACCGGAAGCGCTTGTAGAAATCTATGACAAGCTCGGCTTTAACGCCGAGGGCAATGTAGCGGTTAAAATGTCAACAGGCGAGCCGCCCAACAGCAACTATTTAAGACCGGAGCTTATCGGCGATTTGGTTAAAAAGGTTGACGGCACAATCGTTGAGTGCAATACCGCATACGGTGGCAGCCGTGCGTCAACGGAAGCGCATAAACAAGTTATAGAGGATCATGGTCTTAACGCTATATCAAAGAATGGCGTCGCGGATATTATGGACGAGGACGGCTCAATGACTATTCCTGTTCCCACTCCCAAAAGCGGAACGTCAACGATAACCGAGGATTATGTCGGAGCGCACCTTGAAAATTACGATTCACTTATATCACTCGCCCACTTCAAAGGTCACGCTATGGCAGGTTATGGCGGAGCGATAAAGAATATGTCAATAGGTATTGGCTCGTCCGAGGGTAAAGCATGGATTCACAGCGGCGGAACGAAAAAGTCCGGCAATATTTTCGGCGGCGATCAGGACGCGTTTCTCGAAGCTATGGGCGATGCGACAAATGCGGTTGTAGACTACATGGACGGCAAGGTTGTGTATATAAATGTAATGAACCGCTTGTCTGTTGATTGTGACTGTGCCGGAAATCCCTCCGAGCCGGATATGCACGATATAGGCATACTTGCGTCATATGATCCTGTCGCAGTAGATCAGGCTTGCATTGATTTAATCTACGCGCAAAAGGACGGCGACGGAGCTTCGCTCGTCGAGCGCATAGAATCGCGCAACGGACTGCACACCCTCGAGCACGCGGCCGAGATAGGATTGGGCAGCAGAGAATATAATTTGGTAAGCATAGATAATTAATTTTAAATTTAATTTAAGGAGGAAAATAAAATGGCATGTTTTTTAGTACCCACAACCGAAGCGATAGTAACGACGATTGTGAAGAAAACCGCCGACAAATCGGCGGATAAGAAAAAGATCGAGATAAAAAATCCTTTTCTTAAAAGACTTAACTGGCTCAATAATATGCTCTGGGGCGGCTCGGCTCTCTTGGCGTTTGAGCATATCTGGCACGGCGAGATCGTGCCGTGGGCGCCGTTTTTGACAAACGGAGTTTCGGCCGTGCAAGAAATGGCGACAGCCGGAGTTGCTATGGCCGCGGCGGTCACCGCGGTATGGGCGGGAGTTGTGGCCATAACAAACTCGATGGCAAAACGCCCGACAGAATTGCTAAAATCTAATTCCCAATAATAATCCGAAAAACGGCCCTATTGAAAATATAGGGCCGTTTTGACTAAAAGGAGTGACAAAAATGCTTGACATACTTCATCGTGAATTTATTTATGTGTGGTACTATTTTGAGGTGCAGCTTCGTCAGATACTGCCTTATTTCCTGCTGGGTATAGTGATCGGCTCGATAATATCCGTCTTCGGAAAGCAAAAGATACATTCGCTGATGACGGTCATACAGGACAAGCATCTCGGTGTGTTCGGCATAATTCCGGCAAGCCTTATCGGCATCGCCTCGCCGCTTTGTATGTACGGCACCATCCCGATCGCCGCGTCGTTTTCGCAAAAAGGTATGCGCGACGATTATCTGGCGGCCTTTATGATGAGCAGCGTACTGCTCAATCCGCAGCTTTTGATGTACAGCGCGGCTCTCGGCAGCTTCGCGCTGTGCGTGAGATTTATTTCATGTTTCCTCTGCGGTATAGCGGCGGGATTGGTTGTAAGATTTTTCTTTGAGGACAAGCATTTTTTCAACTTCGACGGATTTTCGGAGCGGGCAAGTCACGACACCGATCCGAACCCGATCATGCGCCTTATAAAGAATATCGGCAGGAACCTGAAGGCGACGGGCCCGTACTTTCTGCTGGGAGTTCTGCTGTCCGCGCTGTTTCAGAGATATGTTCCCGCCGACGCGTTTGCCAAGCTGTTTGTGAACAATGAGGGCTTCGGCCTGCTAATGGCGGCGACGATCGGCGTACCGCTCTACGCCTGCGGAGGCGGAACGATCCCGCTTTTGCAGCAATGGCTCACCGACGGCATGAGCATGGGCAGCGCGGCGGCATTTATGGTGACCGGCCCCGCGACAAAGATCACCAACCTCGGCGCGCTCAAAATAGTGCTGGGCATAAAGCATTTCGCGATGTATATCACGTTCGTTATGCTCTACGCCCTCGTGAGCGGATTTATTGTGAATTTAATTGCTTAAAGAGTCATTTATCAGGCATGCTTGTTGGGGCTGATTTACCAAACTATAAGGGCGAAAATACAGAATAAAAATTTAAGTTCATTTGAAAAAGCATATCCGCGTAAATCCACGGATATGCTTTTTGTGTAATTTAATATAAACTATTACTTAGCAAGTGCTGTTACCGTTACCGCATACCTGATCGCATTTTGGGATATTGCGGACAATATGCCGTAACCATAGTCGCCCGTTTCTTCGCTTTCGACCGCTTGGCGTATTAGGGTATTGGCTCGTCCGCTGGCGATGCCATATCCTAACCCATCATAAACCTCGTCAAGTATGCTACCCATGATACTCTCGGTGATTTTGACCGCTTCTTCCGAAACTCCGTCGGGCAGTGATTCTCCGGGGATTTCTGCCGCAAAGCCTATAACGCTTGACGCGAAAACAGCGACAGATAAAACAGTAGACAGAATAAATTTCTTCATAACAATCATCCTCCAAATATATTTTGATATTAATATTATATCACATATCCTTATGGTCGCCCAGCCTTTTGTTTTTAAATAATCGTAGAAAATATCCGATTCAGTCTGTATATAGCGCACAATCAATACTTCAAGCTCATAAGTATTTTTCTTTGGAGTTGCCATACTTCATTCATTTTTTCTTGCAAAGCCGCTATGTCGTCTTTATAGATCGAGCCGGTTTCGTTTATGCGCTTTGCGATTTGATTTATGTTTTTGCCGATAGCTTGCAGCTCTTTGGCGTATTCTTTTATCGGCGATAGGTCTGTGTAGATTATGTAGCCGTCTATTGCCATTTTGCGCATATACGCTCCGATTTTATGTATGGGCAGCTGCGCCATTTTCTTTTCGATAAGCTCGCGTTCTTTTTCCGTTACTCTGAATTTTATCTGAATATTTCTCTTTCTGTTTTCCATGCGTATACCTCCGAAATTTAATAAAGGGTTTGGGATAATTTCCCAATAATTTTTTGCGTATAAAACGGCTTGTCCGTTTCGGAAAACCGCGAACGGGTACCCATTCGCTTTGCTTGATGTTATTCATAATTTGCAAGTAAAGCGATTTTGATTTATTAAAATTGGGTACCCGTTTGCTGTGCTTGCTATACTGCAATTTTTTATTAAGCCGCCGCAGGTGAGACTTAATTGTATTATACGTTAAGGCTTATATGAATTTTGTCAAAATCGGGCGAGAACGGTTTTTATCAGGAAAATTTAATATTTTGTTTTTTATATTTACGCTATCAATCTCGGATAAGCTCGAAACTTTTGGAAAAGTTTTTTGAAAATTCTTTTGCTTTTTTGCCTCTTTTTCCGTTACTTATAGTATAGGGGAAATTCAAAAACAATAAAATTTCTCTCGGTTGCTCGAATAAGCGCGAAACTTTTGGATAAGTTTTTCCAAAAAACATGGCCCATTTTTTGAATTTTTTTGTTACTTATATATGTAGGGGAAAATTCAAAAGGAGTAAAATTTTTCTCGCCTGCTCGAATAGGCTCGAAACTTTTGGAAAAGTTTTTCCGAAAAACCCCACCAGTTTTCAGCTTTTTTTAGTTACTTATATTAGAGGGATAAATTTAAATCGGTTTTCTCTTACAAAAATTTAATACACCTTTCATCAGATACTTTCTTTCCGAAAGGAGCCGCTTTCGTATGCGCGCGATAAAGCGTAATGCCGAGCGATCAAGCTGCGAACAAATGCCGGGCGGCACCCGGCGGGGCCGTGATATTCGGGAAGGACAATGATACTCCCGCCTCGAACTCTTATCGGAATTGGGCGGCCGGCGCGGGCGCGGCGGAGGTGAAATCCCTGTGTTGCCAATAAGCCTGCGGCAGTCTGATGATTGCCTGTCTTGGGGCGTCGCGGACAAATACAAGATATCGTAGAAAATTTTAATAAAAACCCAAATAGGGCATTGACATATTATTTAAAACGGCGTTATACTTAATATACGATGACGCCAAGGTGAATAATGGAAAGGAGATTCATCAAATGGCCTCAATAAGAAAAAGAAACAACAGTTATCAGATTATTGTAAGCTGCGGTTGTG
>CANRHV010000055.1 GCA_947630505.1 uncultured Monoglobus sp. | reverse complement strand
TCGCGACGTTCACCTTGGCAAGGTGACGCTCTACCACTGAGCCACTCCCGCATAAGCGTTATCTTCGAACGCTTAATCATTATAGCAAATAAAAATATATTTGTCAAGACTTTTTTGAAACTTTTTTATTTTTTCCGTTCTTTTTCTTTTTTGAGTCGAGCATGAGCCGCGTTTCCTGAATTTCCTCGCGGGTCTTGAGCTTGGGTATCAGGCTTGTCACCAGTCTGCCCTTACCGCGGGTCTTTATGTAAAGAAATCCGAATACCGAGAACACGATAGCGCCGATACAGTTGACGATCAAATCCTTCATTGTGTCAATGAGTCCGACGTCGAGGTAGGAGCCGTCGATCACCCAGTCCCGCGGAACTCCGTCGATAGTGCCCGAGATAACGGTGCGTGTCACGTCTTTTATGGTGATGGGGTCGTTGAGGCCGCTGGGGTTGAGCAGCACCGAGGCAATGTCGCGGACCATCCAGTCCTTCTGCATATCGGTCAGAAAAATACGGTCCATGCCGTATTCAAAAAACTCCCACAGCACGCCGATCGTCATTGAGAAGCAGAACGTCACAAACGCGACGAACCACGGCGACATGGTAATATGTATCCTGGGCGACTGATTGAGTATGTCGATCATGGCAAAGCCTATCGCGGCCATAATGAATCCGTTTATCGTGTGCAATATCGTGTCCCACAGCGGAATAATCGTGTAAAAGCTCTGTATCTCGCCCATTATCTCGGCGGCGAAAATGAAGAACAGAATTATCACCTCAAGCAGTATCGGCATTTTTATATTGAGCCGATGATCCACAAAAGTCGGGATGGTGAAAAGCAAAATCGTCAAAATACAGGTGAAAACATTTGAGTAGTTGCCCATGAAAAACTGCCTGATCATAACCAAAATGACAAGCACGCTCAGCACAACATGGATGATCTTGCGCTTATCGCTTTTTTTCTTTTTTTCGGCGTCATTCAAATGATTCATGTTCATTTTAAAGCCTCCGTTAAATAATATTCCAATTAAATATTATACCACTGTTTCGCGATATGTCAATATCAAAATTCGGGCGCGGCGTGTTCTACTTTCGGACAAAGCCTCATACAATACTAAAAACAAGCAGATCAGAGCTTGATGGCATAGCGGTGATAACAATGGGAGAATATGACGGAATTTTAAAATTTATTCCGCAGGGAAACCTGCGTCGGGCGCTGGAGCGGAGCCTCGGCGGCGTTAAGGCAGAGGAAATACGGCTGCGAAGCGAGAGGCCGCTGTCGGTGTACGACGGGCATGTGCGTTTTGTGACGCCCGCGGGCGAGCTGAGCGCGGCTCCGTCCGACGGCTTGACCGTGAGCAAAGCGGCTGTGGCCGCGGTTTTCCGCGCCTTGTGCGAAAATTCGCCCTACGCCTACGCCGACGAGATACGCCGAGGATTTGTGACCCTCAGGGGCGGTCACCGCGCGGGTTTCACGGGGCGCGCGGTGTTAGGACGCGACGGAGGCGTGGAAAGCTTCAGAGACATAAACTCGATAAATATCAGAATAGCCCGCGAGATAATCGGCTGCGCCGCGCCTTACATCGGCGGCATCGCGCAGGGCAGCAGAGTAAAAAGCGCGCTTGTCATAGCGCCGCCGGGCTTGGGAAAGACGACATTCCTGCGCGACGCGGCGCGCATAATATCAAACATGGGCTTCAAGGTCGGCATATCCGACGACCGCGGCGAGATCGCTGCCATGTTCCGCGGCGCGCCGTCCAACGATATAGGCGCTAATACCGATGTTGTGGAATACGCGCCCAAAGGCCGCGGCGTTGAGATCCTTATCCGCACCATGTCGCCGCGGGTCATAATCACAGACGAGCTTGTGACCGAAAGCGAGGTCCGCGCCGTCTGTCTGGCAAAGGGCAGCGGCGCCGCTGTGATCGCGTCCGTGCACGGCGGCTCCTTCGATGAGCTGAGCCGAATGTCGGTTTTCAGGCCGCTGTTTGAAAACCGGGTGTTCGACCTACTGATCTTGATCAAGGGCAGGACCGGAGGAAGGCTCGACGCGGAAATCAGGCGGGCGGTATGACGCTCAAAATAATCTGTGCTGCGGTCATAATATCGGGCTGCAGTTTCGCGGGCATGTCGGCGGCCTCCGCGCTGGACGCCCGAATAAGGCAGACGCGCGGATTTTCGGACGCGCTCGGACTTTTGGAAATTGAGATGACGGTCAACAACTCGGTCCTCTGCGAGGCGCTTTATGCCGCATCAAAGCCGCAGAACGGAGTTGTTAAGGATATTTTTGCTGAGGCCGCGCGAGGGGTTGAAGCTCTCGGCGGCGGCGATATGAGCGAGGTGTGGCGCGTGGCGATCGAAAACAACAAAAAGCGGCTCTGCGTGAGCGCGGACGCGCTTGATATAATATCGGCATTCGCCTCAGGCCTCGGCCGCGGCGACCGAGAGAGGGAGAAGGACAATATCAGGGCGGCCCGAGAAAAGCTGCGCATTGAGGAAGAAAAGGCGCGGCTCAAAAAGGCCGAAAGCGGCAGACTGTACCGCGGTCTGGGCTTCGCTTGCGGTATACTGATAACGGTGCTTTTGCTTTGACATACAAACGGAGGGGATAAAATGACGGGCGTTGACTTGATTTTCAGGGTGGCGGCGATCGGCATACTGGTGGCTGTGCTCAACATGCTGCTGTGCCGCGCCGGACGCGACGATCAGGCTATGATGACAACGATCGCGGGGCTTATCGTGGTGCTGCTCATGGTGATACGCGAGATAAGCAATCTGTTCACCATGATACAGGACATTTTCGGGCTGTAGCCATGGAGATAGCGAAGATCGTGGGCATCGGGCTGGCGGGAGGCGTGATCTCGATTTTGATACGGCGGTCAAAGCCCGAACTTTCGATGATGATACCGATCGCGGTGTCGATCATTGTGCTGCTGGGGGTGATGCCCTATCTCGGCGGCATCGTTGGGGAATTGAGCGACCTTTCCGCAGCTGCCGGAATAAATGGCGCGTACATGACGGTCATTATAAAAATCATCGGCGTGTCATATCTGGCGTCGTTTTCGGCGGAGTTGTGCAAGGACGCGGGCGAAAATGCGATCGCGACAAAGATCGAGCTGGGCGGCAAGCTGATAATTCTCGCCATGTCGGTGCCGATAATAAAGCGGCTGCTCGATCTTGTGAGGGAGATAATAATGTACAAGTGAGAAATTATGCAAAGTCATAAAATCAAAACGGCGATAATACTCGCGGCGGTTATCATGATCTTTTGCGGCGGGGCGCACGCCGAGGAAGCGTCCGCGCCACAGGACCTTGTTGACGAGTATCTCGGGATATACGGAGAGCGGCTTGACGAGGGCGCGGGCGGAGTGATCTTCGACGCGGTGACGCCGTACGCGGACGGATTCTCGATAGGCGAGCTGCTGTCGAGAATAGCGGCCGGAGATGTTCCGTTTGACATAATATCTCTGGCGCGCGAGCTTTTTCGGGCGCTGACCGGAAAAATTCTGTCCGCGGCAAAAAACATGGCCGGAGTTCTGGCGGCGGCCGTTCTCAGCGCCTTTCTGGCGAACTCGGTCAGCGGCTTCGAGCGCGGCGCGGCGTTCAAGGCGGCGTCGTACGTCTGCTTTATCGCGGTGGCGTCGATGGCGGCGTCGGTGTTTTACGGCTGCCTTGTGAGCGTCTCGTCCGCAATCGAAAATCTGGCCGTTTTCATGCGCTGCGCCGTGCCCGTAATGATGACGGCGCTGCTGTCAAGCGGAGCCGCGGTCAGCGCCGCGGCCCTTGAGCCGACACTGCTTGCGATCATAGAGATCGCCGTGAGCCTTATTCGCTCGGTCTTTGTTCCGCTCGTCATGATAGGGGCGGGACTGGGCACCGTGAACGCCATGTCCGAAGGGCTCAAGACCGCGCGTCTG
Organism: uncultured Monoglobus sp.; assembly: GCA_947630505.1. Classification (GTDB taxonomy): domain Bacteria; phylum Bacillota; class Clostridia; order Monoglobales; family Monoglobaceae; genus Monoglobus. The sequence continues at coordinate 10,324 of CANRHV010000055.1, read as the reverse complement.
GTCGAATTCATAAACGGAGCCGTGAAATACGGTCTCAGCGTAATACTGATGATATTCACGGCGTTTTCCGGGCTCCGCGGCATTGCCGCCTCGAGCGCGGACGCGCTGACGTTAAAGCTCACCAAGTTCGCCTCGTCGAATCTGATACCGCTTGTGGGCGGAATTTTGTCCGACTCGGTCGAGACCGTCATGAGGTGCGGCGCGGTAATAAAAAACGCTCTGGGAATTTTGGGAATAATCGTCGTGTTTTTCATCGCGCTGACGCCGGTGCTGGAGATCGTTTCGGCGCTGATAGTGTTTCGTCTGGCGGCCGCTCTGTGCGAGCCGATCAGCGAAAAAAGCGTCACCGAATGTCTGAGCGTGATGGCGGACGGGATCGCCGCCGTGTTTTCAATGCTGGCGGCCGTGTCGATCATGTTTATCGTAATGCTGACCGTTATGATAAATATTTCGGTTTAGCCGTCGCGTGTGCTTTGGGAGAAGGCTATGGAGAGTTTAAGACAGTGGGCGTACTCGGTGGCGGCGACGGTGGTATTCGGCACTCTTGCCGAGACCGCGCTGCCGACCGACTCATACAGAAAGTATATCCGACTTATACTGGGCATGGTGCTTTTGCTCACGTTGACAAAGCCCGCCGCCGCGTTGATAAGCGGAGGTCTCGGCGAGAGCGCGGACGAGTACGCCGCCTCGTTTTCCGCGGCGGCGGAGCAAACCGAGAGCGAGGCTGATGAAATAGAGGAAAAGCAGAAAAACGACATTATAAAGATTTATAAGGACAGCCTGGAGAGCAGCGTCGCGTCCGGCATTGAGCGCGAGTGCGGAGCGGCGCCGACGAGCGTCGAGGCCGAGATATCCGACTCGGTGTTCGGCAGCCTTGAGGGAATGACTATCGAGATAGAGGCCGCGGACGCGTCAAAAAGCGCGGCGGTCAAAGCGGCAGCTTCGGAAATGACGGGACTGCCGAGCGGCAAAATAACGGTTAAGGAGCGCGGCGCGGGAGCACAAAATGGAAAAAGAGACTAACAGACAAACGTTTGCGCGTAAAATCTCGGATTTTTTTCAAAAATTCAGAAGCCGCGGCGGTGATGACAAAAATAGGGTAAATCCTCTTGTGATACTGGCGATCGCCGCGGCGGCGCTCACCCTTGTTTTTATAAAACCGGGTGCGGGAAAAGACGGAGCCCAAAAGTCGGAGCCCGCCGCCTCGTCGGATTTTGTGTCCGAGGACGAGTACGTGATAAAAACAGAGAGGGAACTTCGGGATATACTTAGCAAGATCAGCGGCGCGGGCGAGGTCAGCGTGCGGATCTATATCGACAGCACCAATGAGAAGGTGCTGGCAAAGGACAGCAAAACCAGCAGCGAGATCAGCGAGAGCGAAAGCGGCAAAAAGGAGAGCAGCACCGGAGAGTCAAAGCCCGCCGGCGCCTCGGGAGGTATCGGCAGCGGCGGCGAGCCTTATGTCGTGCGGGAAAAGCTGCCCTATCCGATAGGCGTGGTCGTCGTTGCCGAGGGCGCCTCGGACGAAAGGGTCAGAAACGAGATATACGAGGCTGTGAAGGCGCTGTACGGCCTGTCGGCCAACAGGATCAAAGTCACATATTAAAAAATACATAAATAAAGGAGACTGAATCTATGAATTCCAAAAAAAGCAAAAAAACAAACAAGAGCGGCGGCGAGGGCAAAGCCCGTCTGCGGGGCGGCAGACAGCTGCTTGTGGTGGGTCTGGTGGCTCTGGTTCTGGCGGCGGGATACTATCGCTGGACGTTGGGCAATATCGAAAACGAGGCGGTCAGCGTGTCGAGCACCGCGGGCCCCGAATCCGCGTCTCCCGCAGAGACAGCAAAAAAAGAGGACGCCGAAACATTTTGGTCAAAGGACAAAAACGATGACGACAAAAACGATAATGACAAAGAAAAGAGCGAAGACAATAATAACGCCGAGAATAATAACGGCGGCGGAGCCGAGCAGAGCGGCGAAAACAACAGCAAGCAAAGTGATTCGGGAAGCGTAATAATAAAAGCCAGACAGGACAGAGACAGGCTCAGAGGCGAGACCATGGACCGCTGGAAGGAGATCGCCGCCAACTCGGACGCGTCGGAGAGCGCGAAAAAAGAGGCGGAGGACAGCGTGCTCAGGCTGACTGAGTATTCAGAGCAGGAGAACGCCATCGAGACCAACGTGAAATCCAAGGGCTTTGACGACTGCTTCGCGCAGGTCACCGACAGCGGCGTGTCGGTGATAGTAAAGGGCGGCAGCACGGACAGCGCGGCGGTGGCTCAGATCAAGGATATCATAATCGCCGAGACCGGAGCCGCGGCGTCGAAAATAAAAATAAGCGCCGAGTAATAAGCGGCGGATCTGCGGAGTAATAAAAATAATAATTAAATTCAAAATATTTATTGTAATCTTAAATTTGTTATGATATAATTTAAGAAAATAACGGCAATAAATTGAATTTAGTTGCACAGGAGGTTTTATTATGGCAGAGGAAAACAAGACCGTAAAAGAGCAGGAGGCTCAGAAAAGCGGCAGCGTCAATATCTCCAACGACGTTGTGTCGATTGTGGCGTCTCTCGCGGCGGGCAGCGTCAAGGGCGTGTCGGGCATGGTAAGCTCCATGTCGGGCGGCATAGCCGAGTTGCTTGGCAAAAAGAATATGTCAAAGGGCGTTAAGGTTAGCGTCAGTGACAAGGACGTGACCCTCAATCTTTCGATCATAGTCGAGTACGGCGCGAAGATTCCCGACGTTGCGTGGGAGATCCAGGAGAAGGTAAAGAGCGAGGTCGAGGCTATGACCGGTCTTAACGTTGTCGCCGTCAACGTCAGCGTTGAGGGTGTAAACGTGCCCAAAAACGACGCGGACAAAATTCCCGCAAAGCCCGTAAAGAGCGAAACGGACAGCGAGCCCGCGGCTCAGATCAAGGAAACGGCTGAAGAGGCTGTTGAGATAATCGCCGAAAAAGCCGAGGAAAAGGTCGAAGAGCTTATAAGCAAGGCGAAAGACGCGGCGGATAAAGCCGAGGATATCGCCGAAGATATTGTTGATGACGCGGCGGAGGAAGCCCGGGACGTTGTTATGGAGATCACAGAGCCCGAGGATCGCGCCGAAGAGCCGGAGGCCGAATAGAGCTCGGCGGATTTGACAAAAAATATGGACAGAAGAAAAGCGAGAGAACACGCGTTCACAATGATTTTTCAGTATAAATTCCGCCCGGACGACATAGGCGATATACTCGCGGATTTCCTTGAGGAAAACGACCCCGCGAACCAGAGAGAATATATCGAGGGCGCCGTGCGCGGAACTGTTGAAAACATTGAGGCGATAGACAAAAAAATATCGGAATATTCCAAAGGCTGGAGCGTTGACCGAATAAACGCCGTCAGCCTGGCGGCATTGCGCCTTGGCGCTTATGAGCTGCTGTTTTGCGATGATATTCCGAATCCGGTGGCGGTTAACGAGGCGGTCAATATGACCCGAAAGTTCGCGGGTCCCGAGACGGTGGACTTTGTCAACGGAATACTCGGCAATATGAAATAGTGATCGAAAAACAGGAGTCAGGTGCAAAATGAATTATCAGCGCGAACCGTTTACCGTGACCCAGGTCAATCTGTATATTAAGCAGGTGCTGGGACGGGATGATATTTTAAACAATATACTTGTAAAGGGTGAGCTTTCGAATTTCAAGGCTCACTCTTCGGGACATATGTACATGTCCCTGAAGGACGAGACCGGAGTTATGCGCGCCGTTATGTTCAGAAGCGCGGCTGCAAGGCTCGCGTTCAGACCCGCCAACGGCATGAAGGTGATAGCCCGCGGCAGGATCGGGGTGTACGAGCGCGACGGTCAGTATCAATTATACATAGAGCATATGGAGCAGGACGGAATAGGAGACCTTCACATCGCGTTTGAGCGGCTCAAGAAAAAGCTGGACGAGGAAGGTCTGTTTTCCCCGAGCCATAAAAAGCCGCTGCCCAAGTATCCCAAAAGGATAGGCGTAGTGACCGCGCCCACGGGAGCGGCGATACGGGATATACTGAATATTTTGACCCGGCGTTTTTCGTATTCCGATGTGGTGCTCTACCCCGTGCTGGTGCAGGGCGAAAATTCCGCGCGCAGCATAGTCGAGGCGATCGAGTATTTTAATGCGGTCAACTCGGTCGACGTGCTGATAGTCGGCAGAGGCGGAGGCTCGATCGAGGATCTGTGGTCGTTCAATGAGGAGACAGTGGCGAGGGCAATATATAACAGCCATATTCCCGTCGTTTCCGCGGTGGGGCATGAGATAGATTTCACTATCTCGGATTTTGTCGCCGATCTCAGGGCGCCGACGCCGAGCGCGGCGGCTGAGCTTGTCGTTCCGTCGCAGGTCGAGCTTCGCGAAAAATTCAACAACGTGTACGCGCGCCTTTATACCTGCGCGAACCGAATAGTGGAGCGGGGCAGGCTGCAGCTCAAGGTCAGCGCAGAGAGCGCGGCTCTCAAAAATCCCATGGCGATGATCGATAACAGCCGAATATATCTTGACTCTTTGAGCAAAACCATGGAGGGCGCGTACAAAAATATCATGGGCGACAAGCGCCGCAATTTGGCGGTCACGGCCTCGAAGCTCGACGCGCTGAGCCCGCTCGGGGCTCTGAGCCGCGGATTTTCTCTGACAAGAGACGAGAGCGGAGCGGTCGTGAAAAGCGCGAAACGGTTAAACAAAGGCGATAAGATCAGCGTGACGCTCAGCGACGGAACAGCGTGCGCCACGGTGGACAATATAGAATTCGAGGAGAATCATGGATAACACAAAAGATTTATTTGAAAAAAATTTAAAAGAGCTGGAGGGCGTCGTAAAGACGCTTGAGGGAGGAGAGGTCACTCTCGACCAAATGCTCAAGCTGTTCGAGCGCGGCATTTCGCTTACCAAACAGTGCACAAATGCCCTTGATTCGGCCGAGCAGAAAATAAACATACTTATGAAAAACAGAGAAACAGGCGAGATTGTCGAGCGGCCCTTCGGCGGCGCGGGTGAGTAATATGCCGAGCGTGTCATATAATATAAATGATTTTGATGATACTTTAAAAAGCATTGTCGGCGCGGTGAACGAAAAGCTCGAAAGTATCGCGGCCGTGCCCGACGCGCCCGAGGCGGACGTGTACAAGGCGATGAGATACAGTCTGCTGGCGGGAGGCAAGCGCCTTCGGCCTGTTTTGACTGTCGCCGCGGCGGTGATGCTCGGCGGAGATACCGACGACGCGCTGACGGCGGGCTGCGCACTTGAGTGCGTGCACACATATTCGCTGATACACGACGATCTGCCCTGCATGGATAATGACGATCTGAGGCGCGGCAAGCCCACCTGCCACAAGGTTTTTTCGGAGAATATCGCGCTTCTGGCGGGCGACGGGCTATTAAACCGCGCGTTTGAAATTCTGTCCGACATGTCGGAGTTTAACTCAATAAGCGAAAAAACCGAGCTGCGGCTGATAAGGCTGCTGTCGGCGGCGTCGGGCGCAAACGGAATGATAGGCGGCCAGGTTATCGACCTTATGAGCGAAAACAAGCCCGATGTGCCCGAAAAACTGCTGCTCAGAATGCACGAAAAAAAAACCGGAGCCATGATCGAGGCTGCCGTGCTTATGGGAGCCGCCGTGTCGGGCGTATCGGAGGATTCCGCCGAATATTCGGCAGTTGGCCGTTTCGCGAGGAATCTGGGCCTGGCGTTTCAGATACAGGATGATATTCTTGACGTTACGGGAGACGAGGCCGTTCTGGGCAAGCCGATAGGGAGCGATGAGCAGGAGGGAAAAACCACGTTTGTCACGCTGCTGGGCATAGACGGCGCCGAGAAGCGGCAAAACGAGTATACCCGCGCGGCTGTAGATGCGCTCGATATTTTCGGCGAAAAGGCCGCGTTCCTAAAAGAATTGGCGCGGCGGCTGGTTTTAAGAGACAATTAGCTGACGAGGCGTAAATTTATGAGAGTAATTCACGAATTTCTTGACAACCAAATATTTTTTATCGTGCTTTTCGCGTGGCTGACCTCATGCGTCCTGAAAGGCCTGATCGAGATATGCAGAACGCGGCGCATAGATTGGGGCAGATTTTTCGGTCCCGGCGGAATGCCCTCGTCTCACTCGACGATCGTTTCCAGCCTCGCCACCTGCGTCGGCATCTATGAGGGGTTCGACTCGCCGCTGTTTGTGGTCTGCTGCGCTATGGCGCTTATCGTTATGTACGACGCGTCGGGAGTGCGCCGCGCCGCGGGCGAGCACGCCAAGATAATAAATATAATAGTCGAGGCTTGGGAGGAGGCATGGGAGAGCAAAAATCCGTTCCTGAGCGACGAAAAGCTCAAAGAAATTTTGGGCCACACTCCCCTTCAGGTAGCCGCCGGCGCTGTTTTAGGCGTAATTTTCTCAATAATCGCCTGCGCGATCGCGCGAGCATAATTTAATTTTTGTATTGACAACGTAAACCGTATGTAGTATAATAATATCAAAACAACGAAAGGGGTTTTATTATGGCTACAACACCGACTCAGATACGCGTTGAGGAAAACACAAAAAAGATTGCCGTTGAGCTGCTCGAAGGTCTTGGGCTGAATCTGTCCGACGCGGTGAATATGTTCCTGCGTCAGGTGGTTTTGCAGAAGGGCCTTCCGTTTGAGGTAAAATATCCCGAATATAAAGACGAAGTGCTGGAAGCGATGGCCGAGGCAAAAAAAATCAGCCGTGATCCGAGCGTTAAGGCATACAGCGATGTTAATCAGATGTTCAGGGAGATATTAGAGGATGAAGCTTAACGTAAAATACACAAGCCGATTCAAAAAGGGCCTAAAGCTAGCTGTCAAAAGGGGTCTTGACATATCGCTGCTTGAGAACGTGGTCGTTAAGATCCAAAACCGTGTTCCTTTGGACGAAAAATACAGAGACCACGCTTTGAGCGGAGATTACTCGGGCTACAGAGAATGTCATGTTCAGCCGGACTGGCTTTTGATTTATTTGATCGAGGACGATATTCTGACGCTTACTTTGGTTGAAACCGGCACGCACGCGGATTTATTCAAGAAATAAAAAATATATTGACAAAATTAAAAAACCGTGTTATTATTCTAAAAGAGCGATGAACGAGACAGTAGCACACCGTAAAAGCTCAAAGAGAGGAAGCGCCGCGGGCTGAGAGCGCTTCTGTGCGGACGGCGTGTGAACACCACTCGGGAGCTGCGCGCTGAAAGACTGTTCGATTAAGCGCTGCCGTCCGTCCGCGACAAGGACATAATGAGAGACAGCGAAAGCTGTAATTAGGGTGGAACCGTGCGTAAAATTATGCACCCCTAAGGCTCGGATATTTCCGCGCTTTAGGGTGTTTTTGCTTTTTAAATAAATTAAAACGAAAGGATTTTTAAAAATGGATGAACAACTGCAAACATTAAGACACTCGGCGTCACACGTTATGGCGCAGGCTATAAAGCGCCTGTGGCCGGACGTCAAACTGGCGATAGGCCCCGCTATCGACAACGGATTTTACTATGACTTCGACACCGAGCACACATTCACAAACGACGATCTTGAAAAGATCGAGGCCGAGATGAAAAAGATCGCTAAGGAGAACCTCAAGATCGAGCGTTTCGAGCTGCCCCGCGACGAGGCTCTCGAGCTGATGAAGGATGAGCCCTACAAGATCGAGCTTATCAACGACCTACCCGAGGGCGAGACGATCTCGTTCTACAAGCAGGGCGAGTTCACAGACCTGTGCGCGGGTCCGCATGTGAACTACACCGGAAAGGTGAAGGCCGTGAAGCTGCTCAGCGCGACGGGCGCATACTGGCGCGGCGACGAGAAAAACAAGATGCTGCAGCGCATCTACGGCACTGCGTTTAAAAACAAGACTGAGCTCAACGAGTATCTCGAGCAGATGGAGGAAGCCAGAAAGCGCGACCACAACAAGCTGGGCCGCGAGCTTGAGCTGTTCACGACCGTTGATTATATCGGTCAGGGCCTGCCTATCATGCTGCCCAAGGGCGCGAGAGTTATTCAGCTTCTGCAAAGATTCGTGGAGGACGAGGAGCAGAAACGCGGATGGCAGCTGACAAAAACTCCGCTCATGGCAAAGAGCGACCTTTACAAGATCTCCGGACATTGGGACCACTACAAAGAGGGCATGTTTGTTCTGGGCGACGAGGAAAAGGACAAAGAGGTTTACGCGCTGCGCCCCATGACCTGCCCGTTCCAGTATCAGGCGTTTTTGAACCGCGGCCGCTCGTACCGCGACCTGCCCATGCGCCTTAACGAGACGTCGACATTGTTCAGAAACGAGTCGTCGGGCGAGATGCACGGCCTTATCAGGGTGCGCCAGTTCACGATCTCCGAGGGACATCTGATGTGCACTCCCGAGCAGCTTGAGGACGAGTTCAAGGGCTGTCTGGAGCTGTGCAACTTCATGCTTGAGACCCTGGGCCTTGATGAGGACGTTTCATACAGATTCTCGCAGTGGGACCCGAACGACCGCGAAAAGTATATCGGCACCCCCGAGCAGTGGGACGAGGCGCAGGGCGTTATGAAGAACATTCTGGACGACCTCAAGATACCTTACGTTATCGGAATAGGCGAGGCGGCGTTCTACGGCCCGAAGCTGGACATTCAGATAAAGAACGTGTTCGGCAAGGAAGACACGCTTATCACGATCCAGATAGACCAGATGCTTGCCGAGAAGTTCGGCATGGAGTATGTGGACAAAGACGGCACCAAGAAGAACCCCTATATAATCCACAGAACCTCGATCGGCTGCTACGAGAGAACGCTGGCACTGCTTATCGAGAAGTACGCGGGCGCGTTCCCCACATGGCTGGCGCCGGTACAGGTAAAGGTCCTGCCCATTTCCGACAAGTATATGGAGTACGCCGAGAGCGTAAAGGCGGAGCTTGACAAGTACGGTATCAGAAACGAGCTCGACACCAGAAAAGAGAAAATAGGCTACAAGATCAGAGAGGCGCGTCTGGAGCGCGTGCCGTATATTCTGGTTGTGGGCGAGAAAGAGCAGGAAGAAAAGGCTGTTTCGGTCCGCGACAGAAAGAACGGCGACATCGGCTCAATGCCCATGAGCGACTTTATGGCGCTTATCCTGGATAAAATAGCCTCAAAAGCCAAAGACTAATATTGAGGTGATAATATGCAAAAATCAAAAGTTTATTTCACAGACAAAATAACGCCCGAGGCCGTGATCGAGATGTACAAGGTCTTAAACCGCGAGCTTCCCGGAAAGGTGGCGGTCAAGCTCCACTCGGGCGAGAAGGGCAACCAGAACTATCTGCGCCCCGAATTCCTGCGCCCGATGATAGAGTACGTAAACGGCACGGTGGTTGAGTGCAACACCGCCTACGACGGCGAGCGCAACTATACCGACAAGCATATAAAGCTCATCGAGGAGCACGGCTGGTCAAAGTATTTCACTGTCGACCTGATGGACGCCGAGGATCCCGACCTCAGTCTAAAGGTTCAAAACGGCAAAGTCCTCAAAGAAAATCTGGTGGGCAAGAACATCACGAACTACGACTCGATGCTGGTGCTGTCTCATTTCAAGGGCCACCCGGCGGGCGGCTACGGCGGAGCGCTGAAACAGCTCTCGATCGGCTGCGCGTCAACCGTGGGCAAGTGTCTTATCCACTCGGGCGGCACGATAACCGACCAGAACATAGTCTGGGACCACATGGCCGAGCAGGACATATTCTGCGAGTCCATGGCGGACGCCGCCATGACCGTCCATGAGATGTTCGGCGATAAGATCGCGTACGTCAATATGATGTGCAATCTTTCTGTCGACTGTGACTGCTGCGCGGTGGCCGAGGATCCCTGCATGGCTGATATCGGAATTCTGTCGTCACTTGACCCGGTGGCTCTCGACAAGGCGTGCATGGATCTGATCTATTCCTCAAACGATCCCGGCCGCGACCACTTTATCGAGCGCGTCGAGTCGCTCCACGGCTCCCACACGATAGACGCAGCCGCCGACCTCGGCTTCGGCACAAAAGAATATGAGCTTATAAAAATGTAAACCAAAACATCCCCCAAAATCGGGGTGAGATAAAACAGTAAGTCTGTTTTGGGGAATGGCGCGGCTTAGGCTGCGTCATTCCCCTTTTTCTTGTAAAGCATTAATACCATCTAACAGTTTTTTCATTTGAAATGGTAGAAAACTTAGAAATTTAACGACCACCCGGGTAGAATTTTTCGTTGTCTTGACTATTTTATTTCATACGGCAGCGCGAGGGGAGTCATGTCGTCAAGGCCGCTCCAGATAAACAGCCTTATTGTGTCCCCGAGGGGCGCGTATCC
>CANRHV010000054.1 GCA_947630505.1 uncultured Monoglobus sp. | reverse complement strand
ATATGAATTTAATCCCTTGTAACATTACTCAGATTATATGTTCATTTTGGAGTTTACACAAAATCGGGGATATACCCTAGAAATTTCTTCGCCTCTACCCACGCGAACAGAATCATGTATTCTTATTTGTTTTTTAATATACTTTCAACCAATACGACTGATACCCCACTGTTTTCGTTTTTCGCCTCTACTATTCCCTCATAATTACCTAAAGCTTCATTCAATAATATTATGTCTTTCATATTTTCGGTGTAAAAGTGATTACACTCTTTGATTCTTGGGAATGATTCCACTTTGGCATTTTTCCTCCTTGAATATTTAAAAGCTGCTATTTTTAATAAGTCCCATATCATTTTTGACCATCCATCTTTTGTTGAGTACGAATTATTGTCAATTGTACGTCCCGACTTAAATTTCAATAAATTAATAAGTTCTTTAGACAAACTATCATTAATACATAAAATATCATCCGGCATAGCACAACCCATGGGAAATATATCTTTTCCAATGAAGACTCCATTTGTTAATGGGTTGTTATCAATTAACAAATATTGAGCACCATTATTGATTGTTTTAGGCAAAACATCTCTTTTTTCGCCATTCAAAAAACCCGCTCGGTGATATATAAATTCAGGCCATTTACTATATAACTCTAACTGATTTTTATCACTTTTGTGTATTCTTAATAAAGCATGATTCAATACTTTAGCCTGAAGTAATAAAGAATTTAGCACTTTTTCGCCATTTTCTTTTCTATCTGCATAAACAAACAAAATATCTCCCAATTCAGTTTTTTTATCTAATCCAATATCTACTATTGGTTTTTGATGGCAATATACACTAGAAACGGAGAAATCGTAGTTAGGAAACACTGCTACTAATATGTAAAACAGCTCTTTTGTGAATTGTGTCGACAAAGCAAGTACATAGTCTGGCTCTTGAGGGGTGCAGTTACAGTTACTATAAACCCATTTTACAGCATTTATAAGCGCATTTTCAATTAGTGTCTCTAAAACAGACTCATTATCGTTTACAACATTTGCATTCATTTTTATATCTCCTAATTCTGCTCAACCGGCTTGGCTATTGTTTTTACATCGGTATCGTATTCTGCATCAGTTACATCAGATCGGGTATATCTTTCATCAAATAAATCAATTAAGCTTTCCACTTCTTTGTAAGTATTAAGTACAATTTGATGCGAATCGTGGTTGAAATTAAATCTGCCTTGCCATCGCGGTAATGTGTTGATTTTATTTATTAACTGCTCTTGTGTTAACTCAAAAACTTTTGAAGAACCAATACGCATCATCTTTTTTGCATACTTAGGTTTTCCTCTACTAATATATTCTGTCAATTTCTCTGTATTTTCAACAAGATTTTTCTGCATAATGTATTGAATTGTTTGTTGTGCAGCCTGATAAATATAATTCTGAAATCCAAAATGTTGTTGTAAAAGTGCAATGTTATTAGTAATTATATGATTATCAATGATTAATATATCAATTTTCTTTGCTATTGTCAGCAAGCTTTCGCGCTGTTCCTCAAATACAATTTGATTTTCAAATTGCATAAGTCTAGCCATACAACTAGTCTTCTTTTTGTTAGGTACCATTATATTCCAGAGATGCTGGTATATCCAAATTACATCTTTCTCTTTCCTAAAACGGAATATGAGACCAGAGGTATCAATTAAATCTTCTGATACAAAATCGTCACATCCACTACTGTCAGATATATATGTAAATGGATGAAAACTATCGCCTTGTTCGAAAATTAAGATTTTATGCTGATCATCAGCTAATTTATGACCATCCGCATATTCAGTTTCTTGCGATAGAAATTTGTCTTCAAGAATTTCAAAAAACATTTCTTTAAGAACTGTTCTAAAATTCTTTCCATTTTCATTTTCTTTTTCAGATAATGAAATTCTTTTTAGCTGAAAATCCTTTTTTACAGCAAATGCTTCTAATCCACTTTTTGTTGGATTATTACAAAAATCTTTTATTTTTGTCCTGATTCGTTCTTCATTTAAGGCCGCTTCTGCCATACTTCTCCTCCTTAATTAACTAGTCATTATATATAACAAATACACCATCTGAAATATATTTACGTTTTATGACTGCCTTTTCATCTATTGGCTTTTTATAAGTAATTCCCATATATATCCTGTGTTGATAAGTAATATCACTTGCTGGATTTGAAAATTTAAAGGAAAACACCTTGTATTTCATTGCTGCAAGTACCGGATTTTGATAAAATGTATTCGATTTTGTTAACAATAGAATAATCATTAAAAGCATTGTCGAAAAGACAATCAACCCCCTAATAGACCCTATATCATCCGTCAAAAGAGGCAGAATATATGTCACTAAAAATATTGCACCACTATCGTTTGACGAATCTTCTATTATTATTTGCTCTCCTTCCGATTTAAATCCGGCTTTTTGAAGTCCATTAAACCCAAATGCAATTATAATTGTAATTACTAACCAAATTATACTGATAATCGAAACTACAAAACTCCCAAAGAAAGTATTATGTATTGTTATATTAAGTGCCTTTATGCCGATTTTATGCCAAGTATCAATAAATTTATAAACTAGCGTTATATATAAATTTAAATCTAAGTGCTTTACCATTAATAGCAAAAAAAGAGGTGCAAATGATTGTAAAATAAGACTTCTTTTTAAACTCAAATTAGCATTTTGCATAAAATCAATCCTTTCGAATTTTGTGTTTGCATCCAATTTAATATAAGGTTCTTAAATTAGATGGCTTCGAGATCTCTATTTCATTTTCCCAAAGTGTACTTCACCTTTTTCTCTAAATAATGTTATTTCCCATACTGTACAACACTATTAGTGTATTCTTTCTGCTTTTATGATATTATCGCAGAATTATGATTTGATGCCTAATAATATCTCACTTTTCTAATCAAAAAATATTACACATAACATTATACCATAATATGAAAATAAAATCAACAAATTTACATAATTTTAAAATTTTTTTTAGATTTTAGAATATTTGGTAGAAACTTGTTATATTCTAATATATTTTATTGCAATATATCTGTCTACCATCACACTTTAAAGGATAACTAATAATTATATATATAGTAATAAGCGAAATAGACACAAAAGATAGCAGGAAGCAACTCAAAAGAAGTTCATCTCGGGCAATCACGCAAATTGTCATACGCAAACAAGACAATATCATAAATGCTCCGGTTTAGCGGCAAAATATTCAATTAAGTGGCGCGCATGAGCCGCTTGCGGCTTCGGAATGTGGTTTTCTGCTTAGTGACTATCGCCGATTGACATCAGAGCTATGTGAGCAATAATATTCAGATTCGCAACAGATTGGATATTTCTTACCCACATCCGCTCCTGCCCGCTACTCTTGAAGTGGGAGTTATACCGCTCATTCTCAGTGCACAGCGCGTACACCGACGTGAACGCTATGCTGTTTCGGTCGATGGAGAGGCGGTAATTATCCGAAATGGTAACGTACTTTGTGCAGTCGCGATGCTTCTTGCTGTTATTCCAATTCTTTTGATTGCACGGACATTCGCCGGCTTTGGAGTTTTTAAGCGGACAGTAGAATTTTTGACGGGTTCTTCCGTTATCGCGGGTTTTGCCGTCGCGGTGTATGGCGAGTCCGGCTTCGCACAGCACGTTGCCGCAAGGAAGCTTAACGGGATTTTTGGTATTGCGCTTGATGATAGGAATGTAACACTCGCCCTGATAAACATCTTTTACGGCATTGTAAATATCCTTAGTGTCATAGCCTTTATCGACTAAGATCGTTACTCGGCAATTAGTAGAAACGAGTGCACACCGGCAAGGACGTTTAACGCGACGGTAGAATCGGCTATATTGGCGGTAGTGGTCAAGTCATAATCGGCAAGCCGGAGATGCAATCGACGAGCACGTGGTTCTTGTAACCCCAGTAGTATGCGACATTCTTCTTGTTGATTTGATTAGACGCGGTGTGCACACCTAATCCGCAATTTTTATCACAAGTGTGATGATTATCCCTTGTAAAACTTGTTTTTCTTAAAGGATTTCGGGTTGTATTGAGAAGTATTGGCGAACTCGGGAGTGGAATCCAATCCGATAAATGAAGTGTCGAATAACGCTAGTTCTTATGCTTTGCGTACTTGAGACTGCATGAGCTCAGTTAAAATATCGTGATCGATATTTTTAATAAAGCGCTGAAATGTAGTATATGAAGGCAGGGGCTTTAAAAATCAAAACCGTGGTAATGAGTGATAATGAGATTATTGTTGAGAAAGTCAACAAGCTCAATAACCTGCTCGAAGCCCTCACATTTCATAACGATAAAAGCGCAAATCATAGAATGATTATCAAAGCTGTGTCTGCCTTTGGCGGACGAGCGACAAGGAATCGAGCTTAAATCCAGAATTAAGAATAGAGTATTGTAAAAACCGGATTTAGGCTGAGAAGTAAAAAGAGATATATTATTCAAAATTTCCTGACGATATATAACGGTCACCTTCTTTGCGTGGGATTTTTCTCAACTTAATTATACCATAGAGAGATGGCCATTTCTATACCAATGGAGTGATAAAGTAAAAAAGTTGTGAGGAAAATGGCTTGATCCCTATGGTTTTAGCATTTTACTTATAGCTAATTATATATACTATAGGGAGTGATAATTAGATGAATATTGCATTAGGAATTCATATCGGTCACGACAGAGGAACATGTATCATTAAAGATGCAAAAGTATTAGCGTGTATCTCACAAGAACGTATAGATAGGATAAAATATTCATCATCATCAAATATTCCGTTTGATGCCATTGATAAATTACTTGAATATTGCAGTATTGACATTAATGATATATCATGTGTGGGATTATCTTATGATGGTATTGAAAATGATTCTATATTAAATATTTATAAATCAGAATTTTTTGAATACTATTTCTGCAATAACATTCCATTCTATTTTGTAAGTCATCATGATGCCCATGCATATGCTTCCTTTTTTTCGTCGGGATTTGAAGACGCATTAGTATTTGTTGCTGACGGAGGCGGAGATTATCATGGTGATGCCGGAATACAGGCATATCAATATCCCTATGTCATTATCAACATTTTCCTGTTCGATAACCTGTTCAAGCCGCTTCTGTTCTTGCTGAGTAAGCACTTTTACTTCCTTGGCGGCAGACTTGGGCAAGCGTATATTATCGCAAACATTATCTATCAGTCTGTTTTCACACGCACTTTGTAAGCACAGCTTTACCATTGAATATATGGCTTTGACGCTGTTGGGAGATAGCTCCTTACTCAATTCGTCGATAAACCGCTGTATTAAATCCCGATTAATTTTCTTTAGACGCAGCTTACCAATTTTCGGCTTCAGATGCTTATTTGCATAGGACTGATAAATCGTTTTGGTAGACTTTTTAACATACGTCTGATTCTCGTACCATATATCGAACCATTCCGAAAGCTTTAGGTTAGATGAGATAGTTTTGTTGTTATTCACTACTCCGGCTTTGATTTTTATAAGACGCTCCTTAACCTCAGAATAAGTCTTGCCGTAGATGTACCCAAATTTGGCTTTTCCATCCAATTCATAGCCCTTTATATACCTGCCCTCATAACGTCCGTCTTTTCTTTTGTAAATGTTTTCACCTTTTCTCGCCATAATTCTATTTCCTCCTCTGACTGTTTATTTGACGGCTTTATCAAAAATATTTTTTGACAAAGTCTGCTAAAGTCTTGATTTTAGCACAGTTCTATGTTATAATAATTTTCATAAATAATCACGAAAAACCTTGGAAAAGCGCATAACAGCGCGGTTTTTCGGTAGAGTTATTAAATTACAAATTTAATACAGCGTGAAGCCGTAATTGAACTTCACGCTGTATCTTTTGTCCTAATAACACATAGGTCTGCGGAACACGGTAAATCCTACGCTTGCCGCTGTGGACAGCACGACATTGTTCGCGCTTGATGAGCAATGTATTACGAGGATATTCCCGTCCCTATCTTTGCCGACTACGATACCGACATGGCTGTAACTCGGCAGGAAACATAAGTCGCCCGCTTCCGCTATGGACGCGGATATGAGGATACTCGCGTCGCGCTGACCGAATGTACCGTGACCGACGGCATAGCCCATGCCGCTGTTGTTGAACGCCCATGTTACGAAGCCGGAGCAATCAAGTCCGTATGAGCGTATCGTTCCTGATGACGGGCTGCCTTCGGCGGTTACTCGCTGCATAGTACCCCACGCGCTGTCCCAACCGATCGCGCTCGATTTGCCGCCCCAAAAGTAATTTACTTTTCCAACGAGGGACGCGGCGTTCTTTACAACGTCCTTTCGCTTCTGTGACAGTGACGCGGGCAGTCCTTCGACAATCGCCTGCACATTAGCGTCCGTCACGGCAAGACTGTGGCTTGTCGATGTCAGCACATCGCCGTGTTCGAGCAGCGTTTCCACAGCTTCGCGCTGTTTGTCGGTAAATTCAAAATAGTCCATCAATTCCTCTTTCGTTTTTCCGCTGACCGTTATCGTAAGATATGTGTCGACTTCATCTTCGCCCGCGTAATACGTTTCGACGGAATATTCGACCGTATTCGCGGCTCTGAAATATTCCTTCAGCTTTTCGGCTTTATCCGCATCGAACACAACAACATCAGTAGCGGTATCGTCCTCCGCTCCTGCGGTCTTTGCGGCGAATATGGCTATAACTACGTTTGTATCGGTCTGATTGTCAACCACATCCACGCTTACATGGTCTATTGATAACTCTATATCCTCGACCTCCTGCGTCAGCTCCACGTTGTACTCGGCGATTATCTGAGAAAGCGGAATTGTTCCGACATCGTTTACTTCTTCGGATATGAAAATCCCGAACGGACTTGCCGCGATCGCCGCGATTATGATTACTA
Source organism: uncultured Monoglobus sp. (assembly GCA_947630505.1). GTDB lineage: Bacteria > Bacillota > Clostridia > Monoglobales > Monoglobaceae > Monoglobus. Next base: position 8,850 of record CANRHV010000054.1, on the reverse strand, counting down.
TGATAAGCACAACCAACAGAACCGCCCAACCGCCCATAGCCGCCAGTGCCGAAATGACCGCTTTAGCCGCGGATGCCGCCGCTTGAGCTGCCGCTTTTACGAACCGTACTGTATATCGAACCGCCGTTTTCGCGCTCTGAGCCGCCTGCTGTGCAAGCTGCTTTGCGCGCATCGCAGCCTTTTTAACGGCTTGCTTCGTGACCTGTTTTTGCGTATTTTTTATCTTTATGCCCGCGGTTTTCTTTATTGTTCGGTTTGCGGTTTTCACCGTTCGGCTTTTCTTCGCCGCCGCTTTCATACGCGCCGCTTTTGTCTTAGCCGATTTCGAAGTGTCTATGCGCTTTATGACGCGCTTATCTGTCGTAACGATTCGCGCCTTATCTACCTCCGTTGATTTTGCCTTTATATCAACCCGATTATGTGCGTTTATGTAGCTCTCCCGCGTTTTGATGTCGATTTTCTTGGTCTTAATCAACTCCTCCGGCGCAGGCTTCTGTTTCGGGATTGTCTTTGAATCTGAAACAATCGGCACATCTGAAACTATTGCCGTTTCTGTGGAATAAGAAGCGTCCGATACGAGAATTGTTTGAGTTTCCGACTGCGGAACAGCGTTCTTTGCCGCTTCCGACTGCGCTTTCAGCTTATTCTGAACATATCTGCGTCTGGCTATCTGCGAATTATCGACAGGCTGTAACTCCTGTTCCGCTTCTTTAGCTCTGACCGCTTGCAGCGTTTTCGGTTGGAACGGCGGTTTACCTTTGTATGGAACATCTTGCTTGACCTGCTGTATCGGTTTTTCGGTTTTATGCTTCAGATATTCGTCCTTCGTCTTTATTTTCATAGGCGGCTCTGCCGATTTCGGAACGTCCGATTTCGGTAACGATTCCACCGTTGACGCAGTTTCGCGAACAGGCGCGGATTTCGGTATCGGTTTTGTTGGCTCAACCTTTACGTTGTCGCTGTGTGCAATAATATTTTCCTTCGTCTTTATTTCAGATGTCGGAGCAATCGGCTTCTGTTCCGTGACCGCTTGCCGCGTTTTTATCTTAACAGGCTCAACAGTAGTTTCGGTCTTTCGTGCCAAAACGCTCTCCCGCGTCTTTATATCCGCTTTCGGAGTAACAACCGTTTCCGCTTTCCCTAACTGCTGTATAGGTTTCGGCTCGATTATGCTTTCTTTAGTCGTTACCTCGCTTTTCGGAGTAATCGGCTTCTGCTCCGTAACAGCCTGCCGCGTTTTTATCTTAACAGGCTCAACAGTAGTAGTTTCAACTTTCCGCGCTAAAACGCTCTCTTTGGTCTTTGTATCGGCAACAGGAGCAACAGGCGTTTCGGGCATATCCGACTTCATTACCGTCTGCCGTGTCTTTATCTTAGGCGGCTCAACCGTAGTATTCTCAGATTTCCGTGATAAAACGCTCTCCTTAGTCTTTATATCAACAGTCGGAGTAACAGCTTTTTCAGACGTTACCGTCTGACGCGTTTTTATCTTAGGCAGTTCAGCCGCCGATTTATCGCCGCTGTGCGATACGATTTCCTTTGTTTTTATCGCTTTCGGATTTTCTTTTACGGGCGGTGATTGATTGATGTTCAGATATTCTTCCTTTGTTTTTATCGCCGACTTTGTTTCCGACTGCGCCGCCGTTCTCTGCTCTTTAGCCTTGACCGCCGCTTCCTGCCGCATTTTCATCTTTGCCCGCTCCTGCGGCTTCGGTTTTGCTTCCGGCAATGCCGCTGTTTTCGGCTGATTCATACGCGGGTACTGCGTTATCGGAGCATCTGTTCCTTGCATTATATCCGGCATAGGCGGTATATCCTGCTTTATTCTGCGCTGACGGGTATTTTTGATGTTTTTCCCCGTCCGCGCGATCACGTCCGCCGCAGTATATACGGCTGTTTCGACTCTGTCCTCAACCTCGTCAACCGCGTAATTCTCCGGCTTTTCATACTGCTCCGAAGTCTGCTTCTGAAATTCCGCATTCTTCTGAGCATACTGACGTTTCAGCGTATCGACCGTACTCAAAGGAACGGTAGTTCTCGCCGCCGCTTGCGCCGACTGCGCTGTTTTCGGCGTCCGCGCCGAAAAAGACTGCTTTGGTTTATACTGCTTCCGCTTAGTTGATTTAGGCTTAGTTTTTACATCTCTCACATTTTCACCTCTTTTTTCGTGTAATGTATTGATTTTTTCGTGCAAATAGCGTATAATATATGTATCAAATCGAAAGGAGCATACACATGGCAAGCACGACAAACATAAGCATCCGTATGGATACCGAATTGAAATCACAAGCCGACGCGCTGTTTAACGAATTGGGTATGAATATTTCAACCGCATTTAATATATTTGTGCGTCAGGCTCTGCGCGAAAAGCGCATACCGTTTGATATATCGCTTAACCAGCCCAATCAGGAAACAATAGCCGCTATGCTTGAGGCTGAAAGGATCGCGAAGGATCCGTCTGTAAAAGGTTATACCGATTTAGACGAATTGTTTGCCGATTTGGAAAAATGAGACAAACAAAATATACGGTAAAACCGACCTCGCAATTCAAAAAAGACTATAAACGCGCAATAAAACGCGGTCTTGATATACGGCTTTTGCAAAATATCATAGCAAAGCTCGCAAACGGCGAACCGCTTGATGAAAGCAATCACGACCATGCGTTATCCGGCAGCTTGTCGGGACATCGCGAGTGCCATATTCTACCTGATTGGCTTTTGATGTACAGATATGAAAATGATGTACTCGTATTAACTCTATCGCGTACAGGTACACACAGCGATTTATTCGGTAAATAATCAATGAGGTTCGGTTTACAGCCGAGCCTCATTTTTATATTTACGGCGTTTCATAACCGATAGTAATATCAAGCGTATATGCCTTGTCCGCTATCGCGAATCCTATAGTATCCTCCAACTGCGAAACATAGCCGCGAATATCGTCCTTCGATAAGCATACAAACTCGCCCTCGCTTATCCTGCGGAATTTGCCGATTCCGTCGAAGGTCTGACTTATGCAGTCACCGATAATACGCAAGGCTTCATTTTTGCTGCGCTGTCCGAACACGGCGGCAACCTCTTTCAGATTGCTTATCTTAACTGTTACAGCATTTTCGTGATATTTGCGCGTTAGTTTTTTTATTGATATGTTTTTCATATTTACCTCCAAAAGAAAAACAGCGACGGTTTAACCCGCCGCCGTTTCCTCACCCGGTCGTGTACTCATCAGCTTGTAAAGCTGTGTATCTGTCGGGAAATCGTTTACAAACGGTACGATAGAGCCGCCGACTTTAATTAGCCCGTGACCTGCCGGAGCGTTCGTTATATATCCCATCTGCGTTTCCGATATGTTCAAAAGTCCCGCAAGTTCTATACGGTCTGACGGAGCTTGATTTAACATCAGCAGAAATTCGCTGTTCGCAAGCATGCCGCGCGCCGTTTCGTTCCTCAGACAATCCTCTATGTTCTGCGTAATACCTGTCAGTAAGCCGCCGTACTTTCTGAAACGCTTCCATGCTTTAAGCAAAAACTCCGCACTGTATGGATTTTTAAAGAACAGGTGCGCCTCGTCGATATATACTCTCGTGTACTTGCCGCGTTTTCTGTTCGCCATAACCCTGTTCATTATGTTATCAAGCATAATTAACAGTCCGATAGACTTCATTTGGTCGCCGAGTTCGAGTATATCATAGCAGGCGATACGGTTATTGACGTTTACATTGCTCTGATGTGAGAACGCGTCCAAGCTGCCCGTTGCAAACAATTCAAGCGATAACGCCAAATCGTGCGCTTCCTGTTCCGGCTGATGGAGCAGTTCATCGCGAAAATCCGCGAGTGTCGGAACAATGTTCGATTTCCCATTGAAATATCTGTTGTAGACGTTTATCGTACAACGGTCGATAATAGAGCGGTCTTTTGCTCCGACACCGCCGCCGAAACGCGCGTCGCCGTTCTTTAATAACTGGTCGAACAGCGAAATGAGAAACTCCGACTTTATGGAGATAGGATTATCGTCGCTTCCAACATCGTCGCTTATATCCATCGCGTTTATATGATTCGGCGAGGACGCGGACAGCTTAATAATCTCGCCGCCGAGGTTTGACACGAGCGGCGCATACTCGCGTTCGGGATCTACCACGATAATATCATCGTCGGTAAACAGCGCCGCCATAGCTATTTCCATCTTCGACGCGAACGATTTACCCGAACCCGACACGCCTATGATAAATCCGTTGCCGTTAAGCAGCAATTTTCTGTTGCACATCAACAGATTATGCGATATGGCGTTTATGCCGTAATACAAGCCGTCGTTGTCGATAATCTCCTGTGTTTTGTACGGGATAAGAACCGCCGTGCTTTCCGTCGTAAGCGTTCGCGTCGCGCATATTTCCATAAGACCGTAGGGAAGCACGGTATTCAAACCGTCCTCCTGCTGATATTTAAGTACAGCAAGGTTACACAGGTCTTTTCTGCCTATCGACATCAGCGTTTCCGTATCGTTGTCGAGTTCTTCCAGTGTGTCCGCGATATGAACGAGCGTCAGCGTGACGAACATCATTCTTTGGTCGCGCATTGTGAGGTCGTCCATAAACTCTTTTGTTTCCGAGCGCATCTGCTCCAGTTCATACGGAATGGTAGCCGAGAAATTATTGTTCATGTTCTGCTTTTGCTGCCACTTCGTAATATCCGTTTCTATCGCGAGCAGTTTCTTTTGTATATCTTTGACCGCTTCGGCGGTCGGGATAGTTTGAATGTCTATCGACACCATCATGCTTCGCGAAAAATCCGTAAGCTGTGAAAGCAAATCATCCTTGAGAAACGACGGATATTCCTTTAGGAAGAGCACCCTCGCGTACTTGTCGCCGATTCGGATATGGTCTTTCTTAAACTCAATACTGTCGGGGCAGATATAGTCCTTGAAATGCGCGCCGCGCGCCATCGCGTGCTTGAGGTCGAAGTTAAACTCGCCCTCATCATTTCCTCTGAAAAATTCGTAGAAGATATTAAGCCGCTCCTTATATCCGAGTTCTGTGATCTGCGACGATATTTTATTAAAATCCGACGCTAAATCGCTGCCGACGCGGGCGAAATATGTACGCGCTTCCTTGATATTTTTCTTTATCGCGGAAACGGTGATAAACTTATCGTGGACGATGTTATTCGATTCCGCCATCTTGTCGCTCAGAAGTCCCTCCAGTTCGCGCGTGTACGTTGCAAACCCGATACCCGTTTTCGGCTGTGCCAACTGTTCAAATACGCTGTTCACAAGCTGTCGATTGTACGAGCTTATCTTAACGAGCGCGTCCGTAGGCAAGCCGTTAAGTATTGCCGAATGAGCCAAAAACATTTCCTCTTGGTCTGCCTGCGACGCCACCTCATAATTTATATCCGAAAACCGCCATGTTTTGGAAAATATTTTGCTGTATTGGAAAATACCGTCCTTGAAAATACAATCTATCGGAATAGATTGCTGAACGGTTTTAGGAATTTTTCTTTTTCCTGCCTTTATTGCTTCCTGCCTTTTTCGCATCTCGCAATACCTCCTTTGGTCGCATAGGCGAGCAGTAATGAATGCCTTTGCATTCATTACGACCAGCCTCATAAATTTTAAGTAGTATATTTTCCGATTCAAACAGCCGCTTGCCGGACGCTAAAAACTCGCTGCGGATAAAAGCCACAGCGAATTTCTCAAACGTCATGCCGTTATATTTAAAGAACCCCGCCGCCGCGAACGGCGCGGCAAGCACCACGCACAGCCACGATACGACTTCCTTGCCGACAATATCGCGCAAGCCGAAATACGTCCCGACCGCCGCGCCCACGGCAAGCGCGGAGCATACAAACTGCCGCGCCGATAAGCCGAAAAACATACTTTCATGGTAGTCTTTGATTTCCTTATTGATTTTTATTTCCATAACCGCTCCTTATCTCTCCGGCGCGTCCTTCTTCGGAGTCTGCGGCTGTAATTCCGACGGCTTCTTACCGTCTATCGACTTGATAAAATCTATCTTATCCGCCGCCGCAAACGTGCGCGGGGACAGCGCGCTTTGCCATGCCTGCGCCTTGCTCGCCCATCTGAAGCCTCTCGTTTTCATTACCGCAATCTGCTTCTCGCTCGGCTTATCGTTGAACATAAGCTGTAAGCGGTTATATTCCGTAGCCGCTTCGCGTGTTCCGCGCTTATCGACGACCTCGTCTACGATTGCTACGGACGGCTGCGCCAAAATACTGATGCTCGGCGTTATGATCTCATACTCGTCCGGATAATCCTGCATTGACAGATACGCTTCGTTCTCCCAAGCGAGCAATACGTCGCCCTGACCGTTCTCAACAAATGTGGTCGTTGCTCCGCGCGCGCCGGAATCGAGAACAAGTACGTTTTGGAACAGCTTCCTCATAAATTCCTTGATCTGCGTTTCATCGCCGTTATAGAGCTTATCGGCATACGCCCACGCCGCGAGGTAATTCCATCTCGCGCCGCCCGATGTTTTCGGATTAGGAGTAATTATTCCCACGCCGTCGTTTACGAGGTCGCCCCAGTCATGAATATTTTTGGGATTTCCTTTTCTTACGAGGAAAACTATTGTTGATGTGTAGGGCGAGCTGTCCTTATCAAACTCGTTTACCCAGCCGTCCTCAATAAGTCCCGCATCCTGAACAGCCTTTACGTCATACTCAAGAGCCAGCGTAACAACGTCCGCCTCCAAACCGTTCGCCACCTCGAGCGCCTGTTTACCCGAGCCGCCGTGCGATTGAGTAATTTCTATATCCTGACCGGTCTTCTCCTTCCAGTGAGCCGCAAACAAATCGTTATACGCCGCGTAAAGCTCGCGCGTAGGATCGTATGACACATTGGTAAGAGTAACCTTTTCGGACGACGAATTATCAGCCGTTTTAGTTTCCGTATCCGAACCCGAGCCGCAGCCCGCCATGACCGCCGCCGACAATATAGCCACCGATAAAATACCGAATAATTTCTTTTTCATTTTAAAAACCTCACTTTATAATATATTCTTCAAACACTATTCATATTAAATCCATAGGATTACTATGTTTGATATTACACATTATAATCACGGATGATAATTTTGTCAACAAGGCGATATATGAAAAATTTGCAAAAATTTTTACGGTATGCTAAAGAAAAACAGACGTCCCTATTGGAGCGACGAAAAGTTGATAAACGGATTATTCGTTTTTGAAAAATCTTTAAAAAATATTTCATTTACCCTTGACAACACGACGAGTACGCACTTGCTGTGCTTCCTTCACTACAAAAATATGATAATTTCTCTATGTAGGTAAAAATTTTTAAAAATAGTCATTATTTTTCAATTTTTATTTGTTACCTATAATAGAAGGGAAAATTCTCACCCGATGTTTGACAATTTAATATTCCATTCATCAAATACGTTTTTTCCGAACAAGAGCCTCTATTGCGGGCGCGCCACGACGCTGTATAGCCGAGCGATCAAGCCTTCAATGAAATACCGGATTTGCCGCCGGTACGGTCACGACTGCTCGGAAAGCATAATGATACTCCCGCCTTGAACTCGTCACAGAATTGGGCGGCCGGCGCGGATGCGGCGGAGGTGAAACTCCTGTGAAGTCGATTGGCTCTCGACCGTTTGATGAATTATTATGGGGTAGTAAAATTTTTCAAAGGAGGACAAGTATATACATGACAAAAAATAAAATTACTACCTTTGCCGAAACGACAAAATACGAAATCGACAAAATTACTTTTATCGTCCAGCCGGTGTTCAAGGAACAATCCGCCGAAACACTCGGCTCGGTCTTGCTGCGGCTTATGACTGCGAATAATTAAATTTTCAAAACAGGCTGACAAACGGAAAATATTGTGATATGATAATATTACAAAACTGTTTGTTGACTGTCAAGGAAAGGAGTTATTTATGAGACAGTCAAATACGAAAAAGGAATTAACAGCGGCTCTGTATGTCAGGCTGAGCCGCGATGATAACTTGGAAGGCGACAGCTACAGTATCGTAAATCAGAAAAAACTGCTTGCAAAAATCGCTAAAGAGAAGGGCTATACCAACCTTTTGACGTACTGCGATGACGGAATTTCAGGCGTTACGATGGATCGCCCCGGCTACAAGCAGATGATAAGCGATATTATGAGCAACAAAATTTCCGCTGTATTTGTCAAGGATTTATCACGTTTGGGGCGTAATTACATTGAGGTCGGCAGACTGACCGAAGAATTTTTCCCCGATTACGATATTCGCTTCGTCGCCGTTTCGGACAACATTGACACGCAAGAGGGCGAGAATGAACTCGCGCCGATAAAGAATCTGTTTAATGAGTGGTATGCCCGCGACATTTCTAAGAAGCGGAGGATAAGCAATAAAATCAAGGGCAACTCCGGCGAGCCGATGGGTCAGCCGCCATACGGGTATATAAAAAATCCCGATAATCCCAAGCGTTGGATAATAGACGAAGAAGCGGCTCCGGTGGTGCGAAGGATATTTCAAATGACTATTGACGGCTTTGGTACGGAGCAAATAGCCGAAACGCTCGAAAGCGACAAAATACTTACGCCTATGCACTATTGGAAGTCCAAAGGTTTCGGCAGAGCGGGACGGATAAACGAAGCAAATCCATACGGCTGGGGAAATACGACTATACGAAAAATTCTGCGCACTCAGGAATATTGCGGCGATGTTATCAATTTCAAAACGTACACGAAATCATATAAGAATAAGAAACGCATTGAAAATGATAAGGAAAATTTAGTAATATTCAAGGATGTCCACGAGCCGATAATCGAGCGTTCCGTGTGGGAGAAGCTGCAGATGAAAGTGGGCAAAACACGGAAACGCAAGAA
>CANRHV010000053.1 GCA_947630505.1 uncultured Monoglobus sp. | reverse complement strand
GGGCCTCTTTGATTATCTTCCCGATGTTCTCGTTTAAATTCATAATACCTCCGTCATAGTACACTTATTTTCTATCATGTCAACTTTAGGACCTGTTAAGCCTATCGGCGGCAATAAGAGCTTCCTTCCGAGTATTGTATGTTCCGCGGGCATATTCGCGGCAACCGCTATGATTGACCCGCTCATCTTTGACTACTCTGTAAACCTCGTAAACAACCTTGTCGTTAACATAGTTAGAGGAAACCTTCCATTCATTTTTTGCCATTATAATCACCACCTCATGTGCTGACCGCAGTTGTTACAAACTCGCTCCCCGTGCGTCCGCTCGCCGATACTGCGATAACGGTACTCTTTTCCGCAATGCGAGCAAAACATATTCGGGCTCGTATTATCGCGCCGCGGCTCAGTCGGATTAAGCCGCTCCATAGCCTCGATCGCGTCCAGATACCAGTGTTGATGTGCCGGGCTCTGTTTTGCCATTTCCCCGCGCATATACGCGATAGTATCATCATAGGATTTCATCAGTCGTCAGCACCGCCCTTTTCGGCTTTGAATATGTACGCCAAGATATTATCCTTCGAGCTCTTTTCCCGCGGCTCATCGTCCGCGCTTTTAACGCTACTGTCGTCATCATCGTCAAAAGAGTTTTTCACGTCAAACTCCGCCAAGAACTGGTTTAAAAATTCTATAACGCCGGTGATAAAATCCTTGACCTCGTTGTTTTCCTCGGACGCAAGCGCCTTTTTAACCTCGTCGGCGCTTTTACCGAGATGTTTAGCTGTGTAGCGAATCACTTTGTCGTCCTTAAAGAATACATCGTCCAGCAGCTCTTTTCTGCAATGGTTCACGTTTGACGCGATCGCGCCGAACAGCACGTCCAAACTTTCTACGGATTTGAAAAAACCCAGAACAAATGTTGATGATGTGTCTGTGTCTCCGAGCGGTGTTCCGCCCATAACTACGTTCTTGAAGTAGTGGTTGACGATCTTTTCGTCCGTGTCTATGTCTGTAATAACAACTTTGTATGCCATAATAAAACCTCCTATTCTTTGATTGCCGCCACATCTTCAGCCTTGACTATGTAGCAATGCTCCTTATTAATTTGGATTTCAAGCGCTGCGTTTGCGGGCACAAAAATCATTTTTCCTATACGGAACTTTTCGTCGGACATAAGATCGTCCGAGACTTCAATGATTGTTCCTGCGATAACGGCGGATAAGAGCCGATCGCCTTGTATGATTACCCTGCGTGACATCGGTTTGATATTCAATCCAAACACCCCCTTTTCCGTATAATGGTAAATTTCACGCTTTGTCCCGGCTTAATTAAATGTTCCTCAACCGCCGCGACCTCAAGCTCCTGTTTTCCGAACGTCTGTTCTTCGAGCTCCTGTTCCGCGTCGATTTCCGGGTCAAATTCTCCGTTAAAATACTTGCGGACCCACGCCTTTTCTTTATGGACCGGCGCCGTCTGCGGCTCGTCGGAATGATTGTAGTCCGTCAAAAAAGTGTGGATCAATCCGCCGACCGCTATAATAGCCATGATAACGGATATGGTGAATGATAACGCTCCGGTTGAACATAAAACACATGTTGCCGCTCCGAAAACCAGCGCCGACCAAAATCCTTTGCTGTCCTCGATGTTCTTTTTCACTTTGCCCACCCCCTCTCATTCAATATCTTCAGATGTTTCCGGCTGGGATTTCAACAACTGTCCCATTTCCTGCTTTAATTCATCAATAGTCTTTTTAAACCATTGAGGATCGGTGCTCATATTAGTTTTTATATTTACGGTGCCTTCCGATCTTTCCGACCGTGATTTCAAACGACTGTAAACGTCCAACGCATTGGCGATGCGGAGTACGTCGATCGTCTCGGTTTCAACACTCCATGAGCTTTGGTCGTTAAGTATTATATCCAATCGGGTTTCTATCGCCTGTTTCAGCTTGTCAAGCAATTCGTTCATCATATCTCACCTCGCTTTAATATCCTAATTTTTTCATAACGTCTCGGATCATTGCCGTTCCGGAGTTGCAGGAAATATTAATCATTTTTTCAACACCATTGGCAAAGTGAACCCTCGCGAACTCTATTTCGATTGATTTTTCATAAGTAATACTCTCAATATCCGACAAGTTTCTTGTCAGTTTAAGAGTCTCACACAGGGCGTCAAGAATTGCTTGTTTATCCTCGCACATCTAACCCGCCGCCTTTCGTTCCGATTTTCGCGGCTTAATGCTCTTGACCGTGACGACCGCACCCGGATATTTTTTCTGAGCATTGGCAGTCAGCGCCGCAGCATAAGCCTCAAAAAATAAATTGATGTTCAGCTTGCTTGATGTCATATCACACCTCCGCCTTTCTCAATTATTTTCATGTTAATTTGCCGTGTTCCGGGTGCTTCCTGATATATTCGTAGCACTCCTCTCCGCCGTATTTCTTGATCTGGAACTTTCGCCAAATATCGCCGATGTCGTTTCTCTTGTATTTTTTCTTCAAAATGTTTCTCAAAATTTTTCTGCGCATTTCCTTACCTCCGCTCATTTTTTGATGATTTTTTAATTTTCTCATTCAGATGTCGCCTTATAAGTTGCACCACAATGAAAAAGATCAGAGCGATGTCAAAAATTATGCTCAAAATATTCAGAGCAAGTATAAAGCCGTTCATTTCTCACACCTCACTTTCCTTACGCTGAACTTGCCGACTGGTTATCCGAAGCAAAAAGATATTCAAGCGAGAGGCCGTCATCTTTAAAATTTTTATTGATGATCTTAAACGCTTCGGTTATAGTTACATCAGTAGCACCGTTCAATTTGTTTCGAGCGGTTTTTTCCGAACAGCCTAAAGCTCCCATAATTCCCTTGTACGGTTGTATATTCTTGCGCATATACTCCGCTTTTAAGTTATTAAGCATCTGAAACACTCCTTTCTTTTACCGTTTAAGGTTGTATTAATTATTGTTATACACCCTTTCACGGTAATTGTCAACCGTTTTGAAAAATAAATTACCGTCAACGGTAATATTTGTAAATATTATACAAAACGGTAATTTCATTTATGTGTAAAGTGCCAAAAATCAACAATATATTTCCGCAAACGGTAAAATATTATTGACATTGAATTTGTTCCGCTATATAATGGGATAAAAAGGGGGAATATCTATGTTTAACAATTCTGACATGATAAATAGAATTAAAACCGAAAAGAAATCTCAAGGTTTAACTAATGTTGACCTTTCAAATAGAACAAATATACCTTTGGGAACATTGAATAAAATATTAAGCGGCGAATCAAAAGACCCTCAAGTTTCTGCAATAATAAAAATTGCTCAAGCTTTAAAAGTTTCTGCCGATTATATTGCGTTCGGTCAGGAACCCCAAAAAAGAAAAAAAGATATTGAGGAAATATCTGATCAGGACAAAGATTTTTTTGACGATTATCTTAACTTGTCTGTTCAGGGAAAAGAATATATGCGCCAGACAATGGTTATGGTAAAAGAAACATATAAAAAAGATACTTGTGTTTCCAACATGGATTCAAAGATAGGATAGAGGTAATATTATGAAAATAGTTGCTATAATAACTTCATTGTTTCTCTTGATTACCCTTTCGGGTTGTAGCACAACAACATCAACGCAAGTTCCTCCCGGCTGGGCGAATCCGCAAAATGCGTCAAAGACGACATCAAAACCGGCAAACACCGCGATAGCAACCCAAAAACCGGCATCTTCCAAAAAAACCGTACCTGATAGACCTGGAATGTACGGCAAAAGCGATAAATTGATTTATACTCTGTCGGATAGTTTTGATGTTTCCAATGTACGAAACGATAAAACCGGTAATTGGCGGATATGTTCAATTACATCGCCTATAAACATGGTTGATTACGCAGATAGTTACTACACATCAAAATTTAAGAATAATCAGGAAATACACTGGATTGTGAATTTCACAAATCAAACAACCACTTGTATAAGTTATTTTAATGGTATATTGTCTGTTGATGTTCATGCTCATGTCAGTGGAGAAGAACATTACGCAGACACTCTTGGCAGCGGTACAATTTTAGAAAAATATTATGTTTATACGGATAATAAAGATATTGAGAAAATAAAATAAAAAAACTCTGCGAGTGGTGGAGCACTCGCAGAGCGATAGAAAATAAGTGTGCTATGATACATAACACCACTTCCATTGTTATTGTATCATAGCACCCTATAAAAATCAAGTGTTTTTTGAGGGGTGTTTTTATTATGTCAAAAAATAATATTACGGAACAAGCCGCTCCGCCGCGGACGGCGCTTTATATAAGAGTCTCGACCGAGGAACAAGCTCTGCACGGCCTGTCTCTTGACGCCCAACAGGCGGCGCTTGAGAAGTGGGCGCGGGAGCATGATTGCAAAATTGTCGGAACATATATTGACGGCGGCAAGACCGCCCGAAAATCGCTCAAGAGCCGGGTTGAGCTTACGCGTTTGCTCGAAGATGTAAAGCTCGGCAAAATCGACCTGATTATTTTCACAAAACTTGATCGCTGGTTCCGAAACATCAAAGATTATTACAAAGTTCAGGAAGTTCTTGAAAGCCACGGTGTGAATTGGAAAACCATATTTGAAAACTACGACACCACCACCGCCAACGGACGGTTATATATTAATATAATGCTCTCGCTTGCTCAAGATGAGGCGGACAGAACCAGCGAGCGCATCAAGGCGGTATTTGCCAACAAACGCGCCAACGGAGAATACACTTGCCCGAATGCGCCCATAGGTTATAAAGTTGTTGACAGCAAGATTATCATTGACGAAGAAACCGCTCCGATCGCCGTTGATTTGTTTGAACATTATCATACCTATAACAGTCAGCGCGGCGCGGGAAAAGCTATGGTTGAGGCGCACGGCGTTCATCTGCACCCGTATACCGTAAAGCGAATGCTTACCAATCCGCTTTATATCGGCGTGTACCGCGGCATGGAAAACTTCTGCGAGCCGCTTGTGTCAAAGAAGATGTTCGACGAGGTTCAAGAAATAATCAAAAACAAAAATATAAAAGCTAACCCGTCAAATTATGAGTTCATTTTTTCCGGATTGCTCGTCTGCGGACATTGCGGTCACAAAATGGCGGGCAACGCCCAGATCAGAAACTACGCCGGCGGCAAACGGGATTACTATGTGTGTTACCGCTGCAATAATTATTACAGTAACGGTCCGTGCAAAAACAACCGTGCCGCCGGAGAGAAAAAACTTGAAAAATATTTGCTTGAGCACATCACCGATGAGATAAACAAATACATTGTCGAATTTGACGTTAAACAAAAGCGGCGGAGGAAGCCGAAAGTCAACAAGGCTGAAATCGCTCGCAAGCTTGAACGCTTAAAAGATTTATATTTAAACGACCTGATCGACATGGACACCTATCGAAAAGACTATGAAGATTTGACCGCCAAACTGACCGCCGCCGATGATCCGGAGCCGAAACCCAACCTCGCACCGCTCCAAGATTTCATAAAGGGAGACTTTTTGAAAAACTACCACACGTTTGATAATGTGGCAAAAAGAATTATGTGGAGAAAAATAATACGCCGGCTGACATTTTCAGCCGGATATAAAATTGAGATTGAGTTTACCAACTAAACACAAGCGAACGATTCTTCACCAATGCTTGTTACGCTGTCGGGGATATTTATGCTTGTTAAGCTGCTGCAGTAGCAAAACGCGCCATCGCCAATGCTTGTCACGTTGTCGGATATTTTAACGTCCGGTAAGTTTCTGCAGTAAGAAAACGCACCATTGCCAATGCTTGTCACGCTGCGGGGGATATTTATGTATGTTAAGCTGCTACAGTCGGAAAATGCGCCAACGCCAATGCTTGTCACGCTGTCCGGGATATTCATGCTTGTTAAGCTGCTGCAGCCGGAAAATGCGCCACCGCTAATACTTGTCACGCTGTCGGGGATATTTACGCTTGTTAAGCTGCTGCAGCCGGAAAACATATTCTGGCCAATGCGTTTCGCGCCATCCTGGATTGTAACGTTTGTCAGGTTACTGCAATTGCGAAAGGCATCATAGCTAACACCTGTCACGCTGCCCGGTATAGTTGCGCTTGTTAAGCCGGTGCAATCGAGAAATGCTTCTTGTTTAATGGTTGTCACGCTGTCCGGTATAGTTACGTTTGTTAAACCGATACAGTTGAGAAATGCGCTATGTTCAATGCTTGTCACGCCGCTTGGAATTACATACTCAGATTGAATTAAATCCTTAGCGTAGGCTATTATTTTTGTTTGATCTTTATTAAACAGTACTCCATCTATGGATGAATAGTCATTATTTTGTGGTGACACGGAGAAATTAAGACTTCCGCAACCGGAAAAGATTCCACCGGCAATTTTTGTCACGCTGCTTGGTATGTTTATTTCTGTCAGGCTTTTACAATCTTCAAATGTTCCTGATCCATAAATTGTTGTAACGTTATTTGGGATGTTTATATTTGTCAGTTTATCGCATCCGTAAAATGTTCTGCTTCCAATGCTTGTTACCGGCAGATTTTCAATCTCAGCAGGTATATCGATAGACACTGCCGACTCGGAGCAGTCGGTTATCTTAATATAGTCTCCGTAATTTGTATAACTCAAATCGCCGTATTTGCCGTATGTTTCCGCGTTTGCGGCAGGTGGCGCGAAGATTATACCGGAGATTAATGCGAGCGTCAAAGCCAAACTCAAAAATTTTTTCATAATATTTTTCCTCCCTTTTTTACCTTTTTATATATGTTTCATAATTTGCAAAAACCATTCCGTATATTTTTCGCGCGCATCTCTCCCCTCGCGAGAAAACGCTTTGGGTACTAATGAAAATGCTTGCGTGGAATCGCAGCCGCACAAATAATAAAAACGCACCCAAATTTTTGTTGAGACATATTTTGCCCGCATCGGTATAATATCCGTAGCCCATGTTTTAATTAGCGCAAACGGGTGTGTATTAAAAATATGTCGCAAATTTAAAATACCATATTATGTAAAAAATATCAAGTATTTTTAAAAAAAGTGTTTAGCCTCAATCGAAGCTAAACACGAAAAACACATAGCCCCGATTGCTGCCACGCAAGCTTCGGATATACATTAGATATGCGAAAATAGAGCCTGTATTTTTGCCTAAAGGCATAAAAATACATACTATAAATATGAAATCAATATTAAATTCATGTGGCAAATTTATTCTATCATAATATCTCAAAAAGGTCAATCAAAATTTTACAAATAAAAAACGGGGGCACAGCCGAAGCTGTGCCCTCTGTTGATTTCGGCATATTTGCGCGGAAGATTATTTCTTCTTTGACTTGCTCTTTCCGTTGCCGGCAGCGGCTCTCTTGGCGTTAACCGCCGAGTCTCTCCAGGTTGCCCACAGAGGACCTGTGATGAATACCGAGGAGAAGAAACCGATAACGATACCGATGATGATCGGCAGAGCAAAGGCCTTGATCGAGGCAACGCCGATGATGAATACCATACCGATGGTGAGCAGCGTGGTGATCGTGGTGTTGATCGAGCGCGTCATGGTCTGCCAAATACTGTTGTTGGCGATCTCGCCGTAGGATTCTTTTCTGGAGTTGCGCGTGTTCTCGCGGATCCTGTCCATGATAACGATCGTGTTGTTGATCGAGTAACCCAGAACCGTAAGCACGGCGGCTATGAAGTTGATGTTGACCGAGATCTGCAGAACGGAGTAAACGCCGAGCAGGATCAGAACGTCGTGCGCCAGAGCCAGTACCGCCACGCAGCCCGATGTGAACTCAAATCTGAAGGTTACGTAGAGCAGAATAGCGGCGCATGCCAGCAGCGACATCCACAGCGCGCTTCTTGCCAGCTCGCGTCCCGATGAGGGCGAGATGTCGTCCATGCTCGAAAGACGAACGCCGCTGACTAAGTTTCCGCCGGCCGTCGGAGCCTCTGTAGCCGCTGCGGCTGCTGCCGCGGGCTCGGCTGACGCGTCGGGTTCCGCCGAAGCTGTCGCCGCCGCCTCGTCTTCCTCGGGCTCGGCCGCTGCCGCGCTGTCATATTCGGCCTCACCGAATTTTTCCTCAAGAGCCGTTGTGATGCTGTCTCTTACAGTATTTGAGAACTCTGTTCTCTCCTCGTCGGTGATGTCCTTGTCGTATCCGACCTTGATGATAACGTCATCGCCGGACTTCTGAACGGACGACGCCGATTTTCCCGAGCCGAGAGCCTCGCTTACGATGGCGCTCATGTCCTCGGTTGAGAAGTCCTCGCCCTTTACCTCATAGGTAAGAGCGATACCGCCCGAAAAGTCGGTGTCGAGGTTGAATCCTCTGAATATCAGCGAAACGATACTGATTAAGCATAAAACAATGGAGATTCCGAAAAATACCCATTTTTTCTGAACTATATCAAACATTACGCCTTACCTCCTTTCACGCTTTCAGAGCTTATATCTGATTTGTTGAGGCCGTAAAGCCATGTGTTCTTAACGTTCATGCCGATCATCTGCTTGAGCAGGAATCTGGTTACGAATATCGCCGAGATCATTGACACAACGATACCCATGAGCAGCGTGATGCCGAAGCCCTTGATCGTGCCCGTGCCCAGCCACCACAGGATGATAGCCGAAATAATTGTCGTAACGTTAGAGTCGATAACCGCGGAGAGGGCTCTGTTGAAGCCGGCGTCAACGGCGCTTCTGACCGTCTTGCCCAGCTTGAGCTCTTCCTTGACGCGCTCGAAGATAACGACGTTCGCGTCAACCGCCATACCTATCGCCAGAATGATACCCGCGATACCGGGCAGCGTGATGTTGATGTGGAAGTTAGCCAACAGGATCAGAACGACCGCGATGTAGAACATAAGAGCGAAGTCCGCCATGAGACCCTGCAGACGATAGATCAGCAGCATGAACAGCAGCACCAGTATAAGACCGATGATACCCGCCGTGATAGCCTTCGACAGGGCTTCCTCGCCCAGCGTCGCGCTTACTACCTTAACCTCGTCTACCGCCAGCGAGAAAGGCAGCTGGCCCGACTTGATGTTGGCCGCCAGAGCGCTTGCCTCGTCGGCTGTGAACTCGCCGGTGATGATGCAGGAGTCGCTGTCTATCTGCTCATGAACTCTCGGAGCGGTCAGAACGTTGCCGTCCATCTCGATCGTGATGTAGTTCATGTTGCTGGAGGCTGCCGCCGCGGCGGTCTTTGTGGCCTCCGAGAACTTCTGCTGTCCCTCGGGAGTGAACTCCATGCTGATGTAGTACGAGCTTCTTGAGATACCCTGCTCCGTCTGACCATACTCGGACGACGCGTTGGTTACCTCGCTTCCCGTCATGATCGTGTTTCCGTTAGCGTCCTTGAACTCAAGCTGCGCCGTGGCGCCGAGAGTCTCAACCGCTGTGTCGGAATCCTGAACGTCGGGGATCTCAACTCTTACTTTGTTGGAACCCTGCATTGTAACGCTTGCCTCGGTATAGCCCTGGAAGTCAAGACGTCTGCGCAGAAGGTTCACAACGTTATCCATGTCTTCTTCGGACGGGTCAGTTGTCGCCGCCCGGAATACAATAACGGTACCGCCCTTTAAGTCAAGGCCCTGGGTGATGCCGTCGCTGTCCGTTATGCCGGGGATCCTGTACTTGTCTGTGAAATCCAGACCGTACACGCCGACATATAAAAGCGCCGCGATAACCAGAATTATAGCGGCAAATTTTACCAAACTTCTGGACAAATCTGTTTCCTCCTTTAAATTTTATATGTTTGTATTTGGTTAATTATTTTTTCGTAAGCAATGTATCTGCCTAACACAGCATGACCTCTCGGCTTTCCGCCCGCGCTCCGCCGCCCGACGGGCGAGCGCCGTAAGCAAAGCCCGTTCCGATCGTGATGATCTTGTTTATCATGCCGCGCGCCGCGGCATAAACGTCGGTTTTAAGCTCTCCCGCGGGAGATGTCTCGATCGGCGAAAACGCTGTTTTTCCGCCGCTGTTTTCCATATTCGGCGGCGTGGCGGGGGCAAGGCCTGTCCCGCTGTAGGGAGCCGCGCCGCTGTCGTCGGGCGCGAGCGCCTCAAGAGCCGCTTTTGACATAGGAGAAAGCCAACCCGAAACGAGCATAAGGCAAGATATAAACATCGCCGCGTATTTAAGCCGCTTCACAGCCGACCGCCTCCTTTTAATCATAACTATCTCAGCATACCAAATTATTATAGTCCAACCGATATATAAAGTCAAGAAAAATTTGCAAAATGTTATCAAAAAGTAAAGATAGGGATTAGAACGGGCGCCGCACATCAGGCTCGCCCCTTGGGGAGAGCTGTCAGCGAAGCTGACTGAGAGGGGTCCTATTATCTATTTTCTAATCACTATTCACTACGTTCACTAATCCCTACGTTGGCATTCTTTGGCACTTTTTATGATTTACAATAAAAGCACAGGGTAAATATTGCACTGAATAATTTAAATCAAAAATCAGAAATCAGGAAGGAGAATTTTTTATGCCGAATTTAACAACGCCGATACCGTCAAAGCTCACGGGGGACACGGCCCGCGACCTGAGCTCGATCAAAAAATGGGGCACCGCGCTGATAGACGAGCTGACCTATATTTTCGACAATCTCGACGCGGGCAACGTGCTTGAGGCCGCCAGCGTCAAGGCGGAGAACATCGACACCACGAGCGCCAAGATCAATAACGCCCAGATAGGGAACATCACCGCCGACAAGCTCCGCGCAGGAACGATCGACACCGACCTCGTGGTTGTAAAAAGCGGTGACGGCAACATGACGATAAGCGGGAACTCGATAAAGATCGACGACGGAAATTTCAACAGGTTTATCGCCGAGTACGACAGCGCGCTTGACGTTTTCCGATTCGAGCTGTGCAACGCGCAGGGCGAGCCGACAGTCAGCATCAACAGCAGCGGCAACGCGGTGTTCCGCGGAAAGATCGACAGCTCGGAGATTTACTCGTCCACAATCGTGGGTACCGACAGTTATTCCTACGAGACAGTGGACGGCGGAGTGTTCGCGATGATGGACCCCCAGGGCGTGAAGATCATGCAGGACAACGAGGAGGGCCGTCACCAGAGGCTCGGCCTTTCGGTCGGAAACGACGGAACCGCCTACATGGTAATGGGCGCGGGCAACGGCAGCGAGGAGACCGTCATCAACGGGGTCAGATACTCAAACGGAAGCTTTTTGATAAAGCGTGAAAAGGGCTCCGCAACGCTAAACATGGTCGGGAGCAAAGCGATAGCCGCGTTTATGGACAACGGCGAGCTGTGGCTCAGCGGCGAAAGGGTCCTGATAAACGGCCGTGACATTCTGGCGGAGCTTGACGCTTTGAAGTGAGCGATAACTACCATATTATATAAGGAGGCAAAACATGAAAATTGATAATTATTTCGGAAAAATAACGCCCGAGTTTTTCGGGAAGGTTCAGGAGAGCTTCAAGCTCTACAAGGACCACAAACAGCTTTTTGACAGGAGGATAATCGACAACAACAAATGGTATAAAAGCCGCTACGCGAGCGACCCCGACGCGCCGATACCCGAGCCGACGACGCCGTATCTGTTCAACGCGATAGCCAACAAGCACGCCGACGCGATGGACAACTACCCCGAGCCCAACATACTCGAGCGCGACGAGCGCGACAGCGGCATCGCGGAAAAGCTCACAAAAATACTGCCCATGCAGCTTGAGCTGTGCGACTTCAAGCGCACCTACAGCCGCGCGTGGTGGTACAAGCTGAAAAACGGCGCAGCGTGCTACGGAGTGTTTTACAACCCCGATTTTGGCAGAGGAAAGGGCGATATAGACATCAAGCGCATCGACCTTTTGAATCTGTTCTGGGAGCCGGGCATAATCGATATTCAGGACAGCCGTTTCCTGTTTTTGACCGCGTTGATCGACAACGAGGAGCTGAGCGTAAAATATCCCCACCTGGCGGACAGGTTCACGGGCAGCGGCTCGATGGACGTGCTGACCTACGACGATATGCAGAACACCGCCTCGCGCGACCTCTTGCGCGACAAGACTTTGGTGGTCGACTGCTACTACAAGCGTCGCGTCGGGGATAAGCAGACCGTCGAACTGATAAAATTCACCGACGGCACGATACTCGAGGCGTCCGAGGACTTGGGCGACAGCGGCCTTTACGACCACGGCATGTACCCGTTTGTGTTGGATGTGCTCTATCCCGATGAGGACAGCCCGGTGGGCTTCGGCCTTGTGGACATAGTCAAGAATCCGCAGCTCTACATAGACAAGCTCGACAGCCTAATCTCCAAAAACGCGCTGATCTCCGGAAAGATCAGATTCATGGTAAAGGACAACGGCGGCCTCAATGAGTACGAGCTGTCCGACGTGAGCCGCGACATAATCCACGTGGCGGGCTCGGTCGGGGACGAGAACATAAGGGAGCTACAGGCGAAGCCGATGCCGTCGTTTATCATTCAGCACAGGCAGAACAAGATACAGGAGCTTAAGGAGATCTCGGGCAACCGCGATTTTCAGCAGGGCGGCACCTACGGCGGAGTCACGGCCTACTCGGCGATAGTGGCGCTGCAGCAGGCGGGCGAAAAGCTCGCGCGCGACATGCTCTCAACGGGCTATGACGCGTTCCGCGACGTGGTGTATCTCTGCGTCGAGCTTATACGCCAGTTCTACAGCGACCCCCGCTCGTACAGGATCACGGACGGCGACGGCAAAAGCGAGTATGTGAGACTCTCGGGCGGAGAACTGGGAAGCGGCTACCACAGAGCCGAGTTCGACATCAGCGTCAGCGCCGAGAAAAACAACCCGTACAGCCGTATCGCTCAGAACCAGACCTTGACCGAGCTGTGGCAGATGGGAGTGTTCGATCCCGCGCGGGCGGACGCGGCCGTGCTGATGCTCGAGGCGATGCACATCGACGGCAAGGAAAAGCTGATCGAGGGGATCAAAAACATGAAAGCCGAGTTCGAGGCGGCGGGCGCTCCCGCTCAGCCTATCGAAAAAGCCCCGGCGCAGCATAAAGCCGCCGGAGCCTTGATTCAAAATCAAAACAAAGAGCCGAAAAGCGCCACCGAGATAGCTTAGATAAGCACTTTTCCGACCGTTCTTATCTGCTCGTTGTCGTTGATGGGTATGGGCATATATTTGGGGTTTATCGAAAAGAGATACGGCTTGCCGTTCATATAATCCAGCTTTTTGCAGTAGGCCTCGCCGCGGTACACAAATATGCCTATGTCGCCGGGCGCTATTTCCGGCATGTATTTTATAAACACGATCTCGCCGTCGCATATGTCGGGCTCCATGCTGTCGCCGGAAATTCGTATTCCGGCGTCGGTGTCGGGCGGAGCGGGCAGCTTCATTATCTCAACGCTGTCGTCGGTCAGGTAGTTTCCGAGACCCGCGGCGGCGGGCTGGAGATAGACCGGCACGGCGATGGTGCCGAACTCGTACGTTTCGGCTTTTTTGCCCAGATAGTTCTCATATTCGTAGTTCAGGCAGTTGAGCACCCTTCGGAAATTTTCCTCATCCGAGTATAATTCCCGAAGCTTGGTGACCGCCAGATTAAGCTCTGTGGCATAAGCCCACTTGTTATATTTGGTGTCCGGAGCGCAGAAGTATTTGTATATATCCTCAATGCCGTAAATTCGGCACAGTTCCAAGAATACGCGTATCTCCGGCTCCGACTTGCCGTTTTCCCAGGCGCTGAAGCGCGACTGCTTAACGCCCAGACGCGTGTAAACATCCTTTTGCGCGAGACCCTTGTTTTCTCTCGCCTGTTTGAGCTTGCCGCTGATATCTTTGTTTGCCATAGATCAGCACCTCCCGAATAAATAATACCATAACCCGTCGACGAAATCAACCCCTAATTATCATATTTTTTGTTTTTTTGACAAATTTTTGAAAAATGCGCCCGTCTGTACAAAAAACCCGACAATCACACGAGTTATTAAAAAAATTAGTAAATATAGTATTGACAAACAAAATATTTGATATATAATAAAAACACCGACTCCAAAAAATAACAAATATCTTGTTAAACATGTCAAAGAATGGAAGTGAAGAAATGACTCATCCCGACATAAGATTCGCTGAGCGGTACGGATATCCGCCCGAAAGGCTTCCGCGTGTCCGCCAAGTCGGAGTGTGCCTCTACTGCGGAAGCGAAATATACGGCGGCCCCGAGGGCTACGTGAAAAGCTTCGACGGACTGTTCTGCAATATGGACTGCTGTCACAACTATTATGAGATCGACAGCCGCGAGTATTAATTAAAAATCAAAATAAACCGGACATCGAAAGGAGAGATGCGCAATGAAATTTGAAAACGCGGCGCAGGTGAAGAAGTGGCTGAGACTTCTGCCTGTGGCAAAAAAGGAAATGAAGGCGAAGATCGAGCTCTATAACGAGCTTATCACCGATTTTACGAGGTTTGACATATCGGACAGGGCGATAGAGGAAAGGCTCGGGCATACATACAGCGAAAAGATCTCGGCGGTTGAGAGCTACCGCCAAAAGATAAAAGAGGCGCGCGACAAGTTTGACAATCTGATGCGCGACTGGGAGCGGCTGTCTCAGCTGCTCGACAGCGAGGAGCTGACGGTGGTTACCGAAAAATATCTGCGCGGCACCAGCTGGACCGCGATGGAGTTTGTGGTGTTCTACAGCCGCCGCCAGTGCTTCAGAATACTCGACCGCGCAGCCGAAAAGCTGGTGGGCCAGACCGTGAGCGGTGACGGCAATGTCTGAAAAAACCGCCGCGGACATGCTCCGCGAGACCGTCGAGCCGCCGCAGTCCGAGAGCCGCGCCGGAGCCGCCCTTGACAAGCTGTGCCAGCTGGTGAACTGCGGCGACAAGCGGATAGAGCTTTCCTCGGCCAAAGAGGTGCTGAGCCTTTTGGGTCTGCCCGAGGATATGCCGGACAAAAACGAGCCCGGCAAGCTCGAGGTCGAAATAAAAATCGTTTAATATAAATACGAAAAGAGGAAGAGCATGAACGCCAAACTTAAACTTGAGATAACAAAGACGCAGCTTGAGTTCATAACCGCCGACGCCGACGAGGTCTTATTCGGCGGAGCGGCGGGCGGCGGCAAGTCATACGGACAGCTGGTCGACGCGCTGCTGTTCGCGCTGAAATATCCGCTCAGCCGCCAGCTGGTGCTGCGCCGCACGTTCCCCGAGCTCGAGCATTCGCTCATCATGAACTCGCTGCTGATATACCCGAGCGCGGCCTGCCGCTACCGCAGCTCAGACCGCAAGTGGCTGTTCCGAAACGGCTCGATAATCGAGTTCGGCTTCTGCGCCGCCGAGACCGACGTGCTGCGCTATCAGGGCGCCGAGTATGATATTGTGCGGTTCGACGAGCTGACCCACTTCACCGAGAGCCAGTACACCTATCTGCTGTCGCGGGTGCGCGGCACCAACGGCTATCCCAAGCGGATAAAGTCAAGCACCAACCCCGGCGGCGTGGGCCACACCTGGGTCAAGGCGCGGTTCATAGACGGAGCCGAGCCCGGCAAGGCGCAAACCACCGAGTTCGGCACCAAAAGGCTGTTTATCCCGTCGTTTGTGCAGGACAACAAGTTTTTGATGCGCTCCGACGGCGAGTATATAAAAAGGCTCGAGCAGCTGCCCGAAAACGAGCGCCGCGCCCTGCTATACGGCGAGTGGGAGATTTTCGACGGCCAGGTGTTCACCGAGTGGCGCAACGACCCGTCGGGATACGCAACGCGAAAGTTCACTCATGTGATAAAGCCGTTTGATATACCCAAGGAGTGGCGCAGGTTCCGCGCCTTCGACTTCGGGTATTCAAAGCCCTTCGCCGTCTCGTGGTACGCGGTGGACTACGACGGAAGGATATATAACTACCGCGAGCTTTACGGCTGCGCCGGAAAGCCCGACACCGGCGTTCGATGGACGGCCGAAAAGATAGCCGACAAAATACTCGAGCTGGAGCGGAGCGAGCGCGAGGCCGGGATAAAAATAACCGGCGTGGCCGACCCTGCCATATGGAATGCCACGGGCGGCAGCGAGGGCAGCATAGCCGACATGATGGAGCGCCGCGGCGTGTATTTCGAAAAGGGAAACAACAATCGTCTGGCGGGCAAGATGCAGGTGCACTACCGCCTGGCGTTCGACGGCGAGGGCCTTCCGATGATATATTTTTTCGAAGGCAAGTGTCCCGGTATGATCAGAACGCTGCCGCAGCTCAAGTATGACGAGACAAGCCCCGAGGACGTTGACACCAAGCAGGAGGATCACCTGTATGACGAGCTGAAATATTTTCTGATGCTCTGCCCGATCCCGCCCCGCGAGCATAACGATAAACCCCGCGAAAGCGAGTACTCGCCCCTCGACCTTATCCCCGAAAACCGCTTTATTATGTGATCTTCAAATTTTTTCTTGTATTTTTTATTGTGTAATGGTATTATATAATGTAATAATATTGGAGTGGTATCATTTAAAAGGAGTCGAAAAACACCCAAAAATCTGATATAATAAAGAAATCAGAAAGGAAAGGT
>CANRHV010000052.1 GCA_947630505.1 uncultured Monoglobus sp. | reverse complement strand
CAGATAACTACAATACCTCGTGATAAAATCTCTAAACAGAATTGTTTAAGATTTCTTTATCAGGAGCGAGTGGGAATGATGACCAAAATCCCCGAAAAGCCCGTGAAAACGTACTTTTCGGGGATCGTTATATGGTCTGTGGTACTAATATGGTACTATAAATTTGTAAAAAATAAAAATCGGCTACTTTTTCAGCCTTGCGAGGTCTCCCGCGAGGCCTTTTTGTTTATCGGGATAAAGGTGTCCGTAGACGTCCATTGTGGTCGATACGTTCTCGTGGCCGAGCCGTTCGCTTATGACGAATATATCGTAGCCCATCTCGATCAGCAGACTTGCGTGGCTGTGGCGCAGGTCGTGGGTTCTGATTGTTTTGACGCCCGCGAGCTTGGCGCAGCGTTTTATTTCTCTGCCGATAAAGCCTTTCGAGAAGTAGAACAGCTTATCGGTTTCTTGGATTCCGTAAAGTCTGCTGATATAATCTTCGACCTCATCGTAGAGAAAATCGGGTATGTCGATCTCTCGAGTGCTTTTCGGAGTTTTCGGTGTGGTGAATAAATCATTGCCGTCAACGTGAGACATTGTTTTTGTTATCCTCATTTTTTTATCGGGCGTGAAGTCGGCCGGTGTCAGAGCGAGCAGCTCGCCTTCTCTTATGCCGGTCCAGAATAAAATCTCGAGGGCTACATAAGCCGCGGGCTTTTCTTCATACGCGACAGCCTTTTTGTACTCGTCGAGCGTCCATATATTCATGGCGCCGGCTTTTTTTCTGCCTATGCTTCCTGCGACGTGGCAGGGGTTGCTCGGCAGGTTATAATACTTTACGGCATAGTTCATTATCGCGGAGAGCTGGTTATGAATCGTCTTCTGATACGTTGGGGCCAGGTCTTGCTTTAGTATCTCGTTCTGCCACATCCTAACCGTGGTAGGCGTTATTTGAGATATATCAAGGTTCTTGAAATACGGTGTTATTTTCTTATCGAAAATGGCTCGCTTGTTCCGTAACGTGGTAGCTTTGAGCCGTGTTTTGAGGTTCTTAAAATATTCATCGACAAGAGTCTCGAAGGATATATCGGGCTCTTGCTGCTCTTTGTTCAGAAAATTTCTCTCATACTCCTTTGCCTCGCGCTGGGTTTTGAATCCGGAGCGTTTCTTTCTCTTTTTATTCCCCATCCAGTCTACATAATAAAAGGAGGCATACCATGTGCCGCGCTTTTGGTCTTTGTATACCGGCATAATAGCCCTCCTTTCCGTTATATTCATACATATTTCGATATATTATAACAGTCGATTTGTCTCGACACGCCTCCGCTATTAAAATACAAGACATAGCTCGTGACGAAAGGAGGCGGTTATATGTCGGACGAATTGTACATAAGACTTAAACAGCTTATGCAGCAGCTCTCGGAAGAAGATCTTACAAAGCTGCTTGAGTATGCAAAAGCTCTGCTTGAAAAGCAGTAGTCTCACTTGCGGCGGTGTAAAAGCTGCCGCATTTAATATGAGTTATAGTGTATGTTGAGATTTACAGTTTCAGGTTTATTTAATTCGATTTTGCTCCAGTCGCTCTGATCTCCTTCATAGTATATATCTACTGTTTCCTTTCCCGAAAAAGCAAGATTTGTTATAAACGATGAATCCGGCTACTATGCCGGGAGCATGGGCGAGATATCCGACGAGAGTTTTGAGGCGCTGTGCAATACTGTGAATGGAATGACGAGGTTGCATTGTTGTTTGCAAAAGAAGTAGGTGCGGGTAGCAATGCCGTTTCAGAAATAGTGAACGCTTCGGTCAAAAGAGGTATTTTCAGCGAAGAACTTTTCAACCGATATGGAATTCTGACATCCACCGGGATTCAAAATCGGTACTTTGAAATCACAAGCCGACGAGCAAAAGTGAACGTTGATGAACGATACCTTTTAGTTTCTGCACCTCAAAATGCGGTTTGCGTTACAGAAACAGGGGTTTATGTATACAAAAACAAGGGTTTATGTATGCACAAATCCCACAAAGTAAAGGAAAGTAAAGTAAAGGAAAGTAAAGAAAACAAAAACAGCTGTAATGATGACGCTGTCGCAGAAATTCTCTGGCAGTATGAAAATTTGACCGGGAAGACCGTCACGGGAAGTATGGCGTCAGATGTTGAAAGTTTTATTGCCGACGGAATGGAAAAAAATTTGATACTTGCGGTTATAGACTACGCTATTGATTCAGACATAAGGAAATGGAATTATATTCGGGCAACGTTAAATAACCTATCCGCCGAAGGCGTCACAACTATGGCGGAATACAAAAAGATGATGCGAAATAATATGGACGGCCAAAAGGCGGACGAACCGTTGACAACAATCTCATGCAGCGGCGCGCACCATGCCGAGGTACAAGCGTTTTTGATTAAATATTTTCAAAACGGAGCGGCAAAGTCGGTCGATGAACCGCTCGACACGATCACAACAAAAGACCGATTTGCGGTGATAACAATACACGGCGAGGAAGAGCAAGTATACGGCAAGGAGGGCAACATGTTCGATCCGCAGGGCGGAGCCACAAGAGCCAAGGCCGCGACGATCCTTATGCGCGCGGGCATCGGGGAATAAAATATTTACATCTTTGTCTCGTCTTATAATAATTAAGGCGGGATAAAGATAATTTTAAATTAAATGCTGGATAATTATTAGTCAGCAAATATACAAACGTTATTAAAGCCGCAAATCAGCGGCTTATTCTTTTGAGATTTTTTAGCAAAAACTCATAGCGGCAGGCGGCGCTTTGAATATTATATATCGAGACGTCGACCAGTTTTTCGTCGGAAATATAGTCAAAATTATTGACGCAGCGGCGATAATTCTCAAGAGCTTCAAGCGCTTCGCTCCTGAGCGCCTGATACGCGGCCGCCTCCTGTTTCAGAATTCTTTTGTCCGCGCGGCTATCCGCCGCCAAACTTCCCGCGACAGCCTCACTCATACAATCACTCCTTTTTGTATAGTATGAGTATATCGCCTTAAAATATGCACCCCGAAAAGCGCGTAATTTTCGGGATACATATCATTAATTAACTAAATAATATTAATTCTAAATCATTTTTTCTTATTTTACCGTTTTTGTATTTAAGTCTTTATATTTTTGCATAACGCTTTCTATAAACATCCGCGCCTGCTTATAATCATTTTCATTGGGGCGGCCTTTGTTTATGCCTCCGACCAGTTTGAACGGCCCGAATTTATC
Organism: uncultured Monoglobus sp.; assembly: GCA_947630505.1. Taxonomy (GTDB): domain Bacteria; phylum Bacillota; class Clostridia; order Monoglobales; family Monoglobaceae; genus Monoglobus. The sequence continues at coordinate 15,285 of CANRHV010000052.1, read as the reverse complement.
AAACGCCTTGCAGCCAAAAGAGCCCAGCACAATTTTATTTTTACTTTTCAGCAAATCGATCAGAGGTTTATTGTTTTTATCAAGATTTCCCGTGCCGCTTGTGGAAAATACAAACATGTACGGCGTTGACGTGTCGGACAAATTTTCCGCAAAGTCAATAATTTTGGCATCGTGCTTCCCGAAATAAATACCGCTGCCAAGACCAACAATGTCATAATCACGCAGATCATGCTCAGACACACTGTCAATTTCCGCGATCGTGACAGGCGCGTTTTTTGCCATTGCTTCCGCAATTTTTCTCGTGTTTCCCATATGAGTGGAGCTGATGATAACTAATATTTTCATATCCGCACTTCCTTGTTTTCGAAAATTTTATATTTTTTGCCTATGTCGATAGGAACACTATTAGCGATCTCGCAAATAGTAGACTTAGAAAGCATTTGCCGTCACCTATTTTCTTACGTCTTTATACCAGAAATTTTTGTCAACATTTCCGTTTATACCGTTTATTTTGCCTTCGCTTGTATATTGCCACATATCATAGTTGCCTTTGTATGTGCAAGTCTTTGCATACTGCGCCACCCATTTGCTGATATTTGGATTATTAAAGAAAGCGTCGGTAAGCTTCGTGTTCCACCATGTTGTGTTCGCGTAAACACCCACTTCGTATCCCGCGCCGGTTATAGTATTACAAAAGGTCCTCGCGATAGCCGCCAAACGTTTATTAGTCAGCTTTCCCAGTGTTTTTTCGTCCTCCATATCATAGTAGATAGGGAACCGGAACTTTCGTCCTTTAACAAGCCGTAAAACGTGCCGAGCCTCGCTTCTTGCGGCGAGAGTTGTTTTGGCATACGAATACAGATATACGCCGAAGGGTATTTGATTTTGAGTACAACCGTTTACGTTGTTGATCCATTGTTGGTCGTCCTGCTTTGTAAAATTCTGTCCGAAACCGCACCTAATGATCGCGAAATCAACCTGATTTTTAACTAAACCCCAATTTATTTTGCCGTCATGCACGCTTACATCTATGCCGTTCATTTTTGGTGTCTTTGGCGCTGTGTTCAGTCCTTCCGAACCTTCTGTCATGGGATCCGTTTCATTGTCGGTGAGTTTTACGCCCTCCGTAAATCTCCAGCTGTTTTCGGCAAAGTTCATTTCCGGAGTTTTTTTGGCGTTAATATTTTTGGAACGCGCGATCATAAAAAGCAGCACCGCCAAGATCAGTACTAAAGCCAAAATTAAAATATACTTTAACATTTAAACAGCCTCCTAACGCATCTTAAAATCATTACCTATAGAGTGATATAATTATACCATTGACTCCGCTTGTTGTCAATACAAGTACATATATAGCCTTTTTCCCATTCTTAAATCTCAAAAAAATATCTGTCACAGAGCGTGTTTTTCTTATATCAAAGTTATATTATATCACTATGTTGCTTATCCCTATGTTCGTTCTTTTATCGACTTATATTTTTCTTTGGTGGCGTTGCCGCCGCGTATATGTCTTTCGTTTTTATTTTCAAGCAGCACGGAGCCGACGTCGGCGGCGAGGCGCGGATTTAATCTTTTCAGCCTTTGCGTCACGTCCTTGTGTACGGTCGACTTTGAAATGCCGAATTTTTTTGCCGCCTCCCGCACCGTGCATTTGTTTTCGGCTATGTATTCCCCGAGCTTCACGGTTCTTTCCTCAATATAGGTTTTCAAGCCTTTCGCCTCCCATAACGTCTGTTTATAAAGCATATGAGCTTTGTTTCCCGAATATAACTGTATATTGACGGTAAGCTAATGTTAAAATTAGTTTAAAAAACCAAAAAAGGTCTTTACAACAGAAGTCCGTTTGGTTATAATAAATAACTAAGGAAATTTAATCGGAGGATGGTGATTTTATGCCGATGGAAACGGTTAAAAAACTGACCGACGCCGAAAACGCGGCCGCCGAGAACGAGAGCGCCGCGCGAAAAGCGGCGGAGGAGGCTGTCAAAAAAGCACGCTCGGACGCGGCCGATATGATCGAAAAGGCCAAAAACGACGCCGCTCGCATGATGGCCGATGCCGAAACGAGAGCCGCGGCGGACGCGGGCAAGCTCAAGGCCGAGTATGACGCCCGCCTTAAAAAGGAAACGGACGCCCTTGGTGCGAAGGCCAAAGGCGCCAAAGACAAAGTAATCAAAATCATTATGGACGAACTGATTTAGGGAGGTGAGTATATGGCGAAGCTTCCGATGAAACGGGTCGAGATCTACGGTCTCAAGACCCGAAGGAAGGCCATTTTGGAAGCGTTGCAGCGCTACGGCGTTCTTGAGCCCATAAGCGAGGACCTCAGCGAGATGGGCTTTGAAAAGACCGACACCGCCAAATCCGCGGCGACCTTTGCCAAAGCGGAGGACACTTTAAAGAGCGCGATAGAGGTGCTCGATAAATACTCCCCCGAAAAGGTGCCGCTGCTTTCGATGCTGAGCGGCAAAAAAACGCTGAGCGTCAGCGAGTATTACAACACTGTGGACAACGCCGGCAGAGCGCTTGATATCGCGCGCGAACTCAACGATCTGTCAAAGCGGAACTATGAGCTCGAGGCGGACATAGCAAAGTGCGAGGGCGCCATAGTCTCGCTTGAGTCGTGGTCGGGCCTTGACATACCCATGAATTTCATGGGCACAAAAAAGACCGCCGCGCTTATCGGAACCTTTCCGGAGCCCAAAACCGAGGCGGATATATTAAAGGGTCTCGGCGAGGCTATCGGAGCGGACGCGGCCGATGATCCGCTGTACGCGGCGGATGTGACCGTGCTTCATTCCGAGACGGGATTTTCGAACGTTTGCGTGTTCTGCCGCAGGGAAAAGCGGAACGAGATCGAGGCGGCGCTCAGAAACATGGGCTTCGCGAAGCCGCAGTATGTTACAAAGCGGCCCCCGATCGAGGAGAAGGCCAAGCTTTCGGAGCAGATAAGCGCCGACAAAAAGCAAATCGAAACCAACAAGAAACGTATCGAGACGCAGGCGAAGCACAGGGACTTGCTCAAGTTCATGGTGGACTACTACGCCATGCGTATCGAGAAATACGAAACCTTGGGCGACATAAACCAGAGAGACAAATTTTTTGTAATATACGGCTACGCGCCCGAGAAATACTGCGCTCGGCTCGAGGACGAGCTGACGCGCAAGTATGACGCGGCCGTTGAGATACATGACGCGGGCGAGAACGAGAATCCGCCCGTGCTGCTTCGAAACAACCCGTTCTCGGAACCGGTCGAATCGGTGCTTGAGACCTACAGCATGCCCGGAAAATTCGAGATAGACCCGACGTTTATAATGTCGCTGTTTTACTATTTTCTGTTCGGGATGATGCTGTCAGACGCGGGCTACGGCCTTTTGATGATCGTGGGCTGCGCGTTTCTGGTGCTCAGGTTCCCCAACATGGCGCCCGGCACCAAAAAGGCGCTTAAAATGTTTTTCTGGTGCGGCATTTCGACGTTTATCTGGGGACTGCTGTTCGGCGGATTTTTCGGCGACGCGGTTCAGGTGATCTCAAGAACGTTCTTCGATCACGAGGTCAAGATACCCGCGCTGTGGTTCGAGCCTATAAAAGACCCGATGCGCATGCTTATATTCGCGTTCGCGGTGGGCATTGTCCACCTGTTCGCGGGACTGGGCATCAAGTTTTATCAGATGGTCAAGGACGGAGACATAAAAGGCGCGATATACGACGTTGTGTTCTGGTATTTGCTGGTGGGCGGCGGTATCGTCTACCTGCTGTCGATGCAGATGTTTGTCGACATGACGGGGCTCGGATTCAAGCTGCCGCCGATCGGCGGCAAGATCGCCGCTATCTGCGCGGGCATAGGAGCGCTCGGAATAATCCTGTTCGCGGGCCGCTCATCCAAAAATCCCGCCAAGCGCGTCGCGAAGGGCCTTTATGAGCTGTACGGCGTGACGAGCTATCTGAGCGACATTCTGTCGTATTCCAGACTGCTGGCGCTGGGACTTGCCACGGGCGTTATAGCGCAGGTGTTCAATCAGATGGGCAGCATGTTCGGCGGCGGAGTGTTCGGAGCGATCTGCTTCACGCTGGTGTTCGTCATCGGCCACGCGCTAAACATGGCGATAAATCTGCTGGGCGCCTACGTTCACACAAACAGACTTCAGTTTGTGGAATTCTTTGGTAAATTTTATGAAGGCGGCGGAAAGAAGTTTACACCCTTCACCGCCAATACAAAATATTATAAATTCAAGGAGGAAAATTGAGTATGGAAAGTTTAGGTATTGTATTCGCATTGACGGGCGCGGCTTTAGCTGCGCTTATGGCGGGAATCGGCTCGGCTATCGGCGTTGGCATGGCCGGAGAGGCCGCCGCCGGAGTTGTGACCGAGGACCCCAACAAGTTCGGTAAGGTGCTTATTCTTCAGCTCCTGCCCGGAACGCAGGGAATCTACGGTCTGCTTATCGCGTTCATCACTCTTTCACAGATAGGAATCCTGGGCGGAAGCGCCGACATATCAACGGCAAAGGGTCTGTTATACTTAGCCGCGTGCCTGCCTATGGCGTTTGTCGGCCTCTGGTCGGCTATCAGACAGGCGAGAGCCGCCGTGTCGGGCATTCAGCTTGTTTCAAAGCGCCCCGATCAGATGGGTAAGTCGATGATTTTCGCCGCGATGGTTGAGACATACGCCATTCTGGCGCTGCTTATCTCTATCCTTTCGATCACGGGAATCGGCGGACTCAGCATATAAAGGAGTTTTAAATATGCAAAACCAAGTTGGCGGACTCAGTGTTATTCTGGGTCAGATAGAAAAAGAGTCGGAGGCCGTGATAGCGGAGATCGAGTCAAAGGCAAAACAAGAGTCGGATAAGATAATTTCCGCGGCGAAGGCCGAGGCGGAAAAAATTACCGCCGAGGCGAAGGCCGCCGCCGACAAGGCCTACGGCGCGGCTTTTGAGCGTGACAAAAACGCGATGGAGCACAGCCTCACCCAAAATCTGCTGCGCGAAAAGCAAAAGCTGCTTGACGGCGTGATTTCAGGCGCGGTAGAGGAACTGGGCGGCTCGCGCGACAAGAGATATTTTGACTTTTTAAAGTCGCTTTTAGGCAGATACGCCGGAGAAAATTCGGGAAAAATACTTATGTCCGAAAAGGACATCAAAGAGATGCCCGAGGACTTTAAAGAGTATCTTAAAGAGAACTGCCCGAATCTCAGACCCGAGGCGTCGGACAAAGTCGAGACGGGCTTTATCGCGGTGTATGACGATATTGACATAGAGGAAAACTGCACGCTGTCAGAGCTGGCCGAGTCGGCAATGGACGGCATAAAGGAAAAGGTGCAGAGCGTTATGTTTAAGTGATCGGGAGGTGATTTTGTGGCAGAGCAATACACGTACGCGGTGTCGAGGATCCATGCCAGAGAGATCGATTTGCTGAGCTCCGCCGATATGGAGCAGCTGCTGAGCAGCGCGGATTACGGCGAGGCGATGAGTTATCTTCGCGGCAAGGGCTACGGCGCGGGCGCCGAGTATTCCGATTTCGAGCCGATGATCAAGGACGAGGCCGACAAAATGTGGGCGCTGATCCGGGAGCTCATACCCGAGACCGAGCCCTTTGAAACGCTGTTGCGTCAGACCGATTTTCAGAATCTCAAGGCTGCGATAAAGGCGGTGTATACCTCCGAGGAGGCGGCCGACTGTCTTGAATCGGGCGGAAGCGTTGATCCCGAGCTGATCGTCGAGGCCGTGAAACTCAAAAATTACGGCGAGCTTCCCGATTTTATGGCGGAAACGGCCGAGAGCGCGACGGAAATATTCCTAAAGACCGGCGACGGTCAGGAGTGCGATATTGCTGTTGACAGAGCCTGCCTCGAGACCATTTTAAGAGAGGGCGAGGAGTCGGGCGTCGGAGTTATACGCGATTACGCGCGTCTGCTCGCGGCGCTCACGGATATAAAGATCGCTGTCAGGGCGGCGCATACCGGAAAGACCAAGGGCTTTGCTGAAAGGGCGCTGGTCCCGTGCCCGGGGCTTGACGTCTCAGCTTTGGCGGACGCGGCCTCGAAAAACATAGACGAGGTTTACAAGTGCCTGGAGCACACCGATTATAGAGACGCGGTCGAGGCGCTAAAGATTTCGATGTCCGAGTTTGAAAAGTGGTCAGACAACAAAATTATGGAGCTTATACGCGGCCAGAAGGCTAACCCGTTTACCATAGCGCCCGTTTTCGCCTATGTGCTGGCGAAGATCAACGAGACCAAGGCGGTGCGGATCGTGCTTTCGGGCAAGAAAAACGATCTCGATATGGGGCTTGTCAGAGAAAGGATACGTGATTTATATGTATAGTATTGCGGTTATGGGCGACAAGGACAGCGTGGCCGGCTTCGGCGCTCTGGGCCTTGAGACCCGCTTTGTGGATGAGCCCGCGGGCTGCAGAAAGGTTTTCAGGCAGCTCGCCTCAAGCGGCAGATACGCGGTTATATATATCACCGAAAAGGCCGCCGCGATGATAGGCGACGAGATCGACAAATATAACGAGGCGATGCTTCCTGCGGTGATAAGGATACCCGGAGTTTCGGGCAATACCGGAGAGGGTATCATGCAGGTGAAGCACTCGGTCGAAAAGGCCGTCGGCTCGGATATAATATTCAATAATTAATAAGATTTTTAGGATGTGATAAAATATGGCGAAAGGAATAATTAAGAAGGTCGCGGGACCTCTGGTTATCGCCGAGGGTATGCGCGAGTGTAATATGTACGACGTTGTGCGCGTCGGCGAGCAGCACCTGATCGGCGAGATCATCGAGATGCACGGCGACCGCGCCTCGGTCCAGGTATACGAAGAAACCTCCGGACTGGGCCCCGGCACTCCCGTTGAGACCACCGGAATGCCCCTTAGCGTTGAACTGGGCCCCGGTCTTATCGGAAGCATTTTTGACGGAATCCAAAGACCGCTTGACGATATTATGAAGATCGCGGGCAACAACCTGCGCCGCGGAGTCGAGGTTCCGTCTCTTAAAAGGGATAAAAGCTGGAACTTTGAGGCAAGCGCCAAAAAGGGAGACAAGGTTACGGGCGGAGACGTGCTCGGAACGGTCGCCGAGACCGAGGTGGTTACCCAAAAGATAATGGTGCCTCCCGATATTTCGGGAACGATAAAATCGATCAAATCAGGCAGCTTCAAGGTAGACGAGACCGTGGCCGTGATAGAGACCGAGGACGGCGACAAAGAGGTCACGCTGATGCAGAAGTGGCCAGTGCGCCGCGGCAGGCCATACAGCGAAAAGCTGCCGCCCGAAATGCCGCTTGTTACCGGTCAGAGAGTTATCGACACCATGTTCCCCATCGCGAAGGGCGGCGTGGCGGCTGTTCCCGGCCCGTTCGGCAGCGGCAAGACCGTTGTTCAGCATCAGCTGGCGAAGTGGGCGGACGCCGACATAGTGGTTTATATCGGCTGCGGCGAGCGCGGCAACGAGATGACCGACGTCCTCAACGAGTTCCCCGAACTGGTTGACCCCAAGACCGGAAAGTCGCTTATGGAGAGAACGGTGCTTATCGCGAACACCTCGGACATGCCGGTTGCGGCCCGCGAGGCTTCAATATATACCGGAATCACGATCGCCGAGTATTTCCGTGATATGGGATATTCGGTGGCGCTGATGGCGGATTCCACATCGCGCTGGGCCGAGGCGCTGCGCGAGATGTCGGGCCGCCTTGAGGAAATGCCCGGCGAGGAAGGCTATCCCGCATATTTGGGCAGCCGTCTGGCGCAGTTCTACGAGCGCGCGGGCAGAGTTATAACGATAGGCTCCGATAAGCGCGAGGGCGCGCTTTCGGTTATCGGAGCGGTTTCGCCTCCCGGCGGTGATATTTCAGAGCCGGTTTCTCAGGCGACGCTCAGAATAGTCAAGGTTTTCTGGGGCCTGGACGCGGGCCTCGCGTACAAGAGACACTTCCCGGCGATCAACTGGCTTACCAGTTATTCGCTCTATCTTGATACAATGGAGAGCTGGTTTAACAACAACGTTGAGTCTGACTGGATGCAGCTTCGAAACGAGCTCATGCGCCTGCTTCAGGAGGAGTCGGAGCTCGACGAGATCGTGAAGATGGTCGGCATGGACGCGCTGTCCCCCGGCGACAGGATCAAGCTTGAGGCCGCCCGCAGCGTCCGCGAGGACTTCCTGCACCAGAACGCTTTCCATGAGATAGACACCTTCTCGCCCCTTGAAAAGCAGTATTATATGATGCGCCTGATGATGGACTACTACAAAAACTGCACCGAGGCTCTGAATGTGGGAGCCGACGTTGAGGCGCTGGTCGCCATGCCTGTGCGCGAGCAGATCGGACGTTTTAAGTACTATAACGAGGACAACATCAGCGGCGAGTATGAAAAGGTGCGCGATGAGATCAAGAGCGAGATAACTCAAATTCTTTCCGAAAGGGAGGCTGACTGATATGCCGAAAGAATACAGAACGATTGAAGAAGTGGCCGGCCCTCTGATGCTGGTCAGAAACGTTGAAAATGTGAATTACAACGACCTGGGCGAGATAATATTATCAAACGGCGAAAAGCGCCGCTGCAAGGTACTTGAGATAGACGGCAGCAACGCGCTTGTTCAGCTCTTCGAGCCCTCGACCGGTATCAATATTTCAACAAGCAAGGTGCGTTTCTTAGGCAGAAGCATGGAGCTGGGCGTATCGGGCGACATGCTGGGCCGCGTATTCGACGGCCTCGGCAGACCGATAGACGACGGCCCCGAGATCCTGCCCGAAAAGCGTCTTGATGTTGACGGACTGCCGATGAACCCCGCGGCGAGAAGCTATCCCGAGGAGTTTATCGAGACGGGCATATCCGCGATCGACGGCCTTAACACCCTGGTTCGCGGACAGAAGCTGCCCATATTCTCGGCCAGCGGTCTGCCTCACGCGAACCTCGCGGCTCAGATCGCCAGACAGGCTGGCGTTCGCGGAACCAACGAGCAGTTCGCCGTTGTGTTTGCCGCGATGGGCATAACGTTTGAGGAATCCAACTTCTTTGTTGAGAGCTTTAAGGAAACAGGAGCCATTGACCGAACGGTCATGTTCGTCAACCTGGCCAACGACCCCGCGGTTGAGCGTATCGCCACGCCGCGTATGGCGCTGACGGCGGCTGAGTATCTGGCGTTTGAAAAGGATATGCACGTTCTGGTCATACTCACCGACATCACAAACTATGCCGACGCGCTGCGCGAGGTTTCGGCGGCGCGCAAGGAGGTACCGGGACGCCGCGGCTATCCCGGATACATGTATACCGACCTTGCCAACCTTTATGAAAGAGCGGGCAGACAGCACGGCAAGAAGGGCTCGATCACGATGATCCCTATCCTCACCATGCCCGAGGACGACAAGACCCACCCGATACCCGACCTTACGGGATATATCACCGAGGGTCAGATAATCCTCTCCCGCGAGCTTTACAGAAAGAATATCATGCCGCCTATCGACGTGCTGCCATCGCTGTCAAGACTTAAAGACAAGGGCATAGGCGACGGCAAAACCAGAGCCGATCACGCCGACACGATGAATCAGCTTTTCGCGGCCTACGCCAGAGGCAAGGACGCCAAAGAGCTTATGGTCATTCTGGGCGAGGCGGCGCTGACCGAGATAGACAAGAAGTACGCGCGCTTTGCCGACGAGTTCGAAAAGCGCTATGTTTCGCAGGGCTATCAGACCCGCCGCGATATTGAGGAAACCTTGAAGATAGGCTGGGAGCTTTTGGGCATCCTGCCCAGAGGCGAGCTGAAGCGTATCAAAGACGAGTACCTCGACAAATACTACAAAGAGGCGTAAATATATCAAGGAAGTGATAACCAATGGCAATGACGCAGGTCAACCCGACCAGAATGGAACTCACCCGCCAAAAGGGCAAACTGGTTACCGCCATGCGCGGTCACAAGCTGCTCAAGGACAAGCGCGATGAGCTTATGCGGCAGTTTCTGGATCTGGTGAGGGTCAACAAGCAGCTCCGCGAGGAGGTGGAGGAAGGCATCAAGGCCGCGAACCGCCGTTTTGTGCTGGCGTCGGCCGTGATGAACGACCCCGCCCTGAAGACCGCGCTGCTCGCTCCCAAACAGAGCGTGTCGGTGGAGGTCACCGACAAAAACGTCATGAGCGTTGACATACCGGTAATGGAATACAAAACCGGCTCACCGCGGGAGGGCGATATATTTTCATACGGATTCGCCTTCACGTCGGGCGATCTCGACGACGCGGTGCGTTCGCTCAGCGACATTTTTCCGAAGCTTTTGAAACTGGCGGAATGTGAGAAATCCTGTCAGCTGATGGCGGACGAGATCGAAAAGACCCGCCGCAGGGTAAACGCTCTTGAGCACGTTATGATACCCGAGTACCAGAGACAAATCAAATATATCACCATGAAGCTTGATGAGAACGAGCGATCTACCCAGATACGCCTGATGAAGGTCAAGGACATGATGATAAAAGAAAACATAGAACAAAAACGAGCAAAAATGGCATAGGAATTAATTATGAAAAACGTAGATTTAAGATACCTGAATCTTCTTCACATGAGATACGGAAATATCAGAAAGGCGTCTGAGGCGATCATCAACCTCAGCGCCTTGCTGAATTTGCCCAAAGGCACCGAGCATTTTCTCAGCGATCTTCACGGCGAGTATGAGTCGTTCACGCATATTTTGAAAAACGGCTCGGGCGTTATAAAATCAAAAATAGACATGGTGTTTGAAAACACGCTGCCCGAGAGCGAGCGCAAATCTCTGGCGACGCTCATATACTATCCCGAGGAAAAGCTGGAGCTTGTGAAGAATTCTATCAAAAAGCGAGCCGATTTAAACGAATGGTACATGCTGACCCTGCACCGTCTGATCGAAGTCTGCAAGGCCAGCGCGTCCAAATACACCCGTTCGGATGTGAGAAAGGCGCTGCCCGAGGGCTTCGATTACATAATCGACGAGCTGTTGCACACCCAGGACATAGAGATCGACAAAAACGAGTATTACAAGCAGATCGTTTCGACCATAATCGAGATAGGCAGAGCCGACGCGTTTATCATCGCCATGGCCGAGCTTATCCAGCGTCTGGCTATCGCGCGCCTGCACATAATCGGCGACATATACGACCGCGGCCCGGGCGCGCCGATAATTATGGACACTCTGATGCGCCACCACAGCGTTGATATTCAGTGGGGCAACCATGACATCGAGTGGATCGGCGCCGCTATAGGCAGCCGCGCCTGCATAGCCAACGTGATACGTCTGTGCTCGCGCTACGATAATATGCAGACCATCGAGGGAGATTACGGCATAAGCATACGTCCTTTGGCGGTGTTCGCGATGGAGACGTATGCGAATGACGCCTGCGAGGTATTCATGCCGAGACATCTTGAGGTCACCGAGTACAGCAAGCACGATGAGAAGTTGATATCCAAAATTCACAAGGCGATCACCGTTATTCAGTTTAAGCTTGAGGGGCAGATAATAAAGCGCCACCCAGAGTACGGAATGGACGACCGTTTGCTGCTTGAAATGATCGACTATAAAAAAGGCGTGATCAATATAAACGAGAAGGAATACGAGCTTCTCGACAAGAGTTTCCCGACGATCAATCCCAAACACCCCTACAGACTGACGCCCGCGGAAAAAGAGGTCATCGACCGCCTGCGCGAGGCGTTTGTCAGCAGCGACAGGCTGAAAAAGCATATGCGCTTCATGATAGAGCGCGGCGCGCTTTATAACAAATATAACTCCAATCTGATGTACCACGGCTGCATACCCATGACCGAGGACGGCGAGTTCGAAAAGGTCAGCCTTTTCGGCGCGCCCCTGTCGGGAAAGGCGTTGTTTGACGAGATAGATTTCAGAGTACGCTGCGGAGTAAAGACCAAGGACGGCACCGCGGAGCGCACCGCCGCCGAGGACCTGATGTGGTACCTCTGGTGCGGCGCAAAATCGCCGCTCTACGGCAAGGACAGGATCGCCACTTTCGAAAATTATTTCATAGCCGACGAGGATGCGCGCAAAGAGAACAAGAACCCATACTACCGTCACGCCGCGAAACGCGAGACCGCGGTCATGATACTTAAAGAGTTCGGCTTGATGCCCGCAAAATCCCATATAATAAACGGACATGTGCCCGTTGAGATCAGAAAGGGCCAGAGTCCGATCAGGGCGGGAGGCAAGCTGTTTGTCATAGACGGCGGCCTTTCCAAGGGCTATCAGCCAAAGACCGGTATCGCGGGCTACACTTTGCTCTATAATTCCCACGGCCTGATCCTTGTTTCCCATGAGCCCTTTGAATCCAAGGAAAAAGCGGTGCGCGAGGAGATCGACATTCACTCGAAAACCGTGGTGCTCGAGCGGGCCGGCAAGCGCAAAATGGTGGCCGACACCGACCAAGGCGCCGACATAAAGGACCGCATCGAGGACCTGAAGATATTACTGAACGCCTATCGCGACGGCACCCTTAAACCGAAAAATTAAACAAAACACTTGCTTGATATTCGATGTGAACTATGTTATAATAAGAGCAAATCAAAGGAGTGTGATTACAATGTCAAACAGAGAACGGGCAATCAGTCTTATAAATCAAATGGATGACGAAAAAATCTTGTTTATTATCAATATTCTTGAAGGGATAAACGGCTTGATGGAAAAATCAGATGAATATGATTTGGAACTTGCTTTGGACAGCGAAATTGATAACGACGAGGAATATACATCCGAAGAAGTGCGGCAGATTTTGGGATTAACACAATGAAATATAAAATAATATATAAAAAGAAAGCCCTAAAATTCATTCAGCAGCAGCCGAGAAATCAGCAGGAAAGAATCATCAAGGTTGTTGAAAAATTACCTAAAGGTGATATAGTCCGTGTTGAAACTACGGATAAATACAGACTCAGAGTGGGTGATTACAGAATCCTGTTTAAGATTGATAATGATAAACTGATTATTACTGTGGTCAATGCCGGGAACAGAGGGCAAATTTATAATAGGCGTTAAGAAATACGGTGTAAAGAGTTGTTGCGCATTTGGCGTAAAAATGGAGTAAACATATTTGCATAATTACAAAAAATAAAAAAATCAACATATTTTCGGTATGTACAATGATATAAAAAATTAACCCTTGATTTATCAAGGGTTTTGTGTTACAATGGCAAAAGTTGAACAGAAAAATCAAATTTTTTACAGTAAGGAGCGATTTTTGTGGCTAAAGAGCTTTCAAAAACCTACGACCCCAAGGCGGTTGAGGAAAAAATCTATAACGAGTGGATACGCGGCGGATATTTTCACGCCGAGCCGGACGACAGCAAAAAGCCGTTCACGGTGGTGATACCTCCTCCCAACGTCACGGGTCAGCTTCACATGGGCCATGCCCTTGACGAGACATTTCAGGATATTATTATAAGAACAAAACGTATGCAGGGCTACAACGCCCTGTGGATCCCCGGCACCGACCACGCGGGCATCGCCACCCAGATCAAGGTGGAGGAGGACATGCGCGTTAACGAGAACGGCTTGACCAGATACGATCTGGGCAGAGACAAGTTCCTTGAGCGCGTGTGGGCGTGGAAAGAAAAATTCGGCGGCCGCATTATAAACCAGCTCAAAAAGCTGGGCTCGTCCTGCGACTGGGACAGAGAGCGTTTCACGATGGACGAGGGCTGCAGCAAGGCTGTGCGAGAGGTGTTCGTGAACCTCTATAACAAAGGCCTTATATATCAGGGCACGCGCATAATCAACTGGTGCCCGTCCTGCAAGACCGCGCTGTCCGACGCGGAGGTCGAGTATTCGGAGCACGACGGCAATTTCTGGCACATAAAATACCCGCGCAAGGACGGCAAGGGATATGTGGAGATCGCCACCACCCGTCCCGAGACGCTGCTGGGCGATACCGCCGTGGCGGTCAATCCCGACGATGAGAGATATAAGGATCTGGTCGGCAAGACGCTGATCCTGCCGCTTGTGGGACGCGAGATACCCGTTATTGCCGACGAGTACGTTGACAAGGAGTTCGGAACAGGCTGCGTTAAGATAACGCCCGCCCACGACCCCAACGACTTTGAGGTCGGAAAGCGCCACAACCTTGAGGAGATCAAGGTCATGAACGACGACGCCACGATAAACAAGTTCGGCGGAAAGTACGAGGGAATGGACAGATACGAGGCCCGCAAGGCTATCGTTGAGGACCTTGAAAAAGAGGGACTGCTCGTCAAAGTTGAACCTCATGTCCACAATGTTGGCGGATGCTACCGCTGTGGCACAACGGTCGAGCCGATAACCTCAAAGCAGTGGTTCGTCAAGATGAAGCCCTTGGCCGAGCCCGCGATCGAGGCCGTGAAGAACGGCGAGACAAGGTTTATACCCGAGCGTTTCACCAAGACATACATGAACTGGATGGAAAATGTCCACGATTGGTGCATATCCCGTCAGCTCTGGTGGGGTCATAGGATCCCCGCCTTCTACTGCGAGGACTGCGGAGAGACTATCGTTTCAAAAGATGATATAACGCTCTGCCCCAAATGCGGCGGAAAGGTAAAGCAGGATGAGGATGTGCTCGACACGTGGTTCTCGAGCGCGCTGTGGCCGTTCTCGACTCTGGGCTGGCCCGAAAAGACAAAGGAGCTTGAGTATTTTTATCCCACGTCCGTGCTGGTTACCGGATACGACATAATATTCTTCTGGGTAGCCAGAATGATCTTCTCGGCTCTCGAGCACACGGGCGAGGTGCCGTTTAAGGATGTTTATATCCACGGCCTCGTGCGCGATTCCCGGGGCCGCAAGATGAGCAAGTCACTGGGCAACGGAATAGACCCGCTCGAGATAATCGACAAGTATGGCGCCGACGCGCTGCGCTTCACGCTTGCCACGGGCAACTCACCGGGCAACGACATGAGATTCTATATCGAGCGCGTTGAGGCGAGCAGAAACTTCGCCAACAAGATCTGGAACGCGTCGCGCTTCGTGCTGATGAACCTTTCGATCGACACCTGCGCGCTGCCCGACAAGTCCAAATTGACGATCGCCGACAAGTGGATAATATCGGCGTATAACGACCTGGTGAAAGAGGTCACCGACAACCTTGAAAAATACGAGCTGGGTATCGCGGTATCAAAGCTCTATGACTTTATCTGGGACAGCTTCTGCGATTGGTATATCGAGCTTGTAAAGCCCCGCTTCTTTGAGGAGGGCGAGAGCAACACGACAGCACAGCAGGTGCTTGTGTATGTTCTGAGCAACACGCTCAAGCTGCTGCACCCGTTCATGCCGTTTATTACCGAGGAAAT
>CANRHV010000051.1 GCA_947630505.1 uncultured Monoglobus sp. | reverse complement strand
GGAGCCTCGGAAGCGGGAGCCTCGGAAGCCGGAGCCTCGGTGGTCGGTACATCGGTAGCGGTCGGCTCGGGTGTTACAATTTCTTCATCAACGGATTTAATGCTGAGATACGGAAGCCAGAAACGAGCATTGCTCTGTGCGCCGTTTGTTGATTTTTCAAAAGAAAGAGTCAGCCGTTTTGCGGTGCCGTTATAATGGAGAACTACCGAGTTCTGCGTTTGTTGCCTACCGTAACAGCCATATGTGCCTTTTGCTCCGGCAGCATTGTCTTGTGATGTTCCGATAATATCGTCCTGAGAGGCGACTATATTGCCGTCCGAATCTTTTAAAACCGCCTTAAAATCGTCAAATGCGCAGGTTCCTATTGTAACGTCAACCGGTCCGGGAACCTCTATATCAATCGTTCCCGAGCCCTGCAGACCATGTTCGTTTGTGCATTGCAAATTGTTTATGACAACTTTGTCATTAAACAGCTTATATGTTCCTTTCGCGCAGATAGGAGTATTATCAACAACCGTACCCTCTGTGTCTGAAACAAAATTCGCGGCAATCGGAAGTTCAAAATCCGCCTTATCATAAACCGAAGGAGGAGCAGATGTCGCGGGATCCTCGGAAGCGGTCGGCTCGGGTGTTACAATTTCTTCATCAACGGATTTAATGCTGAGATACGGAAGCCAGAAACGAGCCCTGCTCTGTGCGCCGTTTGTTGATTTTTCAAAAGAAAGAGTCAGCCATTTTGCGGTGCCGTTATAATGGAGAACTACCGAGTTCTGCGTTGCTGTGGCACTGTAACAGCCATATGTGCCTTTTGCTCCGGCAGCATTGGATTGTGATGTTCCGAGAATATCGTCCTGAGAAGCGACTGTATTGCCATCCGGATCTTTTAAAACTGCCTTAAAATCGTCAAAGGCGCAGGTTCCTATTGTAACGTCAACCGGTCCGGGAACCTCTATATCAATCGTTCCCGAGCCCTGCAGACCATGTGAGTTTGTGCATTGCAAATTGTTTATGACAACTCTGTCCTTAAACAGCTTATATGTGTCTTGCGCGCAGATAGGAATATTATCAACAACCGTACCCTCTGTGTCTGAAACAAAATTCGCAGTAAACGGAAGTTCAAAATCCGCATTATCATAAACCGATACCTTGACTGCTATATCAAGCGTCACATTCTCTCCGGTTTTGCCGGTTACGGTTGTCTTTCCTGCAGCCGGGGTTTCGATTTCAAAGTCCTTATCATTTGAAGGAACTATTGTAACATCATATGTAATTCCCGTTGCATTTGCAGGAATTCCGCTGATTGTCCCCGTTGCTGTGGTTTCTCCTGCGGCAACACTTACAACACCCTTCTTTATAAGTCCGCCTTCTTTTAAAACGGAAACAGTATAATCAACAGCCTGATCGGAGGCTTTTGCCTGATTTACCGTTACGAGAATGTCAAATACATCTGTAGTATTGGTTGTCGCGGCAATAGTTACCGGGATTTCTTTCTTATCGCCATAGCCCGTTGCCGTATCTTTTGCGTAAAGAGTTATAGATGTTTCGATCGGGGCTTCACCCGCCGCCGGGCGCACTACCGTAAGCTGTTTTCCGTCCGCCGACACGATTGCGTTGGGCGAAGCGGACTCCCACTTGTACTCTAATCCTTCGGGAGCGGTCGGAAGATCAACAACTGTTTCATCGCCTTCGGGAACGTTTACGGAAGCATTTGATAACGCTTCGTCAACCTCTGCCAATTGATCGCCGAAATTCATCGGATCCCAATCCTCGGCCCAACCGCCGTTCTTTTTAGCAAAATAGTTTCTGGGGTTGAACTCCAAAATCTGCCACTCGTCAAGCACGGTTCCCATGCCGGGGCCGCCTTCCTCAACAGACTTGTTTACAACGCGCTTTGAGAGATCAAGAGCCGCGCCGCTGTTGTTGGTCGTGTCGTACTCATAGAGACGGTGCAGGCCAAGCTCCGCGTTAAATCTGCCCCAGCCTTTGTCAGCGATCTTGAAAGTCGATTTGCCGACTGTTTTGTTATCGTCTAACTTACATTTATAATATGTAACCTGTCCGTCGCTGTTCCATGAGCCGCCGTAGTTATTTTCACCGTTGTTATCGCGAACATTATAAAGCGTGCAATTATAGAACAGGTAGCCGTAAGGAGTTTTCGTGGGCGTACTTGCCGTCGCTATGGGCGAGCCGTATGACTTATCCGAAAATCCCTCAAGGCCCAGCTTGCAGTTGTCGAACACAGCCGTGGCGCTGCCGTAGATATAATCGGTTCCGCCTATAATTGTGCTGTTCTTGAAATACATTCTGTTTTCGCCGGCGATGTACAGAGAGTCCTGACCGCCGCGGAGATAAATATTGTCAAACGTTACCTTGTCGCCGCAGCAAGCAACAGCGTGGCCTCTCTCGTTGAACGCGCCCGAGCGGGCAAGCCATGTGCTTTCGCCGGATGAGAATTTTGTGCCTTTTGTTACTTCCTGGTCAAAAAGATCCTTGGTCACGGCTTTGCTCTTGAACGCTTCGGGAACCGCTTCAGTCGTTGTCTCGCCGTTTTCCGAAACTGTCAGTGCGGCAACGTCTCTGGCGGGAAGGTTCGGGTAGCTTGACAAAGGCGTCAGATGAGCGTCCTTTTGTCCCTGAGTTACCATTACGGGCACACTGTTAATAATGTGCAAATCCTTAATTGTGATGTTGGACGCGTCTTTTTGAACGAGCAATGCCGCCATTTTGTCCATACCGCCGGTGTTGCCGAGCTCGGTGGCTCTGCTTACCGTCTCGGTAACGGACTTTCCGTCCACCGTGGTATACGTAAGCTTTGTGTTCGCCGGAACAGCCTCTCCCAACTTGTACTCCTTGTTATTTTCATCCTTCGGGGGATGGGCATACCAGTCAATGTTGGGATTGTACTTGCCGCTCAAATCGCAGTTTGCAGCCGCGTAACCCGTGCAGTAGTACCAGCTAAGCTCAACATTTCCCGAAGTGTCGGGAGTCTGTTGAAGGGTTACATAGCTCATGCCGCTGATCTCAACCTGTTCCTCATATCTGCCCGGGTTAATATTAATTGTAACCGGGTTTGATTCGGACGGTTTGAGCTCCTTCGCTTTCGCGACCGCCGCTCTGATGGTTTTGAAGTTGTTGCCCGTTTCAGCTTGTGACGGGTCAACCGTCAGGGTTGTTGCCGCTGCTGCCTGAGCCTCGCCGTCCGACGCGGCGAACACGGTCAATCCCGTGAACATGGTGCCGATCATCGCGACAGCCAGAATCAGGCTGAGCAATCGTGTTTTTAACATATGTTTTCCTCCTTTTTTATGTGCCTTGGTTTATTTTGTTAAAATGGCACAATTTTTATAGTTTAATTATAACATTGGTTTTCGCAAAATCAATAGCCAGTTATAAAAAATATTAGATACCAGATGACAAGTTTTCGGTAGAACCTACATGTTATTTGTCCGTTGCCATTCTTTGCCCTATGTGTTATGATATATACAACAATATATTATGGAAAGGAAAGATATTTTATGAAATTTTTGGAGCTTGCGAAAAAGCGTTACTCGGTGAGAAAATATAAGGATATCCCCGTTGAGCGGGAGAAGATCGACCTCATTTTAGAGGCGGGCAGGGTCGCGCCCACCGGAGTGAACGCCCAGCCGCAGCGTATCTTTGTGCTGCGCGAAAAGGAGGGCATAGAAAAGCTGAACCAAGGCACCCGAACCTTCGGAGCGCCGCTTGTGTTTGTGATATGCGTCGAGAAAAAGCTGTCCTGGGTGCGCAAATACGACCAAAAATGCATATCGGACATCGACGCGGCGATAGTCACCGACCACATGATGCTTGCCGCCACCGACGAGGACCTCGGCTCGTGTTGGATATGCTATTTCAGGCCGAACGTGGTAAAAGATGTGCTTAATCTGCCCGAGGGTGTCGAGCCCGTGAACATTCTCGCGGTCGGATACGCCGACGAGGAACCGCTGCCCGCCGACAGGCACGACAGCATGAACCTCAGAAAGCCCATCGAGGATTTGATTTTTTACGAGAAATTTGAATAATTCGGGAACTTTTTCGCGAAACCGTCGTCTAATAAGTATAAGTATTTTTTTAGGAGGAATCGTTATGAAAAAACTAAAACTTATTTCCGCGGCTCTAATCGCGTGCGTGCTGCTCGGCTCGGCCTCATGCGCCTTTGCCGAGGTCGGTGATGCAGTCGGAAGTATTTATTCGACCGACATTCTGGCTTATGTCAACAACCGCCCGATACCCTCATATTGTCTTGACGGCAAAACAGCCGTTTTGGTCGAGGATCTTGACGTGGGCGGGATCGACGGCGACGCCCACTACGGCTTTAATTGGTGGTACGACGACAACACCCGCACCCTTACCGCGAATTCGGACGGCTCATCGGGCTACGGTGAGCCCCTCAATATCGAGCGCGGCGAGGTCGGAAAAATCCTTGACAATATTTACGAGACCGATATTAAAGTCATTTTCAACGGGCTTGAGGTACCGAGCTTCGCGATAAACGGCAAAACCGCGGTTTGCATCGAGGATTTGGGAACGGTTGAGCCCGACGGCCCCAACGCGGATTACGGATATTCGAAATACATGTGCAATTTCACATGGAATAACGACAAGCGCGAGGTGCGGCTCTATACCTACCGGACCAACGACCTGCGCGACATTCCGCTTCACAAAATGGAATACGCGCTCAACGACAACGCGCTTTCGGTGCGCTTCGATCAGCTTAATTATTATTTGAATCAGGTCTTTTTCGACTGCTCCGACGGGTTTGCCGCCGACTTCAACCACATAAAGCCGGTGCTGCTTGACGGCGAGACGGTCGGCACAATGTATGTCTCGCACGACGGCGTGCCGAGATATAACGTTGATACCGAGAAGATATTTAACATGAAAAAGGACCTGGAAGTCATTTTGAGCTACGACGAGGCGGTGAAGTTTATCACCGAGAATTACGAGATCGCCGACAGCCGCGAGATCGACGGCGCGACCGTGTATCTCGCGAAAGACAAGGACGGAAACAGAGACTTGTTCTACGCTTTAAAGCAGGGCGGCTTGATCCTCGAGTCAGAGTTTGAAAACTCATACACGACGGTTGAATTCGCGGACGATGAGGACGGCCTGTATATCAAGGTCTATCCCTTCGCCGGCCCCCACGGCGCCACCACCATGCGCCAAAAAGTCACCGCTGAGACATACCAACGTAGTAATTAGAGATTAGAGAATAGCGAATACGCGGAAATAAGTTATCGAAAACATAACGATATCCCCGCGTTCATAGGTCTAATCACTATTCACTAATTACTAATCACTATGTTCGTAGGGGCGGACGACCCCGGCCGCCCGGCTCTCCCCAAGGGGCGAGGCAGAATGGAGCTCATTACATCCCTGGTACGCCCTACTCCCCTTCCCCTATTTTCCGCATAACGCGGCACGGGTTTCCGACCGCTATCACATTCGGCGGTATGTCGCGGGTCACCACGCTGCCCGCGCCGATTATCGAGCCGTCGCCGATAGTCACGCCGCCCAGCACTATAACGCCCGCGCCGAACCACACGTCGTTTCCGACCTTGATAGGCTTGGCGGTCTCAAGGCCCTCGCGTCGCTGCTTCGGGTCAATCGCGTGATCGGCGGTGGTGAATACGCAGTTCGGGCCGATGAACACGTAGTCGCCGAAGGTCACTCCGCCGCCGTCTAAAATATAGCAGTTCTGATTCGCGAAAAAATAATCGCCGACCGTGGTTTTATAGCCGTAGTCTACCCTAAGCGGCGCGTTCACCGTCGGCTCCTTGCCGGTTTTCGCGAAGATCTTTTTAAGCATCTCGCCCTGAGCCGCCCTGTCCGACGGCTTTATTTTATTAAACTCAAAGCACAGGTCGTTGCACGCGTCTATCTCGGCCAGCAGCTCAGGGTCATGATTCGGGTTATACAGCATTCCCGCGTCACATTTTTCTTTTTCGGTCATGATATGTTCTCCTTTTTAAGTAATTTTAAAAAAGTATAACACAAACCAAACCCGAAGTCAATGACGTACAGGACTATTCCCGCCCTCGGCGCTTACATCAGGCTTTCGACGCTCAGCCGCTCGTAGTAGGTCAGGTGCTTGACGCACTGATTGAACATCACGAACTCGCCTATGAAATCCTCTTTTGCGGCGATTTTGGAGTACTCTATGCTTTGCTTGAGCGATATGTCGATCTCCTCAAGCATGTCGGTGTCGAGCGTCATTCCTATCCACGATTGCGCGTCGTCCCATTCTTTTTGCAGGCTTTCAAGCTCGGCGGTTATCTTTTCGAAATCCTCTTTCTCAAACGCGCCGATCACGGTTTCGTATGTCCTGTCGATGCGCTCATCAAGCCTGCTCACCACCGTGTTGTGATACACGATGAACCCCACCGCCAGCGCGAGCATTATAACGGTTATGATAACTCTTTTCATGCTATTTCTCCTTTTTGATTATGACCGTGTCGCCGCTTTTGTCGGCACCCATATAAAACACCTGCGACGCCTTGCTTATCCCCTCGTCGCGCAGCTTTTTCATCATCCAGCCCCTGGTTTTTCCGAGGCGCTGCAGGTTGTTTGAGATTATATTCCCGTTGTCGATTATGATATAGCTGATCTCCGGCACCGAGACTTTTATGCCCAGATCCCCCGGGGTCACGGGGCGGTTCCGGGAGTTCTGTATCACGCTCACGTTTCCGTTTGTCTCCATTATAACATACTCCACCTCGCTCAGCGACGTGGCGCCGCTGTTCCTTACCTCCTCCAGCAGGTCTCCGATGCTGTAGCGCTGGTTCTGCATCTCTTTTTGATTAATTTTTCCGTCGCCGTAGAATGTGCTGGGTTTGCCGTAAATAAGCGAGCGTATGTTTATATTCTTGTACGCCGCGAACGAGAGCAGCACCTCGAAAAACAGCAGTATTATAATAGAAACGATAGCGGTCGCGAACGGCTTTCCCGGGTCGACGATAGGGTCGGCGGCAAGCTCCGATATGATGATCGTCACGACCAGCTCCGATGGCTCAAGCTCCGCGATCTGCCTTTTGCCCATTATCCTGAGCGTCAGCACCACCAGAGCGTACATGATCGCTGTCCTCAGCACTGTGATAAGCATAACATCACTCCTTTTGAATATTTAAAGTTAGTATTCCCAAAAATCCCGCGATTAACAAAAATTCCAATATTTCATATAATATTACAGGCTGCGACAAGAAAGCCTAAAATTCATGAAAATAATATGATATGAAAGGAATGATTTTTATATGCCATACCCGAGCGAGACAAAACAGCCCGGCAACATGATGGTCGGCTACGCCTACGTGCCGATACAGCAGGAGGATATGCGGAACCTTTTCGACCCCGAGTACGGTCTGGAGCAGGGCACGATATTCCCTATACTCGACAAGCCCTTCGGCGTCTACGGCCGCCAGATAAACGGCGAGACACTTTTTAAGAACGGAGGCGCGCCCGAATGACAAGAAATGAGCTTTTAAATAAGATCTCGGCCTACGCTTTCGCCGAGAAGGAGTGGAATTTATATCTCGACACCCACCCGACCGACAAGGAAGCGATAAAAAAACATAAGGCTATGGCCGAAAAGACCAAAGAACTTGTAGCGGAATACGAGAAAAACTTCGGCCCGCTCACCTCAATGAGCGCCGACGACCCCGACAAATTCAACTGGATATGCGACCCCTGGCCCTGGGATAACCAATAGTAAGGAGGAAAGAATATATGTGGAACTATCAAAAAAAACTTCAATACCCGGTTAATATCAAAAACCCAAACCCCAAGCTCGCATCCTATGTCGTGGCGCAGTACGGCGGTCCTAATTGCATTTGACGATAAAAAATTAAAAGTACGTTATTTCGAGGGTTTTTGAGGCTTTTATGAATGTGATTTTGGAGATGAATTGTTTTAAGGCTTTGTTTTTGTCGTCGAGGGAGTTGTTTTCGTCTTGGATAAACTCGATCGCGCGCTTTATGTTTTCGGCCAGCTCTTTGGGGTCTGTGGGTTTTTGTGTGTGCTGCTCGTTGAGCAGTTTTTTATTTTTTTCGATCTCATTTTGTATGCGCGTTTTGTTTTCGCCGTATTCCTCGAGGGTGTCCACTCCGGCGATGTAGGCGTCTTTGGCGCGCTGCAAGGATTTTTCGAGGCGGGCGATCGCGTCGGCGTATGCTTTGGCCTCGTCGGTGTTTTTTAATTTCCGTCCGCCGCTTTCGAGGTTTACGTTCATGATATTGTTATAATCTTCTTTAAGCTGATTTATGACAAGCTCCTCGGCTCGGGCGACCGGGATAGAGTGCGAGACATTGCACAGCGCTTTTGAATATCCTCCGCATTGTAAATACTTTCCTCTGCGGCTCAGGGTCTTGCCGCAGTTGTCGCAGACCAAAAGGCCGGACAGCCAATATGAAACGCCGCTGTAGTTCTTTAAATACTTTCTGGAATTGAGCAAGAGTTTGTTTCTTTTTTCCTGCGCGGCGTCCCAGACCTCACGGGTGACAAGAGGCTCGTGCTGGTTTTCAAGAAAAATTGTATCGGGTCTCGGAGCGTTGCGCTCGACTTTGCCCGACGGAGTCCAGCGGAGTGTGCCGATATACACGGGATTGCCGATTATATATTGTATCGTGCGCTGCTCAAATTTGTTTCCGCGGTGCGTCTTGATGCCGCGGGCGTTCATGCGGCGGGCAATACTGCCGTAGCCCTCGCCGCCGACAAAGCTTTCAAATATCTCTTTGATATACGGCGCCTCGGCCTCATCGGGGACATACTTATTATTTTCCACGCGATAACCGAAAGAGGCTTTTGTCTGGACGCCGCCTTTCTTCGCTTTCTCGCTCATGCCCTTTTTGACCTCGTCGGATAAATTGAGAGAATAGTATTCCGCCATGCTCTCAAGCATGGATTCCATGATAATGCTCATCTTGTCGTCGCCGATGTTCTCGGTGACCGACACGACCTGAATACCCAGCTCGGAGCGGAGCATTGATTTATATACAACGCTGTCCTCGCGGGAGCGGGCGAAGCGGTCGAACTTATGAACGAGGATCACATCAAAGGGTTTCGGTTTTATCTTGGCCGTTTTTATCATGTTCTGAAAGGCGGGGCGCTTTTTGGCGGAGCGGCCGCTGATGCCCTCGTCTATAAATATAAACTCTTTCGGGAGCAGCAGATCATTGTCGCTGCAATATTTTTTCATAGCCCGAAGCTGCGCATCGGGAGAATATTCAACCTGATCTTCGGTTGAAACACGGATATAACAAGCTGCTACTTTCATAAATACCTCCGAATAATCGCCCGCCCTGTTGCGCCGGCCGCCTCCGCCCCCGGCGCTTAAAAGGGTTGACATTTTATCGGTGCTATGATACAATAACTATGTGAGATGTTTTGATTTCATAACACACCTATTTCCTATTATTCCGCGGGTGCTCCACAACTCGCGGGATTTTTAATTGTTATTCAGGTTTTGAATTATCTATGTACGCGTTTAATTTTTGCAAATTATTTATATTTAATTTTTTTATCTTATTTGTTACGCTGTTATATAGTTTGGAATATGTTTTATAAGTAGCCCACGGTTCGGCATCGGGGTCAATCAGTCCGCATTCCAGAGCCAGCCTGTATATATGTTTGCATGGTGCCTGACCTTTCTTGTTGTAACGAAAATCTTGACAATCACAATGGGATAACGTCGTGTTGTAGTCCTCAGTATCTTCGCCGGCGTAAAAAACAGCGGTTTGTTTTTCCTTGTCAAGCATCATTATATTTTCCATATCCATTTTCAAAGCCTTTTCAAAGCTCTTGTTTTCTCTTGCGGTATTGTTTATCTCGTCACTCCATACCGAAAAACTCATTTTTGTTTCTCCTTTCGATTTATAAAATTCTCATGTATTTTTATTATTGATTACCCATTTGTTTTTCTTTCGTCCAGTTTTCATAAATAGGCATCATTTCTGTGTCTTTAAAATATCCTTGATAGAATTGGTTGTTGTCGTCATAATAGCTATAACCGGACACTTTCACATATTGAATTAAATTAAAATCCATTTTATGTAAACAGTCAAATACTATACTTTCACCCGGCTCTAATCTATTAGGCATTTGCGGATAAGTGTTTGCTATTAGTTGTTTGTCTGCATTATACTCGTCTACAGTCAGACCAACGGTATTAATCGCCTTATCGGTACAATTAACAACTGTAAAATTCGTTTCAATATATCCATAGTTTTCGCCGTATACTTCTTGAAGTGTGAGTTTAAGAGGTTGTTCGGATTTGGGTTTTTCAGTTTCGGGCGGAACTGTTTCTGCGATAGTTGAGTTTTGCTCAAGCTGCTGTTTAAGAGCCTCGTTTTCGGCTTTGAGATTTTCATAGTCAGAATTTCCGCAAGACGAAAAAATCAAAAGTCCAATAGTAATAACCGCGCTCACTTTAATTAATTTAGAAAACATATCTTCACCTCCTATCCTATCTTTGCGCCCATGTCGGAAACAGTATTATCTTTTTTATATGTTTCTTTTACCATAACCATTGTCTGGCGCATATATTCTTTGCCTTGAACAGATAAATTAAGATAGTCGTTAAAAAATTCTTTGTCCTGATCGATTAAATTATAGTATATTGTCTCTTCGGATTTTTCTTTTTGTGGTTCTTTCAATCCTAATAAGTAGTCAACCGACACATTGAAAAGATCAGCAATTGAAATCAACACTTCTGAATTTGGCTCGCGATCATTATTTTCATAACTTGAGTAAGTGCGCGGATTCATATTAAGTTTTTCGGAAACCTGCTTTTGGGTCCAAGCATATTCATCACGTAGTTTTTTTAATCTATCATCAAACATTTTTCTGCCTCCTTTTATCAAAAATGTTAACACAAATTGTGCTAAAAGTCAATACAGAAATCCAATATTTAGCACATTGCACAACAAGGCGCGGAACAAATTGTGCAAAGTTTTTTAGAAAAAATAGAAAAAAGTCTTGACAACTGCACAAAACGTGCTATAATTAAGACAATCAAGCACAATTTGTGCTGAACGGAGGTGAACAAAATGTACAACAACATCAATGTTGAATTGGCAAAACGAAATATGCCTGTCGGCGAGTTTATTCAAAAGATAGGAGTAAGCCGCAGTACATATTACGCATGGCAACGTTCGGGAAATATCCCCGCAACAAAATTAATTAAGATGGCTGAATTGTTTGGCTGTTCAGTGGATTATCTGCTGGGACGTACCGACGCGGCGTAAGGAAAGTGAGGTGTGAGAAATGAACGGTTTTATTCTTGCTCTGTATATTTTGAGAATAATTCTTGACATCGCTGTGATCTTTGGCATAGTGGTAAAACTTATGGATTCAAAGCGTCTTATGGATTCAAACAAGCGAGCTTGTGACACCTATCTTTACGTTGTGAAAAGAGTCAATGATCTCATAGCGCTATATAAGAAACAGAGCATTAATTTTGAAGTAATTAAAAAATCATCAGAAAATGAGCGGAGCACGGGCTCCCGATCCGAATAAGATGTATTGAGGTGATTTATATGGCAAACAAGCGAAAGAGGACGCCCGAGGAGATCGAGGAGGCGCGCAAGTGGAGAAAAATGCCGTGGAAAACAACGTCGGTTGTTATGCAGGCGGACGGCACGACAAGACCGTATGATCCGGAGCGCGATCTGGTCGAGCATATTGTTCAGCCGCTTTGTGATTTTTGGTCGGGCGGAACAATCAAGGCATCGTGGAGCCCGGAACATCAGGCGATGCTTGCCAAGAAAGGAAGTGAGATAAATGTTTGACAAGATTATTATGCGAGGTTTGGGCGGCGCGTTGATTTTCGGCGGGCTGACTGCCGCGGCGCTGGCGGCGGGGTGGTTCTTGGCAATTCTGGGAGCGGTGATACTTTTGTGCGCGGCGCTTTACTGCGCGGCGGCGATCGCCGAGGCAAACGCCGACACGGAGCCGCGCCCGATCGCCGATGATGTGAGGCAGGTCAAGATCAAAGAAAAAGCGTGGGTCAGGAAGTATTACAACGGCGAGTTTGACCCGGAAGATGACGAGAAAGAGGAAGAAAAAGCTCCGCTTTTTCAAAACAATTCGCCCGCCCGGTTGCGCGAGCCCCTCCGCCCCTCGCGCGTAAGGAAATTTGTTTTATAAGAAAGGAGTTGTTCGGATTGAATATCAAACCGATGTCACAAAGGGTAATCATAAACGGCACTCGGTTCTTGCCGGCCGTTATCGGCGGAACAATAGTTGAAGTCTCAGACGATCTTATGTTCGACCAAAAGTTACGTATAGGAAAAAGAGTTTGGGTGCCCGCGGAGGCGGCGCTCTCTATCGAGTTTAAATACTCACAATGCTACATAGTCAAGGCTGAAGATGTGGCAGCAATCGAAGAAGAAGAAAAAGCCGAAAAATAGGAGGTTTTATTATGGCATACAAAGTTATTATTACAGACGTGGACACTGACGAAAAGATCGTCAACCACTACTTCAAGAACGTAGTTATGGGCGGAACGCCGCTCGGAAACAAAGACGCATCTTCAACATTTGTTCTGGGTTTTTTCAAATCCGTAGAAAGTTTGGACGTGCTGTTCGGCGCGATCGCGTCAAACGTGAACCATTGCAGAAAAGAACTGCTGGACGATTTATTCTTTAAGGACGACAAAGTGATTCGCTACACGGCCCGGCATCTCGGCAAGACCGCCGACGAGGTTAAGAGCGCGCTTGCGGCCGAGGAAAACAACGACGTCAAGGATTTTATCACGGGCGTCATAGAATTTTTGAATCAGTTTTTGGCTGAGTTCGACGTGAAAAATTCTTTTGATGACGACGAGGACGACAGCAGCGTCAAAAGCGTCAAAAGTGAGAGCGATAAGCCGCGGGAAAAGATCTCGAAGGATAATATCTTGGCGTACATACTGAAAGCCGAAAAGGGCGGTGCTGACGACTGATGAAAACCTATGATGATACTATCGCGTATATGCGCGGCGAGATGGCGAAACAGAGCGCGGCACATCACCACTGGTATCTGGACGCGATCGAGGCTATGGAGCGGCTTAATCCGACCGAGCCGCGGCGCGATAATACGAGCCCGAACATGTTTTGCTCAAACTGCGGCAAAGAGTACCGCTTTCGCAGTATCGGCGAGCGGACGCACGGGGAGCGCGTTTGTAATAACTGCGGTCAGCACATGAAGTGGTAACGTAGCGATTAGAGATTAGCGAATAGCGAATAGGGCTCCCAAAAA
The DNA here is from genome assembly GCA_947630505.1 of uncultured Monoglobus sp. Taxonomy (GTDB): domain Bacteria; phylum Bacillota; class Clostridia; order Monoglobales; family Monoglobaceae; genus Monoglobus. The sequence goes on along the minus strand of CANRHV010000051.1, from coordinate 5,323 downwards.
CGCTTGCGTTTTTGGGAAAGAGGAGCCGACCCGGAGCGGGCGACGCTCCGCCGAACAGGCGGACAAGCAAGCGCAGGGCTCGGCGACGAAATAGGAAATAGGTGTGTTATGGAGGTTTATCATGAATTTAAGCGATAAAGTCGGAGAAATAATCAGAGAGGCCCGCGTGGAGGCGGGACTTTCTCAATATGATTTGGCGGATATTTGCTTTCTCAGCCGATCGAAACTTGCGAAAATCGAGCTCGGCGAGCGTATACCAAACATTTATGATTTTCACGCTTTGTGCTCGAAGCTGAACATCAGCGCTGATTACTTGCTGGGGCTTTCGCCCCGGCGGGAATCGCTCAAAGATTTTGCGACCGAGTTTATAAAAAGCGAGCCAGAGATGTCGGAAAAAATATTGATCGAGATCAATGATATTGGCTGCAGCTTTGAATCGACAGTCGATATGAGGATCGGAGCATATCGCGGCATCAGCAGAATTTTAGAGTATTTGTACAAGGCGGTGTTTGACAATGGCTGAAACCAATAAGAAAAAAACTATATTTGAGGAGCGTCAAAGGTTTATTGACAAGTACGGCACGGTCAAGTTCACGAGGTTCGACCCGGAGATCAAGGCCGGGAAACTCGATCGCGAAAGGTGGGCCGGCGGTCCGCCCTATAGGATCAATATTTTGTGCGACTACATACGACCGCTTTATGAACGGTATAAAAAAATTGTCGCGCCGGGAATCGGACCGCTTTCGAACGCGCAGCGGTATGACTTCGAGTGCATTATTATGTTGAACGCGAAAGCGGACATGCCGCCCGATCAGAAGATAAAAGAGGCGGAGCGGCAGATCGACAGCATTAAAGAAAATGCGTGGGAATATCTGCCGAACACGGCCACACCGGCGCGAAACCTTTATCCGGTCAGGGCGGACGGAACGATCTATGAGGGGTCGCATAAGTATTTGGCAAAAGAGCCGCTGCCGATCGAGGAGTACAGAAAACTGTTTGAGGTGTAAGGCGTATATGAGAGAATTATTTGTTGACAATTTTGCGGGAGGCGGTGGGGCCTCGACCGGGATTGAAATGGCGATCGGGCGCAGCGTTGATATTGCGATCAATCACGACCCGGACGCGATCGCAATGCACAAAGCCAATCACCCGGCCACTAAACATTACTGTGAGGACGTTTGGCAGGTGGACCCGGTCGAAGCTTGCGGTGAAAATTCCGTAGCGCTTGCCTGGTTCTCGCCCGATTGCAAGCACTTCTCCCGCGCCAAAGGCGGAAAGCCGGTTGATAAAAATATAAGGGGCCTGGCGTGGGTCGCGGTCAAGTGGGCCTATCTGGTGCGGCCGAGGTGTATAATGCTTGAAAACGTTCCGGAGATACAAACGTGGGGGCCGTTGGATAAAAACAACAAGCCCGATAAAAAGCACTCGGGAGAGACGTTTGCGGGGTTTATAGGAGCGTTAAGCACGGGAATATCGAGAGAGCATTCCGCATTCAAAGAAATGTGCAACGCGCTTGAGATAGCTCCCGACTCCGCTGCGGCGGAAATGATCTCAAAAGGCCTTGGCTATCGCGTCGAGTCTCGGACGTTAAAATCGTGCGACTACGGGGCGCCGACGACGCGGACGCGGTTCTACCTGATAGCGCGTTGTGACGAAAAGCCTATTGTATGGCCGGAGCCGACACACGCGCCGAAAGGCAGCATTGAGGTTTTATGCGGAGACAAGCGTCCCTACAGAACTGCCGCCGAGTGTATCGACTGGAGCATACCCGCCAAAAGCATATTTGAACGCAAAAGACCTTTGGCCGAAAATACCATGCGCAGGATCGCCCGCGGTATTAAAAAATTCGTTATAGATAATCCGGAGCCGTTTATCGTGCCGATAGGTTACGGCGAGCGCAAAGGTCAGAAACCGAGAGTAAACGGCATTGATGAACCTCTCGGAACGGTGGTTACTACCGGAAAACATTATCTCATTGCGCCGTCGATAATACAATATCACAGTGAAACGGCCAAAGACGAGGTTCGGGGGCAAGAGTTAAACGAGCCGATCATGACGGTTGACACCGCCAACAGATACGCGTTATCCGTGGCTCACATTATGAAAAACTACGCGGGAGGCTACACGGGAGCGGGCAGCTCGGCCGACGCGCCTCTCGGCACGGTGACAGCAAAGGATCATAACTGTATTGTGACCGCACACATTATGACAATGCGAAACAATATGGACGGCCAAAAGGCGGACGAGCCATTGACTACGATATCATGCAGCGGCGCGCACCACGCAGAGGTACAGGCGTTTTTGATTAAATATTTTCAAAACGGAGCGGCAAAGTCGGTTGATGAACCGCTCGACACGATCACAACAAAAGACCGGTTTGCGGTTATAACGATACACGGCGAGGAATACATAATCACCGACATACGCATGAGAATGTTGCAGCCTCGTGAGCTGTTCAACGCGCAGGGTTTCCCGAGGGATTATATCATTGACACCGACGCCGAGGGAAAGCCTTATCCGAAATCAAAGCAGGTCGCTCGCTGCGGCAACGCGGTCACTCCGCCGGTCCCCGCCGCAATCGTGCGGGTAAATTTGCCGGAGTATTGCGGGGCATTGAAACATGATTATGACAGAAAAGGAGAATATTATGGATAAGAAAATTACATACATTGATGCGGAAAAATTGGTTCCGCACCCGAAAAATCCTCGGCTTGAGGTTGGCGATGTGTCGGAGCTTGCCGACAGCATCAAGAAAAACGGAGTCTTGCAGAATTTGACCGTTGTGCCGTTCGGCGGCGTTGGAGACGGGCGGTATACGGTGATCATCGGGCACAGGCGCCTGGCGGCGGCAAAGCTCGCCGGGATCAAGGAGCTGCCTTGCGTGATCGCCGATATGGACGAAAAGGAACAGATCGAGACTATGCTGATCGAGAATATGCAGCGGCGCCAGCTCACGCCGTATGAGGAGGCCGAGGGCTTTCAGCTGATGTTCGATTTTGGCGGAGATATTCACACGGTCGCGGAGCGGACGGGATTTTCCGAGACCACGGTCCGAAACCGTATGAAACTGCTGCGGCTGGATAAAGAGGCGTTTAAAAAATCGCAGGGCAAGAATATCAGCCTTAATGAGTATCTGGAAGTCGCGGAGCTTGAAGATGAGGCTGCGAGAAAAGAAGTCCTCGAAAAAGCGGGGACAAACGATTTTAAATGGAGTTTAAGTTACGCCAAAGACGAAGAAAAAAAGAAAGTTAACCGCGCGGCGCTGGTAAAGCAGCTTGAGACATTCGCAGAGCGAATTGATGTTGATGCCGACGACTATGATGAGGAATACTGGAACGAGCATTTTTATAATGATTTTTGGTTCTATACCAAACCGGTCGAGCTTGACCCTGACGAATACAACGACGGCGCCGAGTATTTCTTCGATGACAGTCATAATACGATAGCACTTTATCGCGTGTCAGACGATGACGAGGAGGAGGTCGAAAACGAACCAACGCCGGAGGAGATCGAGGCTGCAAGAAAGGAAAAAGAGAGAGCGGAACGTTATCAAAAGCTCGCCGAAGTCAAAAACAGAGCGTATAAATTAAGAAGAAAATTTGTAAAAACGTTTACACCAAAAACAGAGTCCGATCTTCAGGTCATCGCGGAATTTGAGATGTTTTCGGCGGACAAAATGGGGTATGATATTTATTCAAAAATATGTGATATGTTTGGCGTTGACGCAAAAGACGGTTACGGCGGAAACAAAGAACAGCTCATTGAAATCATACACGATTCAAAAATCAAAACTTTCCGCGCGCTTTTGATGTCGGCGTGGCTGAAAAGTGACGGTGAGTATCTTGATGAGCATGACTTTAACGGCAATTATACAAACGACGATAAACTTGCTTATATATATAATTACCTCACTTTGCTCGGTTATGAGATGTCGGACGAAGAATCGGCATATATAAACGGCACACACGAGCTGTTTTTGAAAGGCGATAACTAAAACATTGGCGACCATTTTCGCGGCGTCGCGAAAATGGTGTGAAAGGAGACAGATATTATCCGGTCCCCGCCGCGATCGTACGGGTGAATTTGCCGGAATATTGCGAGGTGTAAAAAATATGGATATGGAACTATCGGCAATATGTGAAAATGTTATGCGGGTCTTTGAAATAGAAAATATCAAGGATCTATCACATACATTGTATGATTGTGTGATAAATAACAAATTTGATAAATACGCGGAGTATGAGAGTGTAATCGGGAATTTGTCACAGGATATGCTTCAAAAGGTATTTCAGTATTACGAAGCTGACAGAAAAGAAAAAATGCAAGATTATACGCCGCCGACGCTTGCAAGATTTGTCGGAAAGCTGACTGAGGCGAAAGATGAAAAAACCGTGCTTGATCTATGCGCCGGCAGCGGAGCATTAACTATTCAAAAGTGGAATTTAAACCACAATTTCAACTTTGTATGTGTGGAACTTGACAAAAAAGTTATTCCGTTTTTGCTCTTTAATTTGGCGGTCAGAAATATAAACGCGACAGTAATCAACGGCGATGTATTGAAAGATGAAATATATAATTCGTATATTGTGCAGAAGGGTGAGAAATTCAGTACGGTAACAATAACGGATAAAACGGATATACCTAAGTCGGATTCGTGCATTTCAAACCCGCCATATAATATAAAATGGCAAATAACGGATTTTGCGCAACTTGAACCTCGGTTTTCCGAATGTGAACTGCCGCCCGAAAGTAATGCGAATTATGCTTTTGTATTAACAGGATTGTCGAAATGTACCGGGAAAGCGGCGTTTATATTGCCAAACGGAGTCTTGATGCCAAACAACGGTCAAGAACAGGATATTATGAAATATCTTGTAAAATCAAATTATATTGATTCGGTTATCCTTTGCCCGGATAGAATGTTTGAAAAGACGTCAATCGGCGTATGTATAATGGTGATTGACAAGCGAAAGACCGCTACGCATATCAATTTTGTTGATATGCGGCAAACATACGAGCAGGAACAGAGGGAACAAAAAGGGCAGTTTGGCGGAGCAAGTCATGAAAATCGTTCTTATAAAAAGAATATTAAAATTTTTTCGGATAAACAGATTGAAAAAGCGATTGCAGCCATGAAAGTCAGAGCCGATATTCCGATGTTTTCAAAATCGGTATCACCACAGACCGTGGCCGAAAATAATTATATTCTTGCTCCGTCAAGGTACATAGATTTTGAGGAATCGAAAGCGGAAAACAAACATAGAGAATATGCGGAGATCGTTAATGACATTAACCGAGTTATTTCCGAAAAGAACGCCTGCAA
>CANRHV010000050.1 GCA_947630505.1 uncultured Monoglobus sp. | reverse complement strand
AGATACAAAAAGCAATGATGAGAGATGCCCGCAAAGAAGGCCGAATGGAAGGCCGAATGGAAGGCCGAATGGAAGGCCGAATGGAAGGCATAAAAGAAGGCGAAATGCGCGGCATAGACGCGATGATAGCGAATATGCGCAAAGCCGGCATAAGCGATGAGATGATACAAAATGTCGCGAACATGACGCAGCGTCCGATGTCCTAATCGCTATTCGCTAATCACTAATCACTACGTTGAGGTGCATGATATAATGTTTTCACTGTACGATGATGAGCAGATACAAAAAGCAATGATGAGAGATGCCCGCAAAGAAGGCCGAATGGAAGGCCGAATGGAAGGCCGAATGGAAGGCATAAAAGAAGGCGAAATGCGCGGCATAGACGCGATGATAGCGAATATGCGCAAAGCCGGCATAAGCGATGAGATGATACAAAATGTCGCGAACATGACGCAGCGTCCGATGTCCTAATCGCTATTCGCTAATCACTAATCACTACGTTGAGGTGCATGATATAATGTTTTCACTGTATGACGATGAACAAATACAAAAAGCAATGATGAGAGACGCCCGCAAAGAAGGCCGAATGGAAGGCCGAATGGAAGGCCGAATGGAAGGCATAAAAGAGGGCGAAATGCGCGGCATAGACGCAATGATAGCGAACATGCGCAAAGCGGGAATAAGCGACGAGATGATACAAAATGTCGCAAATATGACTCAGCGCCCGATGTCCTAATCGCTATTCTCTAATCACTAATCACTATGTTGAGGTGCATGATATAATGTTTTCACTGTATGACGATGAGCAAATACAAAAAGCCATGATGAGAGACGCCCGCAAAGAAGGCCGAATGGAAGGCATAGACGCGATGATCGCGAATTTAAAGAATATGGGCGTGAGCGAGGAAATGCTGCTAAACGCGGTGGATATGTCGCAGTCACAGCGTTCCTAATCAACGATAATAAACCACCTCTCGGGAGATTCCGAGGGGTGGTTTTCGTATATTGTTTTTATATCTCGTCGGAATTGATGTAGATCCGGCAGCCGAGGGGGTCGAGATTGACCTCGAGTATGTTGTCTCGGCAGGGGGTTATGTCGGGATTTTTGATCCCCTTGGCGAAATACTTGAAGTCGCCCAGCACCGATATGTCAAGATCGACGCGCCTGCGCTCAAAGCTGCGGTTCACCGCGCACACCGCCACGCTGTTCTTCGCTTTTTTGCCGAACGAGTCTTTGCCGTCCGATGTGTAGCGGGCGTAAATATATATGTCGCCCGAGGCGTACAATGTTTTGTATCTGCCGGTTTTCAGACAGTCGAGCTTGTTTCTGAGCGCGCCCAGGTCGGCGTACCACTGCCGAAGATCGGGGTCGACCGCCCGCCAGGGATAGGTGCCGCGGTTAAACGGGTCGCCGCCGCCCTGCATTCCCACTTCGTCGCCGTAGTATATGCAGGGCACGCCCACATAGGTCATCTGAATGAACGACAGAAGCTTTAATCGGTAGGTCGCCAGTTCCTCATTGCCCGAGCTGAGCTTTCTGGTTCCGCAGTCGTGCGAAAGCCCGCCCAGCAGGGTTTTTATCCTCATGGTGTCGTGGGTGCCGACTATGTTCATCAAAGCGTGAACGGTCTCTTTGGGATAGTTTTCGAATATCGACATCATGCGCGCGTTCAGGGTGGCGGCGTCTATGCTGCCCATCAAAAACGCCAGCATATTGTCTTTGAACGGATAGTTCATCACCGAGTCGAGCTCCTCGCCGAACAGATATTCCCTCGGAATATCGTAGGAGACCTTGTTCGAGGCGTCCTCCCACACCTCGCCGATTATCACGGCGTTTTTGTTCCGGCTCTTGACCTCGCGGCGCAGTATTTTTATAAACTCGTCGGGCAGCTCATCCGCCACGTCGAGCCTCCAGCCCGAGGCGCCGCGCCCGAGCCAGGTCTTTATTACCGAATCGTCACCGCGCAGGATATAGTCAAGGTAGGACGGCGTCATCTCTTTGACATTCGGCAGATTGCTGCAGCCCCACCAGCTCTCGTATTCCGGGTAGTTGGTGAACTGGTACCATTCGCGGTACGGGCTGTCGGGGTTTTTGTAAGCGCCCACGTCGCTGCCGTAGCTGCCGTACTTGTTGAAATACACGCTGTCCGAGCCGGTGTGGCTGAACACGCCGTCGAGTATTATCCTTATATCGCGCTTTTTCGCTTCCTCGCAAAGCTGCGTAAAGACCTCGTTGGTGCCGAACATCGGATCGACGTTCATATAATCGGCGGTGTCGTATTTGTGGTTGGAATACGCGTCAAATATGGGGTTTAGGTAGATAACGCCCACACCCAGGCTCTTTAAGTAGTCGAGCTTTTCTATTATGCCCTTTAAGTTTCCGCCGTAGAAATCGTTGCAAGCGGGACCCATCTCGAACGGGTGCGAGTTGAAAGAGATCTGTTCGTACCAATCGTTGTGTATCACGTACTCGTTGCGTTTTTTGGGTATGGCGCCGCCGGTCTCGCTGTGGTCGCCGAAAAAGCGGTCGGTGAATATCTGGTACATAACGCGTCCTTTGAACCAGTCGGGCGTTTTGTAGTTCTTGTCGTAAATCGTTATCTGATAGCTGTTATCCCGCGGCTCGGTGTCGACCTGTCCGACGCCGCCCAGTTTTTCGCGGTTGTTTGTGTAGTATATAGTCTCGCCGCCGACCTCGACAACAAAGTAGTACCAGATAAGCTGGCCGGTCTCGGGGGTCGGGATCTTGGCGGTGTACATAACGCTGTTATCGCTCCCTTGCGCCAAAGTCAGGTCGGGGTAGTGGGGCGTGGTTTTAACGGCTTTTTTGGCCGGGTTCATTTCGAAAAAGACCTCGTTGTCGTCGACCCAAAAGCGCGCGCGGACCCTGTCCGGCTTCACGTCCGAGTCGATCTTTATGCCCAGACGAACAAAGCTGTCTGTGGGCGCCGCGCCAAACGGGGAGCGGTACGCCGTGTCGTGAGAGTTATGAAACAGCTGCATGTCTTTCCCTCCAAAATAAATTTATTTTTAACACAGAATTATGGTTTAAAAGGCGCCGCGCGTTTGCGCGGCGCCTTTGGAGCTGCCTAGCAGATTCGAACTGCCGACCTCTTCCTTACCAAGGAAGTGCTCTGCCTGCTGAGCTAAGGCAGCGTTGGCGATCCGGATGGGGTTCGAACCCACGACCTCCAGCGTGACAGGCTGGCATTCTAACCAACTGAACTACCGGACCATAAGCAGCTATACTATAATAGCACATCAAAGCCCGTATTGTCAATAGTTTTTTGAAAAAATTTTGTTTCCGACCGTATACTATTTAAGGCTTTTCGGAACAGGCAATATTGACGCCAGGAACGCGGCGGCGAGTATATAAATAAGATTGTTCACGGGGAAGCATAGCAGAAGCAACAGCGCAACCGCCAGCGGTTTTCGCATAATGGTGGTCATAACCGCTGCGGCCGATATCGAGACCGCGAAAACAGGGTCTATGCCGAACGCGGCCGAACAGGCGTAGCCTAAGCAGACTCCGGCAAATATTGACGGAAAAAAGCTTCCGCCGCGCCAACCGAAACGTATACACATATTTATTAAAAAGACCTTTATAACAGGTATTATAAACAGCAGATACACCGGATATTGAGTGTATGTCTCGGTGAGCTTTCGGATCTCCTCCTCGCCGGAGAACATTGCGATCGGGAACACAGAGCCGATTATTCCCAGAACAAGCGCCGCGATAACCGCTGTTATAAAATATCTTTCTCCGAGTTTTTTCGCCGCCGCTTGTGTCAATTTGTCAAAAATCATGTACACATAGCCAAGGACAACGCTGATCGCCAGCACAGGCACGGCAAACAACAGCTCGCCTCTCTCTATTGACACTTTTTCAAAACGCGGCATTCCGGCGCCCGAACCAAAAAATTTGCCCAGCAGCATGAATATACCGAAACCCGCCAATACGGCGCAGAATATCGCGGTTGTTTTTGATGCCTTCGGAAGGACGAAATCATCATCGTTCTCGATCGGTTCTATAAATCCAAAAAGCGGGGAACGGAACACAATACCGAGAGTTGCCGAGATACCTATTTCCGGCAGCTCGGACATATACTTGCCCGCGTATTTAAAATTATCTCCCGCCCAGCAGCACAGTCCCACAATAACTCCCGTAAGGCCTGCTTCGGGGCCTATCGCTCCGCCGAATATCAGCGGCATCAGCGCGGCGATCAGCATGATCAAAATGTTATGATACGGATATCTGCCGTCTCGCTTGTACTTTGCCATGACCTGATGAAGGTCATCGGGACACGGGCCGTATTTCTTCTGTATAATTCCGATTATAATACCGCCCAGCAAGCACAGCAGTATCGTGTAGCCCGGAATATGCGCAACACCCGGAATATAGTCCCAAAGCAATTCAATGAGCAGGTGCATAACGCGCATGAACGCCCAGATTATTCCGCCGATAACCGCGCCTGCCGCGGCGCCGAGCAATATAAAAACAAACCTGTTATTGTTCTTTGTTTTCATTTTTTGTCTCCTTCTCTAATACTCGTATTTTTATATGCCCGCAAGCGCCGTTTACTTTCCGGCCCGATTTATTTTTTTCGCCGACCGCGGAAAGGCTTTGGGCGTCGGCTTGATCTTTTCTATCACAACGATCTTGCGCACAATATCGCTTTCGGGCAGCGGAGCGGTTATGATCTCCGATATCCTGCCGCCCAGAGTTCCGATCGCGGGTCTCGCGGCCTCTATCTCGTCGTCCGCGTCCTTGGACTTAAGCGCGATAAATTTTCCGCCGACCTTCACAAAGGGCAGGCAGTATTCCGACAGCGCGGTCATGTTCGCCACCGCGCGCGACAGCGCGAAATCGAATTTCTCGCGGAACTCTTTGCGCGCCAGCTCCTCGGCCCTGCCGTGCACGCATTCGGCTTTAAGGCCAAGCTCGTTCGAGACGGCTTTCAGAAAATTGACTCTTTTGTTCAGCGAGTCTATGAGCGTCAGCTTTATATCGGGCCGCGCCAGCTTTATCGGAATGCCCGGAAAGCCCGCGCCGGTGCCGATGTCCGCCGCGGAGCCGTTTATGTCGATGTATTTGAGGGGCAGCAGCGAGTCCAGAAAATGCTTGACCGCGATCCCGTCGTCGTCGGTGATGGCGGTCAGATTGATTTTTTCGTTATATTCTTTAAGCATCTCGGAATACCGCGCAAATTTGCCGATCGTTTCCCCGTCCGCTTTGAGACCGAGCGCGCTCAGACCCTTTTCAAAAAGCTCTCTGTTCATATAAGGTTTTCCTTTGAGCTGTCGGTCAGCGCGTAGCCCAGATTGCAGATATTTCCCGCGCCCATGGTGATTATCAGGTCGTTTTTGCCCGCGTTTTCAAGCAGATAGCGCTTTATCGCCCGCATGTCGTTCATGTAGACCGCGCCTTTTATTTTTCTCGCCAGGTCGCAGGAGTGGACGGTGCCGTCGTATTTCTCTCTGGCGGGATATATGTCGGCTATCATGACCCTGTCGGCCCCGCCGAGAGCCGCGGCGAAATCGTCTAAAAACGCCGCAGTTCTGCTGTAGGTGTGGGGCTGGAACACGACCCACACTTTGTCGTATCCCATTTTTTTGGCGGCGCCCAGAGTGGCTCTGATCTCGGTCGGGTGATGGGCGTAGTCGTCGACCACGTCGGAGCCGCAGTCGGCCTTGCCGAGTTTTTCGAATCTTCTGTGGGTCCCGGTGAATTCCTCGAGACCCTTTTTGATATACTCGGGGTCTATTCCGAGAAAATCACAAGCCGCCGCGACGCCCACCGCGTTGCAGATATTGTGCTCGCCCACGATATTTAAGTCAACGCGGCATATTAATCTATCTTTATTATAAATATCAAAACCGGGATAACCTTTATCTCGCAGAGATATGTTTTTGGCTGTGTAGTCCGCGTTTTCATTTTTCAGACCATATGTCAAGATATTTTTTTCGACATTTTGCACAATATTTTGGGTACTATTTTCGTCAATACAAACAATATTACACCCATTATCATCAGTTAGTCTTGTAAATTTCATAAAAGATGATATAATGTGATTAAGGTCTTTAAAATAATCAAGGTGGTCCTCTTCTATGTTCGTGACTATCGATACAAACGGATCAAAGCAGAGAAAGCTGTCCACGTATTCGCATGCCTCAAAAGGCAGATACTCGGAGCCGCCGATACGGTAATTTCCGCCTATTTGGCGCAGTTCTCCGCCTATCAGGATCGTTGGATCTTTTTCCGCGGCGAGAAGCACCAGAGACAGCATGGATGATGTTGTGGTTTTTCCGTGAGTGCCCGCGACCGCCACAGGGTACTTGTAGAGCTTGAGCAGCGCGCCGAGCATTTCCGCGCGCTCCAAAACAGGAACGCCGAGCGCGCGCGCGGCGGCAAGTTCGGGGTTATCGTCGCTTATCGCGGCGGTGTAGCACACAACATCGGGGCTTTTTATATTTTCGGCGCGTTGACCGATATATATCTCGGCGCCGTTTTGCTTCAGCCGGTCGGTCAGACCGGAAGATTTTGTATCACTGCCGGACACCTTGTATCCGAAGCTCAGCAGCATTTCCGCAATGCCGCTCATGCTTATTCCGCCGATACCGATCATGTGCACATGCGCGCCCTTCGGAATGTCGGCTATGGAGAATTTACTCATATTAATGTTACCCTCTTTCAATAGTGGTTCTTAGTGTAGTATACTATATATTTGAAAATATTTCAAGAATATATACTCACAAAGTTGAAATTTTTGGAAGAGAAAGAAAGGATTGAGGTTATATAAGGTTAGAAAGGTTAAAAATATGCGGAGAAATCCGGGAAAGGATGGAGTAGTATGCTGATTACAGATATCAGAGTCAGAAGGATTAACGCTGACGGAAGAATGAAGGCAGTTGTTTCAGTAACTTTTGATGACGCATTCGTGGTTCATGACATAAAAATCATCGAAGGCCAGGAAGGCAGACTGTTTACGGCTATGCCCAGCAGAAAGACACCGGACGGAGAATACAAGGACATAGCGCATCCGATTAATTCTACTACAAGAACAATGCTTAACGAGCAGATACTCGCGAAGTATCAGGAAGTATTGGATGAAGAGGCACCGCAGGAACAAGAATTATAGGAAATTTAACGGGCCGCGCAGACGCGCGGCCCTTTTTGAGTGGTTTTATTCGGTGTAAGGACCCGGTATACAGCCCGTGCCGCAGCGCCCAATTTTGATATATTTAAAAATTTTTAAAAAAGCCCTTGACAAATGTTTCTATATGGTGTAGAATATAAACGTGCTACAAATTGTAGAATAAAAAATCGGCGGCTGATTTAAAATTTAATTATCAAAAAAGAAAGGATATCGGTGATCAATATGAAAAACAGAAAATTTATCAAAATTATGACAACGCTAAGCTTAGCTTTTTGCGTTTTGTCCGTGTCTGCGGCGGGCAGCGCCGACACAGTCGGCGGGATCGCGGGAGGCCCCTATCATGAATACTCGGTTTATTTTGAGGTTCGCGATAATTATGGGGCTCTTATACATGTCATAACCGACCCGATCGTTGAGGACGGAGTAATATACCTGCCGTTTTCTTTGGTGCGCACGGTTGATTATGACTATGAAACAGACGGCGAATACGCGTCGGCGGACGAGATAATAACGATAGTGCACAGACTTCCCGTGTCACTAAACTGGGACTACTCGATATCGGCGTCGGTGGATATAAAAAACGGCGAGGTCACAAGAGACGGAAAAACCGAAAAACTGAGCGGAAAATATTTATATTCGGGAAACATATTATATATACCGATCGAAGATCTGGAAAAAATAATATTGTACGACGCCACATATAATGATTCCGAAAAGACGATCAAATTCAAATATCGTGAGGACACGCCGATAGTGTCGACGACTAAGGACCTATATGCGTCGGGCGCTTCTTCGAGGCCGGACCCGAGCCCGTCGATCGATCCTCCAAAAAACGAAACGGTTTTGGAAAATAAGCGGAATGACCGCGTAGAGGAAACGGCGGGCGGCTCCGAGACGGCGGCCGAAAGATTGCTGAGGCTCGGTATTATAAGCGGCGATCCGAACGGGGATCTGCGTCTCGGCGACAGCCTGACCCGAGCCGAGATGTCGGTGATCATATGTAAACTTCAGGGCATAAACGACGTGCCGGACGCGGTCGACACGGTTTTCGGCGACGTAAACAAGAGCCATTGGGCATCCGGATATATCAACGCGGCATATAACTCAAAAATAATAAACGGCAACGAGGACGGAACATTTAGACCCGAGGATAAGGTCACATATCAAGAGGCGGTAAAAATGCTCGTGTCGCTCCTGGGATACGCCCCACAGGCCGATATGATCGGCGGCTATCCCGAAGGATATTTAGAAACCGCGCGCCGGCACGGACTGACAAGCGGCGTTGAGCTTGGTTCCGAAAATCCCTGCACCAGAGGCGACGTGTTTATTTTGGCGGAAAACGCTCTTGACATACCGCTGATGATGCAGAAAGACGGCGCGGACCCCGGGGTTTATGTGATTTGCGACGGCACACTCAACGAAAAAGGTGAGATCGAGGTTCCGCTGCGCACCTTAACAACTGAATATTTCGGCGAAAAATAATAAACAGTGCTGTGAATGTAGGGATCAAACACCTCATCAGTCGGCTTCGCCGACAGCTTCCCCTCAAGGGGAAGCCTTTTTTTGCCTTGCCCACCTATCGGGACGACGACCTCGGCCGCCCGCGTGAAAACGAAACGGTTAAAAGCGGGCGGTATTGATATATCCGATTTTTATGGGGCCGATGAGACCGGATGGGGACAGGGCTATAAAGCGGGAGTATTTGTCGCGCTCGCGGTAGGCGGGATTGTTTGTAATAATTATTTCAAGGCGGCTTAAGCCTTTATTTAATTCGGTCGAAAATCTGTAGGGCGGGCAGATCTCGCAGCCGATTTTTTCGCAGTTTACAAAAAGCTCCGCGATCTCGCCGACTTCGCCGAGGTCGATCACCGCGGCGCCGCCGGGGGATAAAAGCTCGGCGCGGTAGCGTATTTTGCCGCAGAAGCGCGGCAGAGCGTCCGGGCCGGTTATATTCACAAGGTTGCTTGATTTTCTGTAGGGCGCAAAATCTCCGCCGTTTTCGGATATGTCGATATCGAATTTGAGCTCATGCTCGGTCATTTCGGGCAGATCGGGATCATAGGGCTCAAGGTCTTCGGGCACGTCTCCGAATATGACCGCAAGCGGACGGTAAGGCTCTATCACAAGCCGCAGGCCGCCGCTCGCGTCGGCACGGCGTAGCGTGTTTCTTGTGGGGTCGCAGACCGCGCATTTTCCGCTTCGCGAAAATGTGATACCGCCGTCAAAGACGCGACTCACGCTCTCGTTGTTCAGCAGGTATATATGCGTTCCGCCGCGGACATAATGCAGGACGCGCAGGTCCTCAAACGGAAAGGATAGTTTTATGTCCGCGTATTTTTCCGCGTGCTCCGCGATCTTGTCAAGGGGAACCGACGGGATGTTCAGCGGATTTTCGTAGTTTTTTGGCGGCGCGTCGGTGAACACAACGTCGGCGCCGTTTTGTTTGAGCCGCTCGAGACGCGCGAGACAGTCGGGCGGCAGCGTTTCGGCATACGGCGCGATGACGCAGGAATAGACCGTGCCGTTTATCTCAAGGCGGCCGTCTTTGATCTCGCCGTCATCTATTGCCTCAAACGGTATGATGTCGCAGTCGATTTGGTTTTGCAGCAATTTTTTGAGGGGCTTTTGCTCGAGCGTGTATTTTCCGCCGCACCATTCGGCCTCGGCGTGGTAGATCACCGCGGCGCTCGGCGCGGTCTTGCCGCCGCTCAGCATGTGGCACATTCGGTTCATATAACCGCTTAGAATTTTCAGATACTCGTATTGGGGATTTTTGCCGCCTCCGTAGAGGTGGGGCGGACAGTCGGGGTCGTTTTCTTTGGGCGAAAACGCGTGAGGCACGAAGCAATTTATCCCCGCCGCCAGAAAATGGTCGATCTGCCATTTCATCAGAGGCAGGCCCTCGGCCCAGCCGTAGCCGCCGAAGCACTCGCACAGCGCGCGGCCCTTTTTGTTCGGCTGAATGTGCGCCATCGAGGCGCCCAGCTTGCCGAGAGCGAAGTCGTAAAACTCGGGGTCGTTGTTTCGGGTGGAGGCGAAAACCGCGTGGCTCATATCGCCGAAGCCGGGCAGCAGTTGATGGTACACCGCGTCGATGCCCGACATGTCCTGTCCGGCGAGCGCGCGGAAGTAGTGCCCGGCGCCCGGGCCCAAGCGGGAGCTGACGTTCATGTCCTCCAGCACATGGCCGATATACATAACGCCCCTCTCGCGGCACCAATCCCCGAGCATTCGGCAGAAGTTTTCGCTGTACATTTTTGAGACGGCGTCCATGTATGCGTGTCTGACCTTGGACGTGATACCGCCGCAGTCGTGCCAAAGCGCCGCCAGAGCGCAGACGGCCGGGCGGTTTGAGGCTTTCGATATTATATCGGCAAGCGAGGCGTTCCAGGGCAGGGCCGCGTCCGCGGTGCCGACCGAGGTGTTGTAGCCCTTCGGCAGATTGCGGAAGCCCGGCTCGTCGCTGAAAAAACCGGCAATGGTTTTGCCGAACTCGGCTTTGTATCGTCTGTAGTGGGGTTCGTAGACCTCGTCGATCATCATTTTGCAGGACTCGGGATCAAGCGGGTCCAGCATATAGGCGGAGCGGCCGCTCACCCCATCGCGGGTGTCGATAAAAAAGAACACCCGCCACACGCCCTCGGGCGCGTCAAACCACAACATTCCGTCGCGGATATTGGCGGTCAGGTCTATCGCTTCATCGGCGAGGTTTTCGCCTTCGCCGCTTCGGCGCATCGCCGCCGCTCCGAGCAGGCGCTCGTCGAATTCGGGCCGAAGCTCGGGCAGCAGCAGCGCCGCGTCCTTTCGCGGGCCGAAAACGTCGGCGTTTTTTTCGATCAGGTGGCGCTTGCGCAGGTCGGGGCGTTTGTTTTCAAAAACGCCGTTCGCGTAGCCGCTGGGAAAGTGCTTGTCGTCAAATATCCAGACGCGCATATCGAGGCGCTTCGCCTCGGCGATGATGTTGTCCAAATTTTCCCACCACTTTTCGCCGCAGAAGTCCTCAAACGGGCGGGATTCCACGCAGAACGCGCCTATCCCCGCCTCGCGTATTTTGTTTATTTCGCGACGGATGGTTTCCGCGTCCTCGCCGTGCTGCCAGAACAGCGGTAGTATGTAATTTTCGGTTTTGTTGTTTAATGCGTCGATTATTCGGTTCATTTTTCGGCCTCCGTTTTGTTTTGTTTATTATAGCACACCGGCGGAATTTTGTGAAGGTCCTAATCGCTATTTACTAATCGCTAATCACTACGTTGACCCCTCTCCGTCTTTTCGCCTTTGGCGAAAATCCACCTCTCCCCAAGGGGCGAGGCAGAGCGGGCGGATAATAGCCGTGTTTTGGATTGTGCAACTTTCACAAAAACCAAGGCGATTTTAGTTTAAATGTGAGTGTTATGACGAATTTGTTAATTTCTTGTCATTTGTAATATTATTGTAATTGCTTTTTTGGGAGTTTTAATATAAAATAGGCATACCCCGCCTATATTTTGGGGCATAGACGGTGTTTTAAAAAAATAAAATACATAATAAAAATGCTCATATTTTAAAAAGGAGGAGTTTAAATTGACCGTTAAATTCAAAAAATCAACAGCGCTGCTGCTGTCGATCGCGATGCTTCTCACCATGGTTATCGCGGCGCCCGTCGTTTCGGCGGCGTCCTATGACGACGGTGAGGCCGAGACGGCGGCAGTCACCTGGAGCGGCGATCATTATCTCTATTTCTATGATCAGCTGACTCCCGAAGCAAAAAGGTTCTACGACGCCATGAAGGCGATGTACGAGACCGGAACATTTAAAACGGGCACGGGCTCATACGACCTGGTGGCGAACCACATCGTTTCACAGGAGCAGCTCGCGGCCTACGCGAACGGCGACAACACCCTGCTCAATACCTACGGCGCGGCGCGCGACGCGTTCTTCGCGGATTATCCCGAGGTTTTCTATGTGAACACCGACAATCTCACAATAACCGTAAAGCTCAACGCCCGGACAGGCTACAAGGCTGTTCTTGGCGCGGGCAGGACCGATAATTACTACAGAAAAGGCTTTGACAGCCCCGAGTCGATAGACGCGGCGATGGATGAGCTGAATAAGTCGATCGACAATTACGTTAAGATCGCCAACGAGGCGGTTCGCGACGACGCGGTCGAGCCCGAGGCTGAGGCTTCCGAGGCCTCCGAGGCTCCCGAGACATCGGCGGATCCCGAGGCGTCGAAAACCCCGGAGCTTTACGATCTCGCTGATCTGAGACCCGGAAACGAGGATGAGGAAAAATACAGAGAAAAGACCGACGACGAGAAAAAGATCACGGCTGTTCACAACGCCATGATCAGAAACACCAGATATAAGCTCGACACCACCACGGAGACGGACCCCAAGGCGTGCCGTCCCGAGAACATCGAGAACGTGAGAACAGCCTACGGTCCGCTGGTCGCGGGCGAGTCGCTCTGCGAGGGCTATTCAAGGGGCTTTAAGTGCATCATGGATAAGCTGCACATTCCCTGCGTTCTGGTTCAGGGTATTTACAAGCACGGCGACGGCGACGAGGAGCTTCACATGTGGAACATGGTTCAGGTCCACGAGGTTGAAAACGACGTTTGGTACGCGGTGGACTCCACGTTTGACGATCCCTCGGCCTGGAACGGCGTTCAGATAGACGATGTCGACAGCGGACACGAGTCTACAGAGTATCTGCTGGTCGGCGCCGATATAATGGATAAGCAGCACGTGGCGAGCGGCGAGATGTCCGAGTGTCAGTTTGTGTTCAAATATCCCGCTCTTGAGATGAGCGGCGTCAGCTATGACACCGTGTTCTCGCTGAACGGACTTGACGTTCAGTACACCGAAAACAGCGGCATGTATTTCGGTACAGACATTCCAGCCCCGGTTTACAAGGTAAGCTACAACGGCAAGGGCTATGAGAAAGCTGCGCGCGAGGACGGAATATATATCCTTGTGAAGCAATACGCAAAAGATACAAGCACCGTCGAGGGTGGATTTGTAGGAAATTCCGATTGGGTTTATGCCGACACCGGATTATATTTCGCCGGCTCGGACGGATTTGAAACGGAAGAATATACGCTGTTCCCGGCTTGGCAGATCTATTATGCGGAGTTTGCTATCACCAAGGTTCCGCCCAAGGGACACTGGTATTATGGTCAGAAAATACCGGTAAATCCCGAAATCCCGAATCCTTCACCGGATACGCTGGATAATTACGGCCTTGACCGGCTTGAGTATCAATATTATAAGGGTGATACCGCGGGCTTTGAGGCCGAGACGGGACTGCTCTACAACCCGGCCGAGAAATATGTTGCGCCTCCCTATATCAAGAGAGGAACTCCCTCGCAATCGGGCAGAGTTTTAATCCAGGGCAACATGGAGATCGACTGCGAATATTCGTTCGATCAGCCTCTTGAGCAGTTCGCGCCCGTGACCGCCGCCGACGGCGAGGCAGAGGGTGATGTTGTGACCGAAAACGGCACACCGATCGAGCTTAAGTACGGCGAGGACTACGGAGTTTACGTTCTCGATAAGACCGAGAACAACGCTTCTCTTGACAACATCAAGGTTGAGGAGGCTGTTCCCTCGATCCATTTTGACGGCGACAGAACGGTGACGTTTAAATTTAGGCCCGATCCGACATGGGCCAGCGACTGCGTTGAGTATCTGATCGTATTCAAGACGATGCGCGGCGTTGTCAGCAAGAAGATACCGAACGAGATAGGCATGGTAACATCGTTCCCCTGCGCGGCCTGCGCCTACAGATCAAGAGGATATTTCTGGAACGTTCACGCAAAGCCGCAGCTTATCAGCGACTCCGATATTGATATTTCAGGATGGACGGACTCAAACGGTGAACCCGTTGACCCGGGTCTGTCGCACAGACTGTCTTTGGTTGTAAGCGAGACCAGCCAAGGCGAGCAGAACGCCATGAATGAGCTGCTCGAAGAAAATGGAGTTACTCCCAAGGCGAGCAGCATGTATAATATTAACCTCACGGTATGCAAGTGCCAGGTTCCCCAGCCGGGACAGGGCGTGAGAGTTATGATGGGCTTCCCCGCTCCCTACGGCCCCGATGACGCGGGCGTTAAATTCACGGCCTATCACTATATTAAGGACGACCGCGGCAACACGGTCGGTATCGAGAAGATCCCCTGCGAGGTAACGCCTTACGGTTTGGTTATTTTGTGCAAGAGCTTCAGCCCGTTCGCGGTTGTCGTTACCGAAAAGACCAATGAGGAACAAGAAGCCGAAAAGGCCGAAAAGACATTTGTTGTAACCAAGAATAACGGCGGAAGCGTTGCGTACAGCAACACTGACGCGGACGGCCTCATGAAGATCACGGAGGCCGAGCCTGTTCAGAGCTTCACCGTGACACCCGATCAGGGCTATGTTATCGAGCAGATCAGCATAGGCAGCGACGTTAAGTATTCAAATCCCGACGGAAGCAAGAGCGGCGCCGAGACTGTGAACGTAAACTTTAACGATTACAAGGATCTGACCGCGGCGGCTATGGTAAGCGTCAAGTTCGCTCCGCAGGCCGTTCTAGAAAAAGAGGCCGCGGAAAACGAAGCGGCGGGCGACACGACGGTCGTTCAGGTCGTTCCCAACGAGGTGCCCGAGGAAGCTCCCCCGCTGCCCTCCGACATGCCGACTATTCCTCCGCCCGAGGCGACACCGACGCCCGAGATAACGGCGACGCCTGAGCCTCAGCAGTCTGAGGAGCCCGTTGTATCGGCGGCGCCCGAACCGGAGCAGTCGGAAGAGCCCGTCGTATCAGAGGCGCCCGAGCAGTCGGAGGAGCCGGTCGTATCGGCGGAGCCCGAACCCGAGCAGTCTGAGCAGCCGGTTGAAACAGCGACCCCCGAACCTGAGCAGTCCGAGGAACCCGTTGTATCGGAGGCGCCCGAGCCGGAGCAGTCGGAAGAACCCGCGGCAACGACAACACCGGAGCCGGAGCAGTCGGAAGAACCCGCGGCAACGGCGACACCGGAGCCCGAGCAGCCGGTAGTAACGGCGACGCCCGAACCGGAGCAGTCGGAAGAACCCGCGGCAACGGCGACGCCTGAGCCCGAGCAGCCGGTAGTAACGGCGACGCCCGAGCCGGAGCAGTCGGAAGAGCCCGCGGCAACAGCGACGCCCAAGCCCGAGCATTCGGAGGAACCCGCGGTATCGGCTGAGCCCGAGCAGTCCGAGGAACCTGCCGTATCGGCGGAGCCCGGCGCGTCAAGCGAGCCTGAACCGACGTTTACGCCCAGACCCACCAGAAGACCTACCTACGGCAGCGGCGGCGGAGGCGGCGGAACCTTCACGACCGGTAATTCGACGGCCGCTCCCAAGCCTACGGCGACAGCCGACCCGAACGCGACCGCGAACCCGAACGCGACCGCAGCGCCCGGAGCGACACAGGCGCCCGACACGATCGTGACAAGCGATCCGACCACGACTCAGGTATTTACCGATGTTCCCGCGGATCACTGGGCATACAGCTACATCATGGATCTGTATAACGCGGGAATCATAAACGGCGAAAGCGAGACATTGTTCGTTCCCGACGGCAACATAACCAGAGCCGAGTTCACCAAGATCGCGACGCTGATATTCGAGCTTCCGATTGCGGAGACAACATCCAAGTTCGCCGACGTAGGCGCGGATGACTGGTACGCTCCGTACGTATCTACGGCTCTCGACGCCGGAATAATCAACGGCACGTCCGAGACGACGTTCAGTCCCGACGACAACATCACCCGCGAGCAGATCGCGGCGATCGTGGGCAGATTCTTGAACGCGTCGTCGCAGGCGGCGGTAAGCTATTCCGACGCGGCGGACATCGAGGATTACGCGCTGCCCTACGTGGCGGCTCTCTCGGAGCAGGGAGTTCTGACAGGCTCAGACGGAATGTTCAATCCCAAGTCTCCCGCGACACGCGCGGAGGCAGCGGCCATAGCCGACAGGATATACCAAAGATAAAATTTAAATTACGGCGGCGCGGCTTCGGCTGCGCCGCTTTTGTGAAAATTTTTATTGACATTTGATAGCGTTTGTGCTATCATAATAATATAAATATATCGTATGTATCGGAGTATACTATTAATGTACACTGTAGAATTTTATGAAAACTCAAGCGGAGAGTCCAAAATATGGGAGTTTTTGGAAGAGTTGCGTCTTAGATCCAAAACAAGCAAGGATTCCCGTATTCAATATAAACAGATAAGTCTGTATATACAGCTTTTGCAGGAGCACGGCACGCGACTGCCGGAAAACGTTACAAAGCACATAGAAGACGGTATTTGGGAACTGCGCCCCGGAAACAACCGTGTGTTCTATTTCTTTTACAAAAACGACACGTTTGTTTTGCTTCATTCTTTCCGCAAGAGGACGCAGAAAACGCCTCGCAGAGAAATAGACCGCGCAAAAGCGGAGCGCAAAGACTATTTATCGGGAAAGGAGCGAGCTTGATATGAGAACATGGGATGATTACAAGAAACACGTCAGAGAGGTCGACCCCGACATGTCAAAAGATATTGACGAGGTTGAAAGCGTTGCGGCGATAGTCGGAGCGTTGATCGAAAAGCGAAATGCCCTCGGCATAAGCCAAAGAGAGCTTGCCTCGCTCTGCGGTATGCCGCAGTCGTCCGTAGCCCGCATAGAGTCATATAAATCGACGCCGAATCTTGATACGCTTATAAAAATCATGCGTCCGCTTGGTTTGAGGCTTACGGTTTCCGCAACCGAATAAATAAAAATCTTGTTTAAGCTTCGGCGCGGCTTCGGCTGCGCCGCTTTTGTGAAAAATTTTTCTTGACAAACGCGGTCATATAGTATATAATAGAAAAACAGTTTCAGATTAGACGAGATTAGGTATTTGAGATTAGACGAGACGAGTGGACTGAAATAGTGTCCGAAATTTTTTGGCGGGCGGCTTAGCCGCGCCGTGTTTGCGGCGCTTTGGCTTTGACGTAACCGCGGAGCTTTACTGATACTGAATACTTAGTTGGTCTACTCAAATAAATTATGAGGAGGCTTTTTTAATGTTTTATCCAACCTTTGAGCAGGTGGAAGACTACGCCCGCGAGGGGTACAACCTGATACCTGTCACATTGTCGGTTTTCGCGGATATGGACACTCCGATATCCGCGTTCCGAAAGCTCGAGACCGACAAATACTGTTTTTTGCTCGAGTCGGTCGAGGGCAGTGAGCTTACAAACCGATACTCGTTTATCGGCAGAAACCCGTTCCTCACGTTCAAGAGCTACGGCGGCAAGGCGGTAATCACCGATTATAACGGCGTCGTGACCGAGCGCGAGGGGAACCCGATCGACATTTTAAACGAGTATGCCGACAAATTCAAGTCCCCGGTCATCGAGGGGCTGCCGTCGTTCAGCGGCGGCGCTGTGGGCTGCTTCGCCTACGACCTGGTGCGGCTGACCGAAAAGCTGCCCGAGCCGCCCGAGGACGATCTGAATCAGCCCGACATGCACTTTATGTTCACCGACGAGATCGTCGCCTTTGACAACAAGGCGAAAAAAATCATAATCATGGTGAATATCCACCCGGGCGAGAACCTGCGCTTCAGATACGACCGCGCGGTCGAGCGGCTGATCGAGATCAAGAACGAGCTGGCCGCTCCCCTTGAACTCAAGTCAAAGCCGGGCAGCGGATTCAGGGGCTCGGGCGAGCCAAAGAGCAACATAACCAAGGAGCGGTTCTGCGAGAACGTGGAGAGGGCGAAGGAATATATCAAAAACGGCGACATATTCCAGGTGGTGCTGTCGCAGAGGTTCGAGATCGAGAACTACAGCGACCCGTTCAACGCCTACCGCGCGATACGCGTCATAAACCCCTCGCCGTACATGTATTTCCTGAAGTTCGACAGCTGTCAGATCGCGGGCGCGTCGCCCGAAATGCTGGTGCGCGTCGAGAACGGGATCGTGTCAAACAGCCCGATAGCGGGCAGTCGCCCCAGAGGAAAGACGGTCGAGGAGGATCGGCAGAACGAGTTTGACCTGATCGCCGACCCCAAGGAGAACGCCGAGCATATCATGCTGGTCGATCTGGGCAGAAACGACGTCGGCAAGGTCTGCGAGTTCGGCAGCGTCGAGGTCACGCGGCTCAAGTATATCCAGAGATTTTCGCATATAATGCATATGACGTCCGACGTGCAGGGCAGGCTGAGAGCCGATAAAACCGCGTTCGACGCGCTGCGGGCGGTGCTTCCCGCCGGAACCCTGTCGGGCGCGCCCAAGATACGCGCCATGGAGATCATCGACGAGCTCGAGACCCGAAAGCGCGGCTTCTACGGCGGAGCGATCGGCTATATCGGATTCGGCGGCAGCCTCGATTCCTGCATAACCATCAGGACGGCGCTGTTTAAGGACAACAAGGCCTACGTCCAGGCCGGAGCGGGTATCGTCTACGACTCGGTGCCCGAGACCGAGTACACCGAGACGGTCAACAAGGCCATGGCGATGATACAGGCGATAGAAAGGGCGGGTGATCTTTGATGAATATTATTATTGACAACTACGACTCGTTCACATAAAACCTGAACCAGT
>CANRHV010000049.1 GCA_947630505.1 uncultured Monoglobus sp. | reverse complement strand
CATCGTCACGTTTGACGACGCCATCGACGTTCTGCGGGAGGAGCACAGCGAGGATATCCAGAAGATGAGCGCGGTAAGCCCCAGCGACGAGAATTATTTTAAAATTCCCGTATGGAAGCACGCCAAGAACCGCATAGTGTGGCTGCTGTTGCTGATGCTTTCGGCGACGGTCACGGGCACCATAATCAACAGCTACCAGGCGGCGTTCACCGCTATGCCGATCTTGGTCGGTTTTATACCTATGCTTATGGACACGGGCGGAAACTGCGGCGCTCAGAGCTCGACCATGATAATCTGCGGCCTGGCTCTCGGCGAGATGCGCCCCAGAGACATCGCTAAAATTTTATTCAAAGAGTTCGGGATAGCGCTGATCTCGGGCATTACTATGGCCTTTGTCAACTGTGTGAGAGTTTTTATTATGTACAAAGGCGACGATCCGCTGTTCCTCTCGGTGACGACGGGCCTCAGCCTTGTGGCCATTGTTGTGCTGGCTAATTGCCTCGGCGCGCTGCTTCCGGTTCTGGCAAAGCTGTGCCGCCTGGACCCGGCGCTTATGGCGCAGCCGCTTATCACCACGATAATGGACGCGTTCTCATGCTTTATATTTTTCAACATAGCGCTGTTTATCATGACCCGAGGCTTTGTGTAAGATCAAAAACAGGAAGGCGGGGCTTCGGCCCCGCCTGTTTTTTTATTTTACTATAACCATTTCCTGAACTTCGTCCTGATAGATCTTCACGAACAGTCTGGCTTCGTTGCCTTCCTCGTAAATTTCTATATCGGCCGCGGATACCACGGATATGGGATTTTTGCTCCTCGCGGAATCGTACATATAGACCGTGGCGTCGCCGGTCGAGTAGTTGTATATCTCGCCCGACACGTCGATGTTCACGCTGCCGCTGAACTTGCGGGTCACCTTGCCGTAGACCGTGGTAAGGTCGTTTGTCACCTTGGTGAGCGTTTCGGATTCCTTGTTGTCGGAATTAAACAGCACGGTTATTCCGTCGACCTCGCCCTTCGCGTTGGTCTTGTACTGGATGATGTCGCCCGCCTCAAGAGCCTCGCCGCCCTTTCTGAGCACGCTCTTGTCCGCCGCCAGCAGCTCGACTTCCTCGCCGCCGCTGTAGCCGTACAGCTTGTCGGTGTATTCGTAGTCCTCGTTCTGGACCTCGGCGATATAGTTAACGACCGTTATCGGGGATTCCGCGGCGGTGACGCCCACGGAGCTTGTGATAACAACCGCATTGGCGGTGTAGTTTTCCTGCAGGTCGTAGATGATCGCGTCATAGGTCGAGTCGTTGGAGAGGGTGGCCTGCGTTCTGATCGAGTATTTGTCGGTGTCGTCGCCCGCGGACGCGGGAATATCGAATATTATCGTGTCGTCGGTTATGCCCACGTTGCCCAGTTTGCCCGAAGCGCGCTTGTAAATCATGCCGTCGCGGCTGATGTTCTTGGTGAACTTGTCTATAGCGGGCGCGCCCGTTCCCGTGCCGTCGGCCGCGGTCTCGATCGCGGTGATCTTGCCGTCGCTGTTGGTTTCGTAAACTATCAGCTGCTCGGTCGTGTCTCCGCCGGGTGCCAGCGCCGTCACGACTTCCTCGGGCGTCTTTGAGTAGTTCTCGTTAAGTCTCATTCTGGTTCCGCTCTCCAGGATCACCGTCTCGCCGTCCTTGGTGAACAGCATGAACTGAGCCGTTTTGTCAAAGCCGTCGTTCATGGCCGCGCCCACAAGGTACGCGTAGTTGGTGGTGATAGACGAGTCGGAGCCGACCCTTGTGTTGACCGCCGCGATCTTGTCCTCTATATCAAGATAGAAGGTTCCGCGGTCGCGTATTTTTATCTCGTTGGGATAGCTCGACGCTTTTTCGTAGATGTCGGAGCTGTCGCCGATCCTGTAGCCGTCGTCCGATACCTCGGTCACCGAGCCGGTAACGGAAGCGTCGGAAACGTAGGCCTTGATAAGGTTGCTGTCCTCGCTGACGGTGTACGACAGCACGTTCCATTCCTTCAGATCCTCAAGGCCGATCCTGTAGCCGTCTTTCACAATGCTGTATTTCACTTCCTCGTTGTTTTCGTCAAATACCAGCGAGCCGTTCAGATACTTGTCGGTCACTCTGCCGGTCACATCCGATACGGTGTCGACCACCAGATTCTTGAAGTGGTTCACGAATACTATATCATAAACTCCGTTCACGTCCGAGTCAAGCAGAACAAGGTTGCCGCTCTCGGGCATCAGGTCGTCAAGCTCGGTGTCCGACTTATATTTGCCGTTGTAAATATAGACCGCGTCTTTTGTGATGGTCGATGTTCTGGTTCTTCTGTCGTTTACTCTGTCCGCCCAGTATTCAACCGTTCTGTCATCTTCGCCCGTCACGTCGACTATATCCGACGAGTTGAGGGTCAGGGTGTTGTTCTTGCCCTGCTGCTCGGTCACGAGAATAAGTGTCTTTTCGTCCGTTTGCTTGTCTATTCTGGCGTAATACAAAACGTTGTAGCCCAGCATCTGAGCCGCGGTAGTGTTTCCCGCCAGATAGGTCTGATCTCCGATCATGATCCTGTCCTCGGCGGTTGTGGAGCCGCCTTTCAGAGAGGTCTCGTCCGTTCCGGTTATCTGTCCGTAAGCCTTTTCAACGTTCAGTCTGTCATAGAGCAGCGTCTTGTCAACGACCTCGTATCTGGTCTCCGAGCCGTAGCCCACTTGCTCCATCAGATTGACGGTCATTGCGTTGAACACAAGCTGCGCGATGTCGCCTCTCTTGGCGGGCTCGGCCGCCGCCGCGTCAATGCCGCGAAGCAGCTGGTTCGACGAGGCGATGAACATATATCCGGTCGGATATCCGCCCTTGTCCTCCGCAGCGGGCTCATAGCCCAGAGCGCGCACGATGATCGTCACCGCTTCCTCGAATGTCACGTAGTCGTCGGGCCTGAAGGTGCCCTCGGTGTCGCCCATGATCATGCTCTGTTGATCGGCGACGTTTATCGCGCCGGTCGCCCAGTGGTCGTTGGGCACGTCGGGGAATCCGGTCGAGCCGTTTGAGCTTTTGACAACGTCCTCAAGGCCGATCGAGTATACCGCGACCTTCGCCATCTCGCTTCTGAGTATCGGGTCGTCGGGCCTGAAGGCTCCGTCCTCGGCGTCGCCCACCATTATGCCCAGCGCCCCCAGAAGCTCGGCGGCCTCGGCGTATTTGGTGTCGGCGATGTCGGGCGACAGCGCCACGCGCACATTGCTGTATCTCGACTGCGCCAGGTCGCTGCTGATAGGCTGCGCCGCCATGCCGTTGTATTTTGAGCCGTTTTCTATAAGGTTGGTGCTCACTCCGTTGGTGACGTCGACAGTGCCGTCGGCGTTGGTGCCGTCAAAGGAGATTATCTCGGCTTCGCGGCCGTTGTTTATGCCGGGTCCCGCGGCTGTGGGCGCGCTCGAGGCCGCGGTGTCCGTTCCCTTATCGGGCATTATGTCGGCGTAGGCGGTGAATCCCGCCGCCGAATACAGAGCTACGCTCAGTGCCGTGATAAAGGAAATGAAAGTCTTTTTCATTTTCAGTCCTCCTATTTACAAAATAGTGTTGTTTTATTTTTTTACAAAGTTAGTATTCACTGAGCAAATGAAAATACACCGAAAACATTATGGTAATATTGTCATAATGTTTGAAAAATGTGTATTTGTTACAAAATTGTAAAGAAAAACACAAAAAATTAAAATTTTGACAGTTGCATTATTATAGAACCTATGGTATATTTAAATGAGACAAGTATCAATATAATGTGTATGTAAATTATATGCGCAAGTTAATTATATATTAGGAGGTAAAATTAATGATGAAATTCAAGAGAATTATCGCATCGGCGCTGTGCGGCGCGGTTATCGCCATGTCCGCGGCGGTTCCGGTCCTTGCGAAAACTTTCCCCGACGTCGAGGGTGACGCGTCGGTATCCTGGGCTAAGGCCTCCATCAACAACATGACCGACAAAGGATACATAAAGGGCTATGACGACGGAAACTTCAAGCCTCAGCAGGCTATCACCAAGGTTGAGGCGCTGCTGCTCATGTCCAGAATCATGGGAGTCGACGAGGCTGATTATGAGATGTCTGTCGACTGGGCGGTGGAAAACTATGAGAAAACGGTGACGGCCATTAATTCCCAGTATCCGAATGAGCTGTGCTATCTCATGTATCTTAACGCGCTCGATTTGAACGATCTGCGGAACTATGCCTCAAGCGCCAACGCCAACACTTCGCTGCTCAGATGGCAGGCGGCGTATCTGATGGTCAAGCTGACCGGCAGAGACGCCGACGCGCAGGATCTTGAAATAGTGGATAAGAGCGCTTATTCCGACTTCGACAAGATCCCGGAGGAGGCTCAGAAGTATGTGATGTATGCCAAAAACTCAAATATCATGAACGGCATGGGCAAGGACGAGAACGGCAAGGATTATTTCTCTCCCGACACGACTTTGACGCGCGCTCAGATGGCGGTGCTTCTTGACCGAATGATAGGCACGCTCGGCAGAACAGCCACTCTGGGAACGGTAAGCTCGGTCGACTATGAGACCGGCGCGATCGAGATCGCGACTCAGGACGGACGCACCGAAGGCTGCGAGATCGAAAGAGGCACGGTCATCAAGTTCGACGGCAGAGACGCCAAGATCGACGATATAGAAAAAGGCGACGAGATCATGGTCACCTTCACGAACGATGCCCCCAGACTGATCGAGGCGATCGCGGGCCAGACGGTCGAGACGGTTTACGGCGTTATCGGCCAGCTCGGCGAAAGCGGCGGACGCCAGCAGATAATTATAAGAGACCCCGAAAGCGATGACAAGGGCACGACTTATGATGTTTCGCCATCCTGCGTTTTCAATATAAAAGGAGCGCGCGGAACCTTTAAGGACCTCAAGGTCGGCAACAACGTCGAGGCGGTCCTGACGGGCGGCACGGTCACAACGGTCACCGTGAACGAGAAGGATACCTCGGTCAGCGGTGTGTTTGAGAATCTTCAGGGCGACAGCTCGAGTGATTCGTACATAGTTCTTTACGACGAGAAGGCCGACAAGACGACAAACTATCGTCTCTCGACCGGAAATATCTCGGTAAAGCGCAACGGAGCGATAGCCAATCTCCGCGACCTGAATAAAGGTGACAATGTTACTCTCACCATGACAAACGGCAGAGTTACGGAGGTCAGCGCCAAGAGCGACACGGCCGAGCACGTCGGCACGATCAAAGAGATCATACTGAGCGACAAGCCCGAGATCACAATAGAGATCGACGGCAAGAATCAGACATATTATATGTCCACCGGCACAAAGGTAACGGTGAACAACGTTGACGGAACGATATACGATCTGCGTCCCGGCAACTCGGCCAGCATAGTGACCGACGGTAGCACGCTGTCGAGCATAGAATCAAGCGCCACCGCCTCATACGGAAAGACCTCCGTTTCGGGCAAGGTCCAGAGCGTCAACAATACCCTGAAGGTGATCTCGGTCCAGGGCGCGGGCGGAGCGACCGACACGGTTTACTATGACTCGTCAACGACGTTCCTTAAGTCAAACGGCAAGTCCGCCAGCTCCAAGGATATAGTTGCCGGAAGTAATGTGAGCGCCACCGGCGCCGACACAACAGGCTACTTCGTGGCGACGATAATCATTATAGACTAAGATAAAACAAACAAGCGGCTCCAAAAAAACGGGGCCGCTTTTTTATGCGTTAAACATTAAGATTTATTTATACTTTTGTTTTAATATCGGTATAATTTGAGATCGTGTATTTGTTTTTTCCGCCGCGCTTTGATTTGTAGAGAAGAACATCCGCGGCTTTGTAGAGCTGCTCGTAGAGCGGGCGGACGCTTTCCTTCGGCACTATCACGATCCCCATGCTGACTCCGAGGCGGGTGCCGAATGTCTCGTTTAACACGCCGCATATTTTAAGCACGCTTTGGGCTTTCTGTTCGATTATATTTCTGTCACCGATATTGCGCAGCAGCACAAAAAATTCGTCGCCGCCTATGCGGCTCAGTATGTCGTCCGACCTGAACGCCCGTTTGAGCTCGCGGCCGAACGCCTCCAGCACCTTGTCGCCCTGTATGTGGCCGTACATATCGTTCACGTTTTTAAAGTCGTCAAGATCAAGCATCATTGCGGTGTACGCCTCGGTCGTGCCGCTTGAGCGCATGTATCTCAGGCAGTTATACTCGCCCGAGCGCTTGTTGAGAAGCGAGGTCAGGGAGTCTGTGCTGCTCAGCTTGTAAAGCTCGTTTTGAGCTGCGTAGTCCCTCATGCGCGTGTGATACACAAAATACGACGCGAGCCACGACATCATCAGCGCGCCGATCGCCGATATAGTGTCATAGTCGGCGATGTCGGGCGTTTTGAACCGCTGCGACAGAATTATAAACAAAACGGCCATTACCGCGGTGAGCAGATCCATGGCGATCGGACGAACCACAAATGCGGTCGACAGCATGATTATCAGCAGCGGAAAGAAAACCGCGGGACTGTCGGGGCTCAGAAAAACGCCGGTAAGTATGGCGGCGCCCAAGGTCAGCGCGGACATAACGGCGCACATCGTTTGGATAAAAAACGAGTTTGAAAGCCCGCGTTTGAGCGCGACTGCCGAGAATATCCCGGCCGCCAAAAAAACGGGATAGAACACGAGCCTCGCGGGGCTCGGGCTCAGCTCCGCCAAAAAGAACGGGGCGGGCAGGAGCATCAGGGTCGAGATTATCAGACCCGCCGCGGACGAGATCAGCATAAAATAAAGGTTCAGCCGCGCTTTGCTCTCGGCATATTTCGAAAACCGCATTGAGCGGATCTTTAATATTTCTTTAGCGTTTTTTATGTTAAATTTGATCTTGTTCATAACGATTAATAGCTCCTCGTTTATTACTATTTATTTTACTAATTTTTTGCGGATTAGTCAAGTGTTTTTTGTTTGAACCATGCGCGGGCGGCGTGTGAATTAAGGGCTTGCATAATTCGATGTTTTATGTTATAATATATTCGGTATGTATAAATATGGGCAAGGAGTTAAAAACATGAGAAACACAATTGAAATTTTGGGAGTAAAAATCGACAGGATAACCGCGGCTTACGCTCTTAAAAGAGCGGAACATCTGGTGCGCGTGCCGGGGGTGTCCATGATATTCACTCCGAATCCCGAAATAGTCATGGCGGCTTACGAGGACCCGGAGTTCAGGGACATTCTCAACTCGGCGGACATGTGCACACCCGACGGTATCGGCGTGGTGTACGCGGCGAAAATGCTGGGAACGCCGGTGCCCGAGAGAGTTGCGGGTTTTGATTTGACCTGCGGCCTGCTCGAGAGCCTGCGCAAAACCGGCGAGGGCGTGTTCCTTTTCGGAGCCAAACCCGGAGTCGCGGAGACCGCGGCCGACAAGCTCAGGGAGAAATATTTCGGGCTCAACGTTTGCGGCGTGCATGACGGGTATTTCACCGACGACGAGAACGATGAGATAATACGTCAGATAAACGAGTCGGGAGCCAAGCTGCTGCTTGTGTGCCTGGGCGCGCCCAAGCAGGAAAAATGGATATACGAAAACCGCGAAAAGCTCACGAGCGTCAATCTGTGCATGGGCGTCGGCGGAGCGTTGGACGTTTTCGCGGGCGTGGCTAAGCGCGCGCCGGAGATATTTATCAAGATGAATCTTGAGTGGTTCTACAGATTTGTCACGAATCCCAGCAGACTGGGCCGTTTCGCGGCGCTGCCGAAATTTATGAAAACCGTCAGGAAAAACGCAAAAAAGCGGTAAGCGTTTTTTGAAATTATATTGACAGTATTGACAAGGAGAAAGGATTGTTATTATGATTTATTTATTTTTAGCGGACGGATTTGAGGAGACCGAGGCCATAGCCACGCTTGACGTGCTGCGCCGCGGAAACATAAAGACAAAGACCGTGGGCGTCGGAGGCGAGTTTATTTTCGGCACCCATGAGATAGTCGTTAAGGCCGACGCCACCGAGGTCGATTATAACGATATAGACGGCGTGATACTGCCGGGCGGAATGCCGGGTACGCTCAATCTTCAAAAGGACGAGGGCGTGACCAAAGCCGTAAATTACTGCATGGAAAACGGAAAGCTGGTGGCGGCTATCTGCGCCGCTCCGATGATAATAGGAGAGATGGGATACTTGGACGGCAGAAAGGCGGTCTGCTTCCCCGGTTTTGAGGACAGCCTCGGCGAAGCCGAGATAATGCCCGACGGCGTTGTGACAGACGGCAACATAATAACCGCCATGGGCGCGGGCCGCGCTCTGGAATTCGGGGCCGCGATCTGCGACTATGTTTCAAACGAGCCGGGCAAGGGCGCGAAGGTGCTTAAAAAGATGATGTTCCCTCAGCCGGCTTAATATGGACAAGATCAAACAAAGAAAAATTTTGAAGTCCGTCAGAGACGGCATGAGCGAGAGCGAGCGCGTCGAGAAAAGCGCCGCGGTCTCAAGGCTGCTGACGGATTGGGAAATATACAAAAAGGCCGCTGCCGTCATGACCTACGTCTCGTTCGGCAGCGAGGTCAAGACCGACGCGGTGCTCGAAAAAATTTTGAGAGACGGCAAAATCGCGGCTGTGCCGCTGTGTGAAGGCGGGACGGAGATGACCGCGCGCGTCATAAGGTCGAGGAGTGAGCTGAGCCCCGGCGCCTACGGCGTGCCCGAGCCGCCCGAGAGCAGCCCGCTGATATTGAAAAAAGATATCGATCTGATCGTTGTGCCCGGTTTGGGCTTTGACAAAAGCGGGTATCGGATAGGGTACGGCAAGGGATACTATGACAGATACCTTAAGGATTATCGAGGCGCGGCGGTCGGCCTGTGCTTCGGCGCGTGTCTCGTTGCTAAAATATGCCGCGGCCCGCGCGACCGAAAAGTCGGTTTTATCATAACCGAAAGCGAAATAATCAAGACGGGGAATTAAATCAGCATAAATCTCGTAACGGAGGGAAAACAAGTGGAACAAAAAGTCAGAACTCTGGAAGAGCTTGAGGCAAAGAAAGCCGCCAGAGAAGCGGCGAAAAACCTAAAGAAAAAGCGCAAAAAGCGCAGAAAGAGAATTTTTATATGCTCGGTGATCGCGATAGTGGTTATCGCGGTGGTGAGCCTTGTCGGTTATGAGGTCTACAGCGACATAAGCGGCAGCGGCGGAGACGACAAAATGTACGTGATAGACGTGCCGGCGGGCGCGGGCGCGTCGACTGTCGCCAATCTTCTGGCGAACCGCGGAATTATCAAATTCGCGCCGCTGTTTAGGGTGTACGCGGGCAACCGCTATATGTTCCAGCAGGGACGGCACTCGGTGTCGTCGTCGATGACATACAACGAGCTGCTCACCACCTTCGCAAGCTACGCGGACGGCGGAGTGGGCGACCAGGTGGAAGTGGTTATTCCCGAGGGCAGCGAGCTCAAGCAGATCGCCGCCATACTCGAGGCGAGCGGCTTGGTGACGACGCAGGATTTTATGAACGAGGTAAACTACGGCGTTTTCGATTATAATTTTGTGAACGCGATACCCAGAGCGGAAAACAGGCTGGAGGGCTATCTCTATCCCGCCACGTATCAGATATACCCGGGCACATCGCCCCACGATATAGTGACGATGATGCTCGACGCGTTTAACTCAAAGGTCATGCCTGTATATAACGCCAGCAACACCACCGATCCTGTGGACTATGTGGTGACAATGGCGTCGGTGATCGAGCGCGAGGCGGCCTCGGAGGAGGAAATGCCTATCGTATCGTCGGTATTTAACAACCGTTTGTACGAGGGCCGAAAGCTCGAGTCCTGCGCGACCGTTCAGTATATTCTGGGCGAGCGCAAGCCTGTCCTCAGCGAGGAGGATACCGAGATAGACTCGCCCTATAACACGTATATCAACAAGGGTCTGCCGGTCGGACCGATAAGCTCGCCGGGACTGGCGGCGGTGCGCGCCGCGCTCTATCCCGAGTCCACGCCGTATATGTACTTCCTGGCGGCGCCCGACGGCTCGAAAAACTATTTCTCAACGACCTACAAGCAGCACGAGGAAAAAATGCGGCAGATCGCCAACGGCGAGCCTGTGACCGATACGCCGATCGAGACGTCCGCGCCCGAGGCCGACGAGGATGAGGACGAATAAGTTTTGCCATGATCGACGACAGTATTAACCATGAGTATATAATAAGGTATATAAGAGACGTGCTGCCCGAGCGCGGCGGCCTTTTGGCCGAGCTGGAAAAGTTCGCGGCCGAGCGTGAGGTGCCGATATCGCAGCCCGAGACCATAAGACTTATCGAGGTTTTGATACGCTTGGGCGGGATCAAAAATATTCTGGAGGTCGGCACGGCGATAGGGTATTCGGCGGCGCGCATGGCGCGTGTCGCGCCCGACATCACGGTCGACACCGTCGAGATAAATCCCGAGGCCGCGGCGTATGCGCGGCGGGTGTTTGAGCGCGCCGGCGTGAGCGGGCGCGTCACTCTGTTTGAGGGCGACGCGGCCGATATCCTGCCAAAGCTCAGATCCGAGGGCAGAGAATACGACATGATATTTGTGGACGCCGCCAAGGCGCAGTACGGCAGCTTTTTCGAAAGCTGCCGCGATATGCTGAGGCCGGGCGGACTGCTCATCTCGGACAATATTTTATATAAGGGCATGACCGCCACCGACGAATTGGTGCTGCACCGCAAGCGCACGATAGTCAAAAGGCTGCGCGAATATGTGGACATGCTGTGCCGCGACAAAAATTTCGACACCGCGATTATACCCATTGGAGACGGCATGGCGCTCAGCGTCAAGAAAACAGACTGAATTCAAAGGAGCATAAAAATGCTTGAAAAAACCCGAGGCGTTCGCGACGCGATACGCAACATTGACTTCTTTTTGATAGTGATAACCGTTCTCGCCGCGGTTTTCGGGATCGTGATGATCTCCAGCGCGGCGGGCGACCATCCGACGCGGTACGTGATCACGCAGAGCGCGGCTCTTGTTTTGGGTCTTATCGGAGTTATCATAATCAGTATTCTGGATTACGACTATCTGGCGCGGCTCTCGAAGTATATCTATATCGCCTGCGTGGTTCTGCTTGTTCTGGTGCTTATCCCGGGTATAGGCTCGCTGCGCAACGGCGCGCGAAGCTGGTTCAGCCTGGGTCCGCTCAGCTTTCAGCCCGCCGAGCTCGTTAAGGTCGGATTTGTTATCACGTTTTCCAAGCATTTGAGCGAGGTCGGAAACAAGCTCAACGAGCCTAAGGTCCTATGGAAGGTATTGCTGCATCCGGCGATACTCTGCCTTTTGATGCTGCTGCAGCCCGATTTCGGCACGGTCGTGGTCTTTGTGATGATGACAGCCGCCATGCTGTTTATGGCGAAGCTTAACTGGAAATACTGGCTTGCGGCTTTCGGCGCGCTTTTGGCGCTCTGTCCGATCGCCTGGTTTTTCCTGCTGCGGCCCTATCAGAAGGACAGGATAATCGCGCTTTTCAATCCCGACATTGACCCAACGGGCAGCGGCTACCACGTGACCCAGTCAAAGATCGCGGTGGGCAGCGGCAAGCTGACCGGAATGGGACTTTATAACGGAGCCAGCCGCTACAGCAATCTGCTGCCCGAGCGGCACACCGATTTTATATATTCGATCGTCTGCGAGGAGCTGGGAATGATCGGCGGCGCGCTGGTTATAATCCTGCTGACCGCCTTGATCCTGCGCTGCCTCTATATCGGCATAAACGCCAGAAACAGCGAGGGCATGTATATCTGCACCGGAGTGGCCGCGATGCTGGCGTTTCAGGCATTTGAGAATATCGGCATGTGCATAGGCATCTTTCCGGTGACGGGAATCACGCTGCCGTTTTTCAGCTACGGCGGCTCGTCGCTGATAACCAACATGCTGGCGGTCGGTTTGGTTCTAAACGTTAGATTCAGATACAAGCGAATAAACTTTTGATTTGATCGAGGTGGATTTTATGAGTGAAACGCGTCAGCCGATGAAGCTCGGCTATCTGATTAAAAGATTCGTGCCCTATTTCGGGCGCTATAAGCATATTTTGATACTCGACCTGCTCTGCGCGTCGCTTTCCACGGTGTGCGAGCTGGTCTTTCCTATGTTGGTCCGCTACATAACCGATATTGCGATAAATGACATAGCCGCCCTGACAGTTGTGCTTATTCTCAGGATAGGACTGTTCTATCTGATTCTGAGGATGATAGACGCGGCCGCCAATTTCTATATGGCCGACACGGGCCATATAATGGGAGCCAAAATGGAGACCGACATGCGCCGCGACCTGTTCGACCATCTGGAGCGGCTTTCGCACGCCTATTACTCCGAGCACAAGGTGGGCCAGATCATGGCGCGAATCACCTCGGACCTGTTCGATATAACCGAGTTCGCCCACCACTGTCCCGAGGAAATTTTTATCTGTATGCTCAAGATCGTTGTGTCGTTTGTTATACTCTGCGGTATAAACGTGCCGCTCACGGTGATAATTTTCGCGGCGCTGCCTCTGGTTATTTTATTCGTCAAATTTTTCAACATCCGCATGAGAGCGGCGTTCAAGCGTCAGCGCGACAAGCTCGGCGAGATCAATTCTCAGGTGGAGGACACGCTGCTGGGCATACGCGTGGTGAAGTCGTTCGCCAACGAGGACATAGAGGCCGAAAAGTTCGAGGACGGAAACGAGCAGTTTCTGGACGCCAAAAAAGAGGGATATTTCTACATGGCGGGCTTTAACACATCGAACCGCTTTTTCCAGGGCATGATGTATCTGATCGTGACTATCGCCTGCGCCGCGTTTTTGATGAAGGGAAAAATCGAGGCGGCCGACTTCACGGCGTATCTGCTTTATGTCAGCACGCTTTTGACGACCATTCAGACGATAATCCAGTTCACCGAGCAGTTCCAGAGAGGCATGACGGGCATCGAGCGTTTTCTTGAGATAATGGACGCGCCCGTCGATATCCATGACGCGCCCGACGCTAAAGAGCTGGGCGCGGTGCGCGGCGACATCAAATTTGACAACGTGGGATTTCACTATCATGACGACAACACAAACGTGCTGAGCGGCATAAATCTGGATATAAAAAAGGGCGAAAAGGTGGCGCTTGTCGGCCCGTCGGGCAGCGGCAAAACCACGCTGTGCAGCCTGATACCCAGGTTCTACGACGTGACCGACGGCAGGATAATGATAGACGGCAGCGACATTCGCGGCGTCACGCTCAAATCGCTGCGGAGCTCGATAGGAGTGGTGCAGCAGGACGTGTATATGTTCTCGGGCACGATTTTTGAAAACATAGCCTACGGTATGCCCGGCGCATCCCGCGAGGAAGTCATAGCCGCGGCCAAGCGGGCCGGGGCCCACAGCTTTATCTCGGAGTTGCCGAGGGGCTACAACACCTATGTGGGCGAGCGCGGCGTCAAGCTGTCGGGCGGTCAGAAGCAGCGTATAAGCATAGCCCGCGTGTTTCTCAAAAACCCGCCGATAATTATTCTCGACGAGGCCACCTCGGCCCTTGACAACGAGAGCGAGCGGCTCGTCCAGGAATCTCTCGACGAGCTCGCCAAGGGCAGAACGGTGTTTATCATCGCACATCGCCTCACGACGATACGCAGCGCGGATTTAATACTCGTCCTCACCGAAAAGGGAATAGAGGAGCAGGGCACCCACAAAGAACTGCTGGAGCAAAAAGGTATTTACTATAATTTGTACAGCATGTATGAGAATATGTGAAAAAATTCGTCCGCCGCATGGCGGGCGTTTTTGGTTTGGCGGCACACAAAGGCACGGGGATTGTTATAATAGTATTGTTGCGAAATTTTCCGTCAATATAATCACAGATTTTACCTTCCGGAATTATTATCACTTTTGTATCAGCCATTGTTTTGCCCTCCATATATTTTTTTCAGCAACGCTTTGACCGCATCGCAGGTATCTTCAAAACGAATATCATTCGCGTATTCAAATTCTTTTTGATACTTGGTCCACCGACTATTCATTACCCGGCTGGTAAGCACAGATCTCAAAATTATCGAATAGTTTTCCATTATATATTCCGTACCGCGCTTTTTTGTTGTTGCCGAAAAAGCCTCTTTTAATATTTCATTATCAATATTTTTCTTTTGCAATGCGTTCAAAATATACACATCATAAAAATCTCTCGTTCTTGTGTTTTGGTCGCCTCTTGATATAATTGTTTCAAGCTTTTCAGCAAGTATTGTTTCAACAGTATATGCCAAAATATTAATGTTCCGTTCCTCAAACATAAGTCTGAAAGAAAAAATAGTTTCAAGAGGTGTGATTTTATCGCCTGTTGTAATATCTATTTTAAGCGGCACTGCCATCGGTGGAAAATTACCTGTCAGGCTTACGCGAAATCCACCGTACTCATCATCTTCGCGAATATCCTCAATTTCATTAAATGAGAATTCTATATCATCATCAATATGTATTTTCAATATATCAAGAAACATTTCAGAGATTGTTTCTTTACTCACCGGCAATCCTTTTATCGTTGCGTCCATGTCCATTGTTGCTCTTGTGTCGAGACCTACCATCGCTGCCAATAAAAATCCGCCTTTTAAGATAAAATTATCATGATATTTTGAAACAGAAATCCTTTCGAGTAATCGCTCTAACATATAATTTTGTAAAACGATCTGCGCAGATATATGTTTTTCTTTTGATAAATTCTTGATATATGCTTTTAACTGCATTGCATTTTTCATAGTAAAACCTCCAAATACGATCTTACTTTATTATCTACTCTGATTAACTTTGCGTATTCGGATAGTAACGGTATGTTACGAGATTTGCTTTTAGAATATTTTTTAAATGCGTCAGTAATTATTTGTACGTCAATTTCATTTCTTGTCCGAAGAATATCACATAGCGTTCTTTCAATACAATATGTTTTAACTATATTGCCAAAGGGTGTTTTTGCTTTGACAATTCCACGGCAATATATTTCTTGTTTAACTCGGTGCGCAGTAATGAGATTTTTATATGCGGAAGTATTATATGATGCCGGGAATGTCATATCATATTTAATTGGCGTTCTGTCAGTGTACTCTAACAAATACAAGGAAGTCAGGTTTGAAAAAATGCCTTTTCCAAATTTTACTTGCAAATTAAATAATTCATCATCAAAGTTGCCCGGCAAGATATATACACCTCTTGATGAACGCTCCAATTCACCCCTTTTTACAAGATTATACAAAATACCACGCTTAATATTTAATTCGTCAACTTGTTTTGTTGTGATTATTCCTCCGTTATTTTTAGCGAAATCAAGAATTCTCTCAGAATTATTCATGAACATCCTCCGAATTACTTTCATGCCTATTATTCTATTGCAAATAGGCATAAAAGTCAATGCATTTTTATTAAAATATTATTACTTTATTTTGTCAAATATGTTTCTTTCTAATTTAATTCGGGGCGGGCGGATATTATCCGCCCGTTTGACTCAACATAGAGGCTAGGTATTAGCGACCAGGGACCGGGAACCCCTCTCAGTCGCCTTCGGCGCCAGCTCTCCCCAAGGGGCGAGCCTGCTATTCGCTAATCGCTAATCACTACGTTCGTTGGCACACAAAGGCACGGGGAATGTTATATAATAGTATCGGGGCGAAATATAAATTGAATCAAAAGAAAGGTGATACAAATGAACGGCAGTGAATTTTTGGGTATGCTTATCGTGGCTCTGGTGTCTGTGGGCGGATTCGCCGGGCTGCTGCTCAAATGCTTCAAGCCCATAAGCGACCTGAATATGAACATCGTGCGTTTGACCGACGCCATCGATCAGCTGAACCGAAATTACGACAAGCACGAGAGGCGGCTCAACTCTCACAGCAGAGAGCTTGACGAGCTGGCCGGAATGCTCAGCGAGCACAGTCAGGAGCTTGGGCGCCACGACGAGCGGATCAAGGCCCTGGAGTGCAAAGAATAAAAATTGCCGCGGGTTTTTGGACCCGCGGCATAATTTTTAAAACAGATTTCTTTCGATTATCTCGGCGCAGTCTCGGATATACTCGGCGCAGGGGCGCTTTTTGTAATATTCAGCGGTGCGCGCTTCGGGGCTCGGCCCGTTGTCTTTCGGCAGGGCGCTGCCCAAAAGCTCGCGGCAGATCAGCGAGCCGTTTTTTTCTTTGAACTCGCCCGCCATTTTTTGGACCGCCGCGTACACCGCGCCGCGGGTCTTAACGTCTCCGACCTCGCCTTTGCCGAGCTTCAGCCCCGCTGCCATCGCCATGGCCGACACCGCGCCGCAGGTCAGGCGCAGGCGGCTCATGCCTCCGCCCAGTCCTTCCGAAAATTTCATAGCCGTTTTCTCGTCGATCCCGAAACGGTCGGCGAAAGCGCAGACCACCGCCTGGGCGCAATTCATTCCGCTTAAAAATAATTCTTTCGCTCTGTCGGGCGCGCTCATAGTCATTCTCCTTCCGTCTCTCCGCCGTTAAAATAATCGTAGGTCATGCGCGAGACTTTTTGTATTGTTTCAACGCCGGCGGACACGTCTCCGTTGCCTATCACGCATATAATATAGTCGCAGGCGGGTGAGTACACGATCGCCGCGTCTCCCTCGACTTTATTGTTCTCTCCGGTCTTGTTGGCGACCACGGTACCCTCGGGCAGCGATTCGGGGATCTTCCAAGTCCGCGTTTGGCGCAGCAGCAAGCTCAGCATCTCCTCGCTGGCCTCTTCCGAAACCAGCTCTTTGTCATATATCTTTTCAAGCAGCAGTCCGCAGTCCATGGGCGAGGTCAGATTCGCCGCCACATATATGGCGTATTCCCCGCTCCCGTTGATCAGCTCCGACATGTGCTGCGTGTTGTTAAATCCCAGAGACTTGATTATCTCGTCATCTCTTTCAAATCCCTCCACCGTGCTGCCGCCGCCGAGAATTTCTGTCAGTCGGTTAAACGCGTCGTTGCTGCTTTCTGTTATCATCTGTTCAAGATTTTCCGTTATCTCGTCGGTTTTTGTCAGGGAGCCGTCGTTTATCGCCGTGTAAATCGCGTTCATGCAGAACAGCTTTATCAGGCTGGCGCTTGAATACGGACGCTCGCCTATTGATAAATATTCGTTGGTATCCGTTCGCTTTACGAAAACGCCCCAGTCGCCCGCGCGTTCCGGTAAGTATTCGACGATCTCGGCTCTCAGATCGTCAAGGCTCTCTCTGGAGGGCGGGTCGCTTGTCCAGCCGCTTTCGATATATTCCGCCTCTTCGGTTTTCTTTATGTACTCGCCGTGTCCCTCCGAATTGTAAAGCAGGACCACGGGCTCGGGGAACCAGCCGTCGCTTAAATAAAGATCGGCGTCGCTTTGATAGACGCATGAAACCATACCGTCGGCGCGGTATATATTGACGACGGGCGCGTCATACCAGCCGTCGCTCAGGTATGCGTCTATGTCCCTTGCGGGCACCTCGAGGCTTTCGCCCGGGCGGTACACCGTCGCGGTCCTAAAGTATTCTTGTGCGAAAGTGACCGCCGTTATCAGCAGCGGCGCGATTATTAAACAAGCAAGCATTTTTTTCTTCACTGCCAAGACTCCTTTCGAATTAATAATTTGTCGAATTTTGCAATACTTTGATATTATATCAGAAGAAAAAATTTTTTTCAAGTCTTATTATGGGCAAGTTTACCGCATACGAAAAATAAAAATTGTTTTGTTTGGCTATAACGTACAAATTCCAAAAAATGCTTGACAAACGGGGATAATGTGGTATAATATTAAAGTCGCTCATTGGGCGTAGTGCGCCCAAAAGACGGCGAGCAAATCTATATGTACGGAGGTGAACATATTGCCAACATTTAACCAATTAGTAAGAAGGGGCAGATCGACGGTTGAGAAAAAGTCAACGGCTCCCGCGCTGCAGAAGGGTATGAATACCATCAAAAAGCGTCCGACCGATCAGTCCTCTCCTCAGAAGAGAGGCGTTTGCACTTCGGTAAGAACCATGACGCCCAAAAAGCCGAACTCGGCGCTGCGCAAGGTTGCCAGAGTGCGTCTTACAAACGGTATCGAGGTTTCGGCGTACATTCCCGGAATCGGACACAACCTGCAGGAGCATAGCGTTGTTATGATTCGCGGCGGACGTATCAAGGACCTCCCCGGTGTGCGTTATCACATCATCCGCGGTACGCTTGATACCTCGGGAGTTGATACCCGCAGACAGGGAAGATCGAAGTACGGCACAAAGAGACCCAAGTAAGTCTCGGCCGTGCGGAATTAAATGTGTGCACTATGTTTATATATAAAAATTTATATATGACCTATGTGCGCGACAGTGTATCAAAAGACATTGAGTACCTTAGCGGTGATAAGCCGCTATGAAGTAAGGAGGGGAAGAAAGTGCCTAGAAGAGGTCATATTGCCCGTCGAGATGTTTTGCCCGATCCTGTTTACAACAGCAAGATCGTAACAAGACTGATCAACAACATCATGCTCGACGGAAAGAAGGGCGTAGCTCAGAGAATAGTTTACGATGCTTTTGACATCATAAAAGAAAGAACGGGAAAGAATCCCGTTGACGTTTTTGAGGACGCCATGAACAATGTTATGCCGGTCTTAGAGGTAAAGGCGCGCCGTATCGGCGGAGCCAACTATCAGGTGCCTATCGAGGTAAGACCCGAGAGACGCCAGACACTGGGACTCAGATGGATAACACAGTTCTCAAGACAGCGCGGCGAAAGAACGATGGCCGAGAGACTCGCGAACGAGCTCATGGACGCCACAAACAGCACAGGCGGCGCGTACAAGAGAAAAGAAGACACTCACAGAATGGCAGAGGCCAA
>CANRHV010000048.1 GCA_947630505.1 uncultured Monoglobus sp. | reverse complement strand
TAATTCTACCACTTTTTCTTTCCCACACTTAATTCCACTCTAATTTCCACTCTGGAATTTACTTTGGGAATTCACTCTCCGCCGAAAATTATAAAAAATTTCAAAAAAATACTTGACATACGGTTTTAAGTGTGCTAAAATAGCTTGCGTTGAATAAAGCAGAAGTTGCGCTTCTCCCCTCAGCGAACAGCGAAAGGGCAATATAATTTGAATTTTATTTGGGTTTATATTGCGGCGTGCTTTTGCGCTCCGCATTTTTTATGCAATAATTATTTGGGAGGTGTTTTGTATAGCTAAGCAGGATTTGATGATCAACGACCAGATCAGAGACAAAGAGGTTCGTCTGATAGGGCCGGGCGGCGAGCAGCTGGGTATTGTGCCCCTCGCGAAAGCTCAGGCGGCCGCCGATTCGAAAAATCTTGATCTGGTGAAGATCGCGCCCCAGGCGAAACCGCCCGTGTGCAAGATCATGGACTACGGCAAGCATAAGTTCGAGCTTTCAAAGCGCGAAAAGGAAAACCGCAAGAACCAAAAGGTCGTGGCGGTCAAAGAGGTTCGTCTGAGTCCGAATATAGACGATCATGATTTTAACACCAAGCTCAAGGCCGCTTTGAAGTTCCTCAAAAACGGCGACAAGGTCAAGGTTTCGGTCAGATTCAGAGGTCGTGAGATCACCCATTCATCCCTGGGCAGAGACATCCTGATGAGATTCAAGGAGGGCGCCGCCGAGTACGGAGACGTTGACAAGGGTCTCAAGATGGAAGGCAGAAATATGGCTATGTTTATCACACCCAAAAAGAAGTAGTCAAACATTGCATGATATGCTTTAATCAGAATAACAAAACGGAAGGAGAAAAGAAAATGCCTAAAATTAAGACACACAGAGCCGCGGCAAAGCGTTTCAGCGTTACCAAAAACGGCAAGGTCAAGAGAGGTAAGGCTTACAGGAGCCACATTCTTAACAAGAAGTCCACAAAGAGAAAGAGAAAGCTCAGAAAGGGCGGTTATCTCGCCAAGGCCAACGAGGCCACGATCAAGGCTATGATGCCTTACAAATAAACCGCGTACCGATTCGGTTTATAAAACAATTAGAAATCAGAAAGGAAAATTACTATGGCAAGAATAAAGGGCGCGGTCAAGACACGCGCGAGACGCAAAAAAGTTTTAAAGCTGGCCAAGGGCTACAGAGGCGCCAAGAGCAAGCTGTTCAGAACGGCTAATCAGGCCGTTATGAAGTCTCTGGCATACGCCTACAGAGACAGAAAGGCAAAGAAGAGGGAGTTCAGACAGCTGTGGATCGCCCGTATCAACGCGGCGGCGAGAGCAAACGGCATAAGCTACAGCAAGTTTATGGACGGACTTAAAAAGAACAACATAAACATCAACAGAAAAATGCTGTCCGAGATAGCGATTTCCGACCCGGAAGCGTTCACGCAGCTGGTTGAGAAGGTAAAATAAGCAGCTTAAAGTTATACCCGATATCGCGGGTATAACTTTTGCATTTTTTTGAATATCGGAATCCGAGGTAAAATATGATTGAGAAAATC
Organism: uncultured Monoglobus sp.; assembly: GCA_947630505.1. Classification (GTDB taxonomy): domain Bacteria; phylum Bacillota; class Clostridia; order Monoglobales; family Monoglobaceae; genus Monoglobus. The sequence continues at coordinate 17,687 of CANRHV010000048.1, read as the reverse complement.
ACTTCAAAGGACAACAAAAAGCTGAAGCTTCTGACCGCCGCCACCACACTAAAGGGCAGAAAAAAACACGGCTTTTATCTTGTTGAGGGCAGGCGTATGACCGAGGAGGCGGCGTCCGACGCGGCGGATAGGATCAAGTATGTTTTTGTTTCGGAATCGTTCGCGGAGGGCGACCCCCTCCCGCTCAGGCTCGACGAGGCGGGATTTTCGGTATACTCGGTGCCCGACGGACTGTTCCGCGCCGCGTCCGACACGGTGACGCCGCAGGGCGTATCGGCGCTGCTTGAGATCGGAGACTGCGAGCCGAATATCACGGACGATATGTCAAGAGTGATCATACTCGACGGGGTCTCGGAGCCCGGAAACGTCGGCGCGATGATAAGAACGGCCGAGGCAGCGGGAATCGACGCGGTGTATATGCTGCGCGGCTGCGCCGACATATATAATCCGAAGGCGGTCCGTTCCACGATGGGCTCGATCTTTCGTGTGAAATTCGCCTGCGGCCGCGGACTTGAGATAATCAGCGGCCTCAAGGAGCGCGGATTCGAGATCGCGGCCACCGAGCTTTCGGGCAGCGTCGATTTGTTTGAGTACGCCAAAGGCTCGCGTAATAAAAAAATCGCCGCTATAATCGGCAGCGAGGCGAGAGGCGTTTCAAAAGAGGCGCTCGCGCTCTCGGACGTCAGATTGCGCATACCGATGGACGGAAAGGTCGAGTCTCTGAACGCGGCGGTCGCGGCGGGCGTGCTGATGTACGCTCTCAAGTAGGATTTGGTGGTTTGATATGGAAAAAGATAAGCTTCTGAAAAGCCTGTGGCTGAATATCGTGTGCGGCCACAGACCCTCGATGATACAAAAATGCGTGACCGAGCTTGGCGGCGCGGAGGCGATTTTTGACGGCGATGTGAGCGTTCGCGAGACAGAGCGAATATTCGGGGCGGCCTATCCGACCGCGCTCGAAAAAGATTTGAGCGGCGCCGAGCGGATTTTGAAGGACTGCGAGAAAAAGGGTATAAGGCTTATTCATATATCGGATGACAATTATCCCGATCTGCTGCGCAACACTCCCGCGCCGCCTCAGATATTGTACGCCGCGGGTCTTGATATAAATTTAAACGAATATTTTACCGTGGCTGTCGTCGGCTCTCGCGAGGCGTCAAGCGACAAACTCGGCTTCACCCGCGAGCTTTGCAAAGACATGGCCGACAGCGGAGCGGTCATAGTCAGCGGCATGGCGAGAGGGCTTGACACGCGGGCGCATTTGGGTGCGCTTGACGCGGGTCAGCTTACAGTCGCGGTGCTGGCCGGAGGCGTTGACGTCGTGTATCCTATGTCAAACAGGGAGCTTTACGAAAAAATCCTGAAGCGCGGCATGATAATTTCAGAGCAGCCGCCGGGCGTCAGAGGCAGAGACTATTTCTATCAGGAGCGCAACAGAATAATCGCGGGCGTCTCGATCGGCGTGCTGATCTCGGGCGGCGGCGAGCACAGCGGAACCGCGATAACCGCCAAATACGCGCAGATGTACGACAGGGATATTTTCGCGATCCCGGGCAGTCCCATTGACGAGGGCGCCGCGCTGCCGAACGGGCTCATCCGCGACGGAGCAGCTGCGGTTCTGGGCTATGACGACATAATTTCCGAGTACGCCGACCGTTTCGGTGATATGCTCGACAACGGCGCCGCGGCGATAGTGAAGCCGCCCACGGATGAAAACATCGAGATATTCGAAAATATAAATAAAAGCAAAAACAAAAACAAAAACAAAGAAAAAGACAAGGGTAAAGCCGATAAAATCAAACCCGCCGCCGAAACAGCGGAGGATAAAATGAGACGGTTCGATTTTTCAAAATTCGGGCCGAACGAGGCAAAAATCGTAAAATATATGTGCAAGTCGGACGGGGCTGTGCATATTGATGAAATAATAAGGAATACTGAGCTAAAAACTTCCGACGTGAACAGCTCGGTTGTGCTGCTTCAGCTAAAGGGCATAATCAGACAGCATGCCGGAAATTTATATACTCTTGAATAAACGGAGGATAATTTATGGCTGAGAAAACAAAAACAGCGGCCAAGAAAACAGCGGCCAAAAAGAAAGCGGCCGAGAGAAAGAAAAAGCTGGTGATCGTGGAGTCTCCCACAAAGGTCGGCAGCGTCAAAAAATATCTCGGCAGCACATACAATATCGAGGCGACCATGGGACACCTGCGAGACCTGCCAAAAAGCCAGCTGGGGATCGACTTTGATAACAATTTCGAGCCCAAGTATATCACGATCAGGGGCAAGGGCGACGTTATCGCCAAGCTCAAGAAAAAGGCAAAGGCGGCATCCGCCGTGTACCTCGCGACCGACCCCGACCGCGAGGGCGAGGCGATATCATGGCACCTGGCGCACATACTGGATATCGACCCCGAAAGCGCCTGCCGCATAACCTTCAACGAGGTCACCAAGGACGCGGTAAAGCAGGCCGTGAAAGAAGCGAGAGCGATAGACATGGATTTGGTCGACGCCCAGCAGACGCGTAGGGTGCTTGACAGGATCGTGGGCTATCAGATCAGCCCGCTGCTCTGGAAAAAGGTCAAAAAAGGCCTCAGCGCGGGCAGAGTGCAGTCCGCCGTGACGAGAATGATCGTCGACAGAGAGCGCGAGATCGACGCGTTTATTCCGCGCGAATACTGGTCGATCGAGGCCAAGCTCACAAACGAAAAGGGCAGACTGCCGTTTATCGCCAGGTTCCACGGCTTGAGCGACGGCAAAAAGCTGGCGGTCGAGGACGAGGAAACGGCGATGGGGATCACAAGCGAGCTCAAGGGCTCGGATTTCACGGTCTCAAAGATCACCAGAAAAGAGACAAAGCGCCGTTCCGCGCCGCCCTTCACCACAAGCACCATGCAGCAGGAGGCGTCGAGAAAGCTCAATTTCACGACCCGCAGGACCATGATGGCGGCTCAGCAGCTGTATGAGATGGGCTTTATAACCTATATGAGGACCGATTCGCTGCGAATAGCCGCGGTCGCGCAAAACGAGGCCAGAGCCTATATAGCCGACAAGTTCGGCAGCGAGTTCGTTCCCGCAAAGCCAAAGGTTTACAAGGCCAAAAAATCGGCGCAGGACGCCCACGAGGCCATAAGGCCCACCTTCGCGGCCAACAATCCCGAAAAATACAAGGAGATATTCAAGCCCGACCAGTATAAGCTGTACCGCCTGATATGGCAGAGGTTCATAGCCAGCCAGATGGAGGACGCTGTGCTCGACACCGTGGCCGCCGACATAACCACCGACAAATATATGCTCAAGGCGAGCGGCAGCACGGTCAAGTTCGCGGGCTTTACCACGCTGTACGTGGAGGGCCGCGACACAGAGGAGGAAAAGCTCAAAAAGCTGCCCGCCCTAACCGAGAACCAAAAGCTCAAGGCGGCGGCGATAACTCCCGAGCAGCACTTTACGCAGCCGCCCCCGCGCTATACCGAGGCGTCTCTCGTAAAGGCCATGGAGGAAGAGGGAATCGGCAGACCCAGCACCTACGCGCCAACCATCGCCACGATCACGGCGCGCGGCTATGTGGCCCGCGAAAAAAGGACGCTCTATCCCACCGAGCTGGGTTATATCGTAACCGATCTGATGAAAGAGAATTTCAAGGATATAGTCGATCTCAAGTTCACCGCCAACATGGAGGACAAGATCGAGGACGTCGCCAACGGCTCGACCGACTGGCACAAGGTGGTCGGCGACTTTTACGGCCCGTTTGAAAAGACCCTCAAAGAGGCGGAGGAAAAAATCGGAAACGTTGAGATTAAAGACGAGGTCTCGGACGTTGTGTGCGAAAAGTGCGGAAGGCTCATGGTATACAAGCAGGGCAAATTCGGAAAATTTCTCGCCTGTCCCGGCTTTCCCGAGTGCCGCAACACCAAGGCGATAACCATTGAGCTGGGCGTTCCCTGCCCCAAATGCGGCGGCAAGGTTCTCGTGCGCAAGTCCAGAAAAGGCGCCACGTTTTACGCCTGCGCCAACTCGCCCGAGTGCGACTTCATATCCTGGGACGAGCCGACAAACGAGAAATGCCCCGAGTGCGGCGGCACGCTGATGAAAAAGCGGATGTTCCGCAGGGGCCCGATAAGCTACGTTTGCTATAACGAGAACTGCGATTATATCAGAAAAACCGAAAGCAAGTCAAAAAAGAAAGATAAATAAATTATGGAGTTAAAAATAATAGGAGCGGGCCTCGCGGGCTGCGAGGCGGCGTGGCAGGCGGCGAATCGCGGCGTTCATGTGACGCTTTGCGAGATGAAGCCCGAAAAATACTCGCCCGCCCACAAGAGCGAAAATTTCGCCGAGCTGGTTTGCAGCAACTCGCTGAGAGCCGACGGTATATACAACGCGGTCGGCCTTCTTAAGGAGGAAATGCGGCGTCTCGGCTCGCTGATCATGGAGTGCGCCGACGTCTGCCGGGTCCCTGCGGGAGGCGCGCTTGCGGTCGACCGCGGTGGATTTTCCAAAATGGTTACCGACAAGATAAAGGCGCACCCGCTGATAGACATAAAGCTCGGCGAGGTGACCGATATCGACGCCGACGATAATCTTATCATCGCTGCGGGTCCTCTTGTTTCGGACAAGCTGGCCGAAAAGATAGCTGAGCTGACTCGAAAGGAATATCTGCACTTTTTCGACGCGGCGGCCCCGATCGTGACCTACGACAGCATCGACATGACAAAGGCGTTCCGCGCGGCCAGATACGGCAAGGGCGGCGCCGATTATATCAACTGCCCGATGAGCAAAGAGGAATATCTGGCGTTCTACAGGGCGCTGATCTCGGCGGAGACGGCCGAGCTGCATGAGTTTGAAAAAAACAAAAAGGTTTTCGAGGGATGTATGCCTATCGAGGTCATGGCGAAGCGCGGCGAGGACACAATGAGATACGGCCCGCTAAAGCCCGTGGGCCTCGACAACCCCGAGACCGGCGAAAAATACTACGCGGTCGTTCAGCTGCGGCAGGACAACGCCTCAAGCAGCATGTTCAACATAGTCGGCTTTCAGACCCATCTCAAATTCGGCGAGCAGAAGCGGGTGTTCGGCATGATACCCGGCCTTGAGAACGCCGAGTTCGTCAGATACGGGGTCATGCACCGAAACACGTATATAAATTCCCCCGGTCTGATTTCAGCCGACTACTCGATGAAGGACTATCCCAACATATTTTTCGCGGGTCAGATAACCGGAGTTGAGGGCTATGTGGAGTCCGCCTCAAGCGGCCTGCTCACCGGAAGATACGCGGCTGAGCGGCTGGGCGGCAAAGCTCCGAGCATTATCCCGCCCGAGACCGCGATAGGCGCGCTGGCGGCCTATATTTCAAGCGAGGGCTGCGCCGATTTTCAGCCGATGAACGTGAACTACGGAATTATAACTCCCCTCGGCGAGAGGGTCAGAGACAAGCGCAAAAAGGCCGAGATGATTGCCGAGCGGTCGCTCAATATTATAAACGAATTCTGAGGTGATAACATGCCTATTAAAATAGCGAATGATTTACCGGCCACGGATATATTAAACAACGAAAATATATTCGTTATGACCGAGACCAGGGCGATAACCCAGGAGATCAGGCCCCTTGAAATACTGATCCTGAACCTTATGCCCACCAAAATAGTGACCGAGACGCAGCTCATGCGCATGCTGGGCAACACGCCTCTGCAGATAAACATAAGCCTGATGAGCACCAAGAGCTACGAGTCGAAAAACACGCCCAAGAGCCACCTTGACGCCTTCTATGACACGTTCGACGCTTACAGAAAGCGTAAGTTCGACGGCATGATAATCACGGGCGCGCCGGTCGAGCAGATGCCCTTTGAGGAGGTCGATTACTGGGACGAGCTGTGCGAGATCATGGAGTGGTCAAAGAGCAACGTGACCTCGACCTTCCATATTTGCTGGGGAGCGCAGGCCGCGCTTTATTACTACTACGGCATACCCAAGTATGACTTGAAAGAAAAAATGTTCGGAATATACGAGCATTACGTCGTGCCCGAGAAAAAGAAAAAAATACTGCTCCGAGGATTTGACGACAAGTTTTACGCGCCACATTCGCGCCACACCGAGGTTCGCGAGGAGGACATAGCCAAGGTGCCCGAGCTTGAGGTGCTCGCCAAGTCCGACGAGGCGGGCGTGTATATTGTCACGGCGAAGAGCGAGCGGCAGTTTTTTGTGACGGGCCACTCGGAGTACGATAATATAACGCTGGCGAACGAGTATTTCAGAGACGTGGAAAAGGGTCTTGACATAAATATACCGAAAAATTATTTTGACAACGACGACCCGACAACCGTGCCCAAAAACACGTGGAGGGCGCACGCCAACCTGCTCTATTCCAACTGGCTGAACTACTTTGTTTATCAGACGACCCCATACGATATAAGCGAGATAAAATAATATTTGCGAGGTGTTATTATGTATTGCAGACATTGCGGAGCGGACATGGGAAACGCGACATACTGCCCAAACTGCGGCGCCCACGCCGAAGTCCCGGTGTACGACGCCGAGGTCGTTAACAACGACGGCGCGTCATATTCGGGCGTCAGCTGCCCCCATTGCGGCGGCCACAACTGTCAGCCCATGCAGGAGACCAACATAAGCGGCGGCGGATACGACCCGGGCTCGGGCTGCTGCGGATATATTCTGTTCGGCCCGCTCGGCCTGCTTTGCGGCCTTTGCGGAAGCGAGCCCAAGACCACCCACAACAACTACTGGGTGTGCAGAGACTGCGGCCGCAGATTCGGCGGATAATATATGAGCGGCAATTTCGGCAAAGCCGACAGGATATGGCTCAGAGCCATGGAGATCGGCGGAAAAACGGGCTGCCACCAGATGCCCGAGCGTAGCTTTTTTATAAAAGGACGTCAGTTCCCGGTCTGCGCTCGCTGCGCGGGCGTGTATTTTGGTTGGCTTATATCTATCGCGCTGATTTTCGCATACAGGCCGAGGCTTTATATTATAGCAGCGTTTTGCCTGTGTATGTTTATAGACTGGTTCCTGCAGAAAAAGAACATACTCGAATCAAACAATGTCCGCAGGTTCATAACGGGTATTTTGGGCGGATACGCCCTGATGAGCCTGTATATTGAGATAATAATATTTGTATTTAAATTAATATTTTAGAGCACAAATACCGCTCTCCCGCATAGTATAACGCAGGAGAGTGATTTTTTATGAACGGATTTTTTAAAGGAGTGGATATAAGCATCCCGACCGATGACCGGAGCGAGGCCGCCCGCGTTAAGGAGCCGCCTGCCGTAATACCGCAAAACGAGCCGACAAACGCGCCGCGATTCGGCATACCTCTCGCGCCCGATACAAACCGGGAGCAGCCCGAAAGCGCGCAAGGAGCCGACGTGTTCGACACTCATGAAACGGTCTATCTTCCGAGCGTTCAAAACGAAAAATCGGGGAATACCGAATACATACCGCCCTACAGCGGCAAAGGCGGGTTAGTGGTGCAGGTTTATATCGCCCGCCAGGCTCTGCCTCTCGAAAACGTCAAGGTGACGATAAAGTCGCTCGAAAACGCTCCCGCCGACGTCAACGAGGTCAGATACACCGACTCCAGCGGCAAGACCGAAAAAATATTCCTGCCCGCGCCCGACATGCACTTTTCGATGCAGGCGCAGGAGGAGGTGCGGCCCTACGCGGTGTACGGCGTGACAGCCGAGCTTGACGGCTACTACGTCGAGCCCGAGTTCGGCTCGGACGGCGTTATAGCGGCTTTGGTTTTCGACAACGTGTGTTCCATCCAGAACGTGGAAATGATACCCGAGCGGGAAAAGGGCGTATAGGGGGTGAGATCGTGGACCTTAGAGTAAAAATCCCGGAAAGCATCGTGGTGCATCTGGGCGCTCCCGACGATACCTCGGCGCCCAATATCACGGTTCCTTTCTCGTATTATATCAAAAACGTCGCCTCGAGCGAGATCTATCCCACCTGGCCCGAAAGCGCCATAAGAGCCAATATACTTGCGCAGATAACCTTCGCGCTCAACCGCGTCACCACCGAGTTCTACAGGAGCCAGGGCTACAATTTCGACATCACGTCCCTACAGGAATACGACCAGGCTTTCACAAGCGGCAGGGATTATTTCGAAAATATCGGGCGGGTGGTCGACGAGCTGTTTAATTCCTACATAGTGCGCAAGGGGAACTTTTTCCCGTTTTTCCCCAGGTACTGCAACGGCACCACGTCCGTCTGCCCCGGCGGCCTGTCTCAGTGGGGCACGGTCGAGCTGGCGAATCAAGGACTGTCGCCGATCGAGATACTCAGGTATTACTACGGCGACGACATAACTCTTGTGGAAAACGCGCCTGTCGCCGAGGTGTCCGAAACCTATCCCGGGACCCCGCTCAAGGTCGGCGACCAGGGCTTTAATGTCAAGCGCATGCAGATACAGCTCAACAGGATATCCAAAAACTATCCCGCGATACCCAAGATCGCCTATCCCGACGGATTTTTCGACGTGATAACCGAGGACGCGGTCAAGGCGTTCCAGCGGATATTTAACCTTGAGGCCGACGGCATAATCGGCAACGCTACCTGGTACCAGGTCAATAGGATCTATAACGCGGTCAAACGCCTGGCCGAGCTTGACGCCGAGGGTCTGTCTGTCGAGGACGTGAACCGCCAGTATTCCGAAATGCTCCAAAACGGAGACCAAGGCCCCGGCGTGCAGCTTATACAGTATTTTCTGAGATTTATCTCAACGTTTAATGATTATATACCAAGCGTTATGCTCGACGGGATATTCGGCCCCGCCACCGAAAACTCCGTCCGCGCGTTCCAGGCGGCCTACGGTGTTCCCGAGACCGGAACGGTCAACAAGGCGACCTGGGACAGGATGTACTCGGTCTATAAGTCGATACTTGACCGACTGCCCGATGACTACGCGGGCGAGAACGTGATCCCGTTTCAAGGCACAGTGCTGACGCGGGGCTCCAGCGAGCCGGAGGTGCGGACGCTCCAGACATATTTATCGAGGATAGCGGACGTTTACGACGAGATACCAAAAACGGCGATAACGGGATATTTCGGCTCCGATACCGAGCAGGCGGTCGTGGCGTACCAGAATTTGTTCGGCCTGCCGCCCCGAGGCACCGTGGGCCCCATAACCTGGGACAGCGTGACCGAGCTGTATTCCGACATAGTAAACGGAAATCAAAGATCGGCCGGCCAGTACCCCGGCTATGTGTTGACAGAGGAGGCGGAATAAAATGACGAGCAATTTCAGTTCAATATACGACGGCAGGAGCAACGTGTTTGAGCTGCAGTCAATGCTGAGAGAGATCAGCAAAACGACCGACGGCCTTGACCTTATAAACCCCGACGGCCTGTTCCGAAAAGAGACCGCCAAAGCCGTCCGAGACATCCAAAAAATCCTGGGCCTCGCCGAAACCGGCGAAGTGGACCTAACCACCTGGAACGCCATAACCCAAAAATACAACACCGCGAGGTAGCGGCAAAACGGCACCCGAAGGTGCCGTTATTTTTATGCTTAAAATATATTATGTATTTAGATCGGTTCAATTTCGGCGTACACAACGTCTCAGCTTGATAATATCTCCCTGACTTACCATATTTCTTTCCCCACGGGCTTTCCCCAATCAATATCTATCGGTTTATAATCCCCCTTAAAATCGGCGAAAAGTTCCTTAATATTTTTTCGGGAATTTGCCTTTTCAATTACAAGTCTGCTTTCGTCGGCGCTCAATATCAGCTCCTCGTTGTCGCTCCAGTTAAGCGTGTCAAGCAGAACCTTGGGGATCCTGATCCCCTGACTGTTGCCCCATTTTTGAACAGTGGTCGTCATATAAAACACCTCACACTTTGGTATATACATAGTATATACTGATATTGAGTAAATGTCAATAGTGTTTATTTTGCTTATGTAAAAATTTGCGCCTTTACAAATTATGATATATATGATATTATAATGAATATCACGTGCATTTTAACAAATTAAAGGAGTGTGATAAATATGTCAAACAGAGAGCGCATTATTCAAATTATTGACGGCATCCCGGACAGCAGGTTGTTGTATGTTGTAAATATTCTTGAATCATTAAGGTCTTATGTTGCGGAAGAGCTCGACGCGATATCGGAACAGCCCGATCAATTGGATCTATATATGATAGACGAGGCAAAGAAAATAAACGACGGCACAACCGTCTCATTTGATGAGATGCTATTAAAGGATGGGCTTAGCTATGCAGATTTACAAGATTGAATTTCAAAAAGCCGCCCGGAAATTTTTGGAGAAACAAGATAAAAAGCAGCGACTTAGATTATACAAAGTGATTTATAAATTGCCTTATGGTAACGATATTAAACATTTGATCGGCACGAATTTTTATAGATTGCGAGTAGGGGATTATCGCGTATTATATGAAATAAATAACGGAATTTGTCTTATAACCGTAATTAATATTGACAGCCGCAGTCAGATATACAAAAAGTTATAAAATTTACTTGGAGCTATTATTATCAATAGCTCTTTTTAATATACAAAAATACATAAAACTCAAAACAAGAGTATATATCCGGCTCAAAATCAAATTTACAAAAAGTTCAAAATATTTTTCGAAAAAGGTATTGACAATGCCCGAAAAGGCCGTAAAAACGTTGATTGCGAGGGATTTTGACACAACTGAAAACGCGGTGAAATCGCCGTAATTGACCGTAATTTACCGTAGTTTGGTGTCAAAATGGTGTCAAAAATGGCGTAAAATTTATAGAACAAAAATAGGGTGCAGACAGCGATTCTACTACAAATATAATAATAAAATAGAGCTATGATATTTTATTATTATATTTTCGGCGTAAAAAATAGGCTCCGCCGGAAATTCCAGAAATTCCACTGGAATTCCGACGGAGCCTATTTGAGCGTTTTCTTTCGATATGTTATCTATTTGTCTTGTGGTTATCGCACAACCCTCCAAAGCTCAACCGAGAACCGAGGACAAAACGGCTCGCGGCGTCAACGCTGAAACAGCCTCATGGGCTGCTTACTCCCCATAAATACCCGCGCGGTCATTTACGGTGTAGAGACGCATTTCGGTCTCGGTCAGGCGAAGGCGTCCCTGCTCGTCGCCTTTGAGATAGCCCTTTCTGACTAACTTCTCTATGGTAGGCCGATACCATGCGGGCATATTTTGTAGGCTAAGTATCAAACGCCTTATCAAATTTCTAAGACAGGTTTTTCAATACTCGCCCCCGAACCGTGCTTACACCTCTCAATGTACACGGCTCTCCATTTATTTCTCAATTTAGCTTTTATGTATCATTTCATGACACTCTTTGCATACAACCAAGGTTTTCCAATTTATGGACTTCATAAATTCAGCCCATGGTTCTGTGCTGTTTAGTTTATGATAACGCTGTTATGGAGTGCTTCTTCAAATACTTGAAGAAAGAGGAAACCGACAGAAGAACATACCATAACATTACCGAACTTAAACAAAGTTTGTTCACTTACATAAATGGATTCTACAATTCTGTCAGACCACACTCTCATAATGACGGTCTGACACCAAATCAGAAAGAGGCGATGTTTATGCGTGTATAATTCTTCGCTTTTTTCTGTCTACTTTATTGACATTGATCCAGCGTATTCCTCGGCGGTCAGCCAATCATGCTCGATAAAGCAGCGGCAGTTGATGTCATGCCCTGCAACACCGCTCTGACCCGGCGCTGTTGTTTTAACGCCGTCGCCCAGGTCGAACAGCTCGTCGGTCTTGACGATCTTACCTTCCATGCGCATATGATTCGGCCCGCCGTAGTTGTATGTTTTCCAGCCTTTTTTTGTCTTGACCCGCCGCTGCGGACGGACACGCTCATCTTTCATGGTGCGCCATATCTTAACGCCGATAAGGCCGCTTGAACCGTTCCGAACAGCCGCGTCGATCTCCCGCGCGCAGTCGTCCAGCCCCGCCTCGCGTACTCGGTTGCTCTCGGTTCGCACAATTCGGATAGCCTTTGTGTAGCTGAAATTGCAGCTGTCGGATATGCGTTTTGCGATAGTGGAATACCTGTCGCCGAGCGATAGTCCGGTGCCGATATTCTGCTTGATGTTATATATGATTTCGCGGCGGTTCTTTTCGAGCCTGTCCGGCAGCGTTAAACCGCTGATCGGGTTCATTACAACGCGTTTCAATACCTCGGGCTGAACCGTTTTCACCGCCGCCAGTTCTGTCGCCAACGCGCCCGTAGTGGCCGCGCCCTCTACCGCCGTCACCATACCGCCGTACATCTCGGTATATGTGTCCTGCACCAGCGATTGGATCTCCGTCTGTATCTCGGGGGCAAAGCTGTTTATATGCTGCTCGGCCTCCTCAAGGAACCGCGCATATCTGCCTTTTCCGTACAACGTATCAAACGTCAGGCGATCGTCATCATCGGCGTTGCCCGCGTACTCAAGGGCGATAAACGCCTGCAAGTCCTTCATCAGTTCCTCGCATATCGCCTTGATATTCCTTTCGGCATAGCTTTTTCTGTGCTCGGCGATCCTGCGCAGTTCTCGCTCATATCTTCGTAATATTCTGTGATCTATGTCCAGCGACATTTATATCACGCCCTCCGGCTTTTCTGCGTTGTCGATTTCGGGCTCATCGCCGCTCTCGCCGAACCCCCAATCGGGCTCCTGGTCGAGCGGGGCTATATCGTCTTTTTCCTCGTTGATCATTTTCATAATGTGATCGACGTCATCAACGGACGCCATCTTTGAAAATACCCAGCGTTTCGGCAAACCCGCCGAAAGCCTGCCCTGCGCTGTCTGAACCTCCTGCAGTTCATCAAGCGGGAACGACCGCGTATATTCTGACGTGCATTGCAAATAGTCAACCTTATCGCCCTTCTTGCCCCACGATGACGCCAGGACCTTAAACATATATGTATCGGCTGTCTGGAATTTCGATTCAAACATATCGCACTTCGGATTTTTGTTTTGGCGGGAAAGGAGAATTGCAAAAAAATGATTATCGGATTTGCGATATTGCTTATTGCGGACGTGTGCCAGGGCAGTTTCGGTTTGGGATATAAAAAATACGAGCCGCTTTCATGGGCGGCTTTTTGGGGAATATATAACATTTTATGCATTGTAACTTCCGTGGGCTGCGCTTGGCTGTCGGCGCTGAAACTTTGGACTGTCATATCCGAAAACAGCCCCACATACTGGAGTATTCCGATATTGTGCGGCGCGCTGTGGGGGTTTTCGGCAATAGGGCTTTCAAAGGCCATGAGTCCGAACTTGACGAGACGCAAAGGCTCACTAAAATAGACGGATGGTCAAAAGCCGTAAAAATGTGCTGCGGCTCAAATTAATATTGAACGGTTTTTTCAAACTCCGATTTATTGCAAAACCGCTCATCATATCTCCTCCGCGAATAATTTTAGTTTGGCGTAAAGATCCTCGAGAATAAAGCGCGAATCGATGTTTTTATACACCCGTATCGGTCTGTGTTTTCCGTTGTGGATATAGCTCATGTCTTCGGCAAATTCAGGCGCGGGTCTCAGTTCCCACTCTCCGCAGTCTCCGTACATTATAACGCCGATTGCGGGCGAGTCTCCGAGAATTCGATACTCGGCGGGTCTTGACAGGGCCGCGTTGTTGAAGTCAACAACGTTATCGGCAAGATACCTGCCTATTTCCCCGTGCGGGCGGACCTTGTCATAAAGCTCCGCGAACGAAACAGGCATCATGCGGTATACGTTTCTGGGGATCTGCCACACGGGCATTTCGGATTTGAACAAAACATTCGCGGCACTTATGTCATTGTTAAGATTGTATTCCCAACCGCCGTCGGGCCAGTCTCTGCCGCCTATCCATACGACCGTGACGTTTTGACCGCAGATCTTGGGCTCCGTGAGGATCGCCGACGCGATGTCCGTCATGGTTCCCAGCACCGCGATATAAAGCGGCCTCGTATCATCTTTCATTGCCTCATCGACAATAAAGCGCGACCCCTCGGAGACGATCGGCGTGTCTTCGTCGGAGATCGCACCGGGCGCGCCGTTTAAAAGTCTGACTTTGCCCGTCATTCCCATTTTTTCAAGGATAAGCATTCCCTCGTCATAGCTGTCCCTTTGGCTGTGAGGGGATTTGTTGGGTCCGAAATGCGAGGGTATCACGGCCTGCAGATCAAAGGACTCGGTCAGGACTGCCTGCACCATCGCGAACTGATCGTCAACCTCGTTTTTCAGATCCGTGCTTAATATAACGCGGACTTTCTTTTCTTCGGGAATATTGAATTTAAACATAAGAGCACCTCGTTTCAAAACAGTTATATTAAATTATATATTAAATACAACTTAATTTCAAGCCGAAATTAAACTGTATTGACTTAATTTTCGATTTACGTTCCCGCTGTTCTTTTGTAAATAGTTCTTTCATGTTTTTGAACCTCCGTATATATTATTTTTAGTCTTTTATTATTATATCATAAATACATTTATTTTTCAACAGAAATCTCTACTTTTTGGGGCACATATGTGTATGTAGTTTTTTTCTACTGCTTGACCGGATAATATTTATATGATAAAATAAAAAATAATTGATTCATCAATTTATGAGATAGGATATATGAAATGTGAGATATGGATAATAATTTAAATAATTTATATTTTGGAGGCTTTTTATGTATGATGTCAGATTAATAAAGCGGGCTAAATTCTATGCCGAAGCTATGTCTCAAGGAATAGATCCCGTCACGGGAGAATTCGCGTCGGAAAATGATACGATTTCACATGAGCGTATACAGCAATGTATGGGTTATATTGTCTCACTTCTTGACGATGTGCTGAAATACGGATTGGGCGGTGATAAAGCCGAGTTTTGTATAACCCCGGCGCAGAAATCCAAAGTGCGGCTTTCCGATAACGAGATCGGCGTGAACGATTTGGCAAAAAGAATAAACAACGAAATTGACACAGGCTTTGTTAAAGGAGTTACCGGAAGCAAAATAGCCTCATGGCTGGTCAGCAGAGGATATTTGTCCGAACAGGTCTACGGTGAAATGAAATCGTCAAAAAGGACCGTAAAAACTCTTAACGAAAAATCCGCTCTTTTAGGTTTAAAAGTAATTGATAAAACACGCCATACCGGCGAAGTGTATAAACAAATAGTTTATCCGCCCTCCGCGCAGCGATTTGTGTTGGATAATATCGAAGAAATAGCAAAATTTATGAACTGAGACATGCCGCTTGCGAAAGCGACGTTTTTGCGCGCTTTTCGCGTATTATTACATAGTCACATATTGTGCTGTAATAGAAATGTAACCACAATATCTGGTATTTTTAACAAAAAAACCCTTGCATTTCAAAATCAAGTGTGCTATTATTAAATGCAGATGCGAAAAGGGGATGTAAAAAATTGAAAATTATTAAAAGAAACGGTTCTGAAGTAACATTTGATTCAAGCAAGATCAAATCGGCGGTCAGCAAGGCGAAATTCGCCGGCGACCACCAGGAAGAGCTCACGAGACGCGATATCGACGACATAGCTCGCGCGGTTGAGGAATACTGCGCCAATATGCACCGCGCTCTTTCGGTCGAGGAAATTCAGGAACTGGTCGAGACCGAGATCATGAGCCACGGCGCGTTTGAGATAGCGAAGCGGTATATCCGTTTCCGCTTTACGCGAAACCTTGTTAGAAAGACAAACACGACCGACAACCAGATACTCAGCCTGCTTGAGTGCGACAACGAGGAAGTAAAGCAAGAGAACTCCAACAAGAATCCGACCGTGAACAGCGTTCAGCGCGACTATATGGCCGGCGAGGTCAGCAAGGATATCACCGAGAGGCTGCTTCTGCCCGAGGATGTCGTTCAGGCACACAAAAACGGCATTATCCACTTTCACGACTCAGACTATTTTGCGCAGCATATGCACAATTGTGATCTGGTGAACCTTGAGGACATGCTGCAAAACGGCACTGTCATCAGCGAGACCATGATCGAGCGGCCTCACTCGTTCTCGACCGCGTGCAACATCGCGACGCAGATAATCGCGCAGGTTGCCAGCAACCAGTACGGCGGCCAGAGCATAAGCCTAACGCACCTGGTGCCGTTTGTTGACGTGTCAAGACAGACGATAAGAAAACAGCTCGAAAAAGAGCTTGAGGAGATCGGAGCCGAGTGCTCCGAGGAAAAGCTGAGCAAGATCGTTGAGGAGCGCTTAAAGCTTGAGATCAGCCGCGGAGTGCAGACGATCCAGTACCAGCTTGTGACTTTGATGACTACAAACGGTCAGGCGCCGTTTGTGACGATATTCATGTATCTCGGCGAGGCGCGGAGTCCGAGGGAGAAAGCCGATCTGGCTCTCGTTATAGAGGAAATGCTCAAGCAGCGCATCGAAGGCGTTAAAAACGAGGCGGGCGTTTGGATAACTCCGGCGTTTCCGAAGCTGATATACGTGCTCGAGGAGGACAATATACGCGAGGATTCACCCTACTGGTACCTGACCGAGCTTGCGGCGAAATGTACCGCCAAGCGCATGGTGCCCGACTATATATCCGAAAAAATGATGCTGCGCCTCAAAATCGACAAAAACGGCGATGGCAACTGCTACACCTGCATGGGCTGCCGCAGCTTCTTGACGCCGTATGTTGACGAAAACGGCAAGCCGAAATACTACGGCCGCTTCAATCAGGGAGTTGTCACGATAAACCTTGTTGACGTCGCCTGCACCGCCATTGAAAACGGCGGCAACGAGAAAAAATTCTGGGAGACCCTCGACGAGAGGCTTGAACTGTGCCACAAAGCGCTGCGGTGCCGCCACGAGCGCCTTGTTGGAACTCTCTCGGACGTGGCTCCTATCCTCTGGCAGCACGGCGCGCTGGCGAGGCTTGAAAAAGGCGAACCGATAACCAAGCTGCTCTACGGCGGATATTCGACGATATCACTTGGCTACGCGGGCCTTTGGGAATGTGTGTACGAGGTCACGGGCAAAAAGCTAACAGAGCCTGAGGGCGAGGAATTCGGCCTTGAGATCATGCGCAGACTGAACGCGGCCTGCAAAAAATGGAAGGAAGCCGAGAATATCGACTATTCGATCTACGGCACGCCCCTTGAGTCGACGACTTATAAGTTCGCGAAATGCCTGCAAAAACGCTTCGGCATTATAAAAGGCGTGACCGACAAGAACTATATAACCAACTCCTACCATATTCATGTGACCGAGCCGATCGACGCGTTCTCGAAACTTGAGAAAGAGGCGCGGTTCCAGGAGCTTTCGCCGGGCGGCGCCATAAGCTACATAGAGGTGCCGAATATGCAGAACAATATCCCGGCTGTGCTTGAGGTAATCAAGTTCCTCTACGATCACATTATGTACGCGGAGCTCAACACCAAGAGCGACTATTGCCAGGTATGCGGCTATGACGGAGAGATACAGATAGTGAACGACGACGACAAGCTCATATGGGAATGTCCCAACTGCCACAACCACGACCAGAACAAGATGAACGTTGCCCGCCGCACCTGCGGATATATAGGAACGCAGTTCTGGAACCAGGGACGCACTCAGGAAATCAAGGAAAGGGTTCTTCATCTGTAATGAATTACTGCGAGATAAAAAATTTTGATATAGCAAACGGGGAGGGCGTTCGCGTCTCCCTGTTTGTGTCGGGCTGCACCCACCGCTGCAAGGGCTGCTTTAACGA
>CANRHV010000047.1 GCA_947630505.1 uncultured Monoglobus sp. | reverse complement strand
CTGTGTCGGTGTAGCCATGGGCGTCGGCGTGGGCTCCTGCGTCGGTGTGGCCGTGGGCGTCGGCGTGGGCTCCTGCGTCGGTGTGACCGTGGGCGTCGGTGTGGGTGATTCCGATGTCTTATCGCCGGTATACGCCTTTATCGCCCAGTTGCTGTAAGATTCGCCGATTATTTCTCCGTTTGATGACAAATTGGAGGGGTTAGCGCCGGTATCCTTCCAACCGTCGATTATATACGGATCTGTACTCAGATCCAAACTCGACGGTGAGAACGATACGCCCGTTACGGCTTTGAAATTCGAATGATTTTTCGCGTTTCCCGAATAGCTTTCCGAATGAGTTATCTCCTGAGCGATAGGGATCCTAAACGATTTCGAATTATCCGAGGCGTTTGAAACCTTGACTATAATATCAAATTCGCCGTCTGTTTTAATTGGCTCAGCGAGATCCACTACCGTGTATCCGGGTTCCGAGAAGCTGATCTTGCTGCTCGATGACCCGCTCACGGGGTCTATGAGTTTGACAATGTTTTCGTCATCGCTAAAGTTCACTATCGAAACATTGCCGGGGGCGTCTCCCGTGGCGCCGCTTCTCACGATCACTTCGTAATCATCGGTCGCGTCCGTCACATAAAATCCTATCGCGTTCAGATATTCGTTTTCTGATTCCGCGGTGTATCTGTTCGCGAATATGCCGCAGCCGTATTTGTCGGTGCCTATCGGCTGCATATTGCCGCCGGTGCCGACTCTCCAATCGCTTCCCATATTTCTCGGCGATGTTCCGTTTGTGCCCGTCTGCTCGTATGAGTATATTTGGGGGAATATTTCGTCCGTAAAGTCGTAGGTATAAGACGAGAATCCGATCGCGGGGTCAAGATATGACACATACTGATATCCGCCGTCTCCCCATCTGCTTCCCCAGCTGTTTCTGATTATCCACGCGCCGTTTACCGCTGTGCCGTCAAGCAGCGTGGGCTTGGTCGCGAAGCTGCTTGCGGGGAAATCATCATCCCATCCCACGATCGTCACGCCGTGGTTGGTGGGATTTGTGAATTTATAGCTGCCGTCTCCGTAATAAGTGACTTTATTATAACCGCACGAGTCATCGGCCACGCCGGGACTGTAAAGCAAATCCTTCCAATCGAGATAATACGCGTCGGTCGCGTCGTTAAAATACTCTTTGGCCTCGCTTTGGTTTTCGGTGGTATTGGTATCATAAGCAAGATATGATGTTCCCACGGCTCCGTGATTTACTATCGCGTTTTTTATCGTGTTTATAACAGGTTGGTTAAGGCTTATTTTCATGTTTGTCACCGAGCCGTCCGCGATATCAAATGTCAGTTTGGAGCTGCCCTCGTATAAATCGGTCAAATATTGCGCCGATTTGAGAGAAAGCCGGCGTTTGTTGCCGCCCAAGTCAAATATCGACTGATAATTCGTGTAGCCGCCGTTTTTGTAGTCTTCGTAATCTGTATCGCCGTAGTCACCGATAAGAACGGGGCCCGCGGCGTTTTGGCGGGAGTAGTAAGACGTCGCCATCTCGCGGTTGCCGCCCGAGGGCGTGTCGCCCGAGCTAAAATCAAAGTATTCGGTGTAGGGCTTGTATGTATCGTTATTCGTGCCGTACATGGCCGCGGCGAGATGCGGCTCGGACCAAAGAGCCGACGCGCTTGAAAAGTTTTTTTCGTTGTTTAAAATCGCCGAGTATTCGCCCGCGGCAATCGCGGCGTATGCCCAGCAGTCGCCGTTGAGACCCTGGTCTCTGATCTCGGGCTGCTTTCCCGAAATTCTCGGATTATCCTCCTCGCTGTTGTACTTCGTCGGAAGATCGTCGGCCAAAAAGGCGCGGTTCGAATTTTGCGTATAGTCGACCGCGTCCGGAATAATGGTGTATCCCTCGGGATCCATCAAATATTCGGCGTATTCGTCGGTGATCTCGATCACCGTTTCGGGCGCGCTGAATTCGAGCGAGCTGAAATCTTGCGCGAAAGCCGCGGTATTCAGCAACATTCCCATGATAAGCACAGCGCTAAAAATTCTTCGTTTTAACATTTTAAGCTCTCCTTTAAATTCTGTCTTAAATTTTTTAAAAATTTTGTAAATATTCTATCACAGAATCATAACAAAATCAATAATTTTCACAAAAAAGTTTGAAAATTAATTTATTAAAAAGGCGGAGCCGAAGCCCCGCCTAAGCGCGTTAATTGGGAAGAATTAATTATTTTTTAAAGTATCTCGCTCGCGGCGGACATCGGGGTCATATCGCTGAGACCGTTCCAGACCATAAGTTTTATGCTGCCCACCTCGACGTTCTCGGGTATATCGACCGTGTTTGTGAACACGTAGTTAAGGTCGCTCAGATCAGCGTCCATAACCGACATGCTCACAAGGCATTCGTTTCTGTCGTATACCGCCATGATTATGTTCACGGTCATCGGCTCGATCGCCGCGTCTCCGCTTATGTTCTCAAGCGTCACGTTCGCCGTCACATCTCCTTTTATGCCGCTCTTGTCGGTTATGTCGTTGCCGCTTGAGTCGGTCAGCATTACGTCGGACTTGAGCTCAAGGTTCGAGTTTATCGAGCCTATCAGCGTTATCGCTCCGTCGGTCACGTCAATGTTAAACTCCTTCTGTTCCGCGGCTGTCAGCTTCACGCTGTCCTTCGCTATCGTGATCGGATACTCGCCGTCCTCGTCGCTCTCAAGCGCCTTCAGGTTTATATCGCACACCTCGCCGCTCTCTATCGCGGCTCCGCTGTACAGCACAGTCACCGCTCCTTTGCTCACCGAGGTGAACAGATCGGAATCCGACGCTCCCTCGGCGGGTGTTACAGACTCATAATCAAACTTTGACGCGTCGTAGTTTATAGTTAAGCGGTACTCGGTTATGCCCGAGTCTCCGTCCGTAAACAGATACACTGGTATCGACAGCGTGTCGCCCGCGGCTCCCGATACCGAGCCGACAGATATCGCCGCGCTTCCCGGCTCTATCTTCGGCACCGTGTACGCCGCCTCGAATATTCCGCTGTTTTTGCAGCCGTCCTTTACGGCTATCGCCTTTATCGTAACGTCGTCGGTTATCGCTATGCCGCCCGAATATCTCTTGCTCTCTGTCGTGGGCTCGCTGCCATCCGTGGTATAGTATATCATCGAGCCCGAGGTCTCGGAGCGCAGCGTTATTACCGTTCCTACCTCAAGCTGTCCCGCCTTATGGCTGGATGTGGGCGTTTCGGTATTGCCGACCGTTATCTTGCCGCCCGCCGTTTTGCTCGGGTTCATTCCCTCTTTCACCGCTATAGCCTTTACCGAGGCCGTCTCGGTCAGAACTATCGGTTCGTCGTAGAGATTTGATGACGTGGTTGGCGCCGTTCCGTCAAGCGTGTAGTAAATCCGCGCGCCCTCGGTGGCCGTCGTCAGCGTCACGGTTTTTCCGCCTATAAAGCTCGATATGCTTATCTTGGGCGTCTCGGCCATGCCCGCGGACTGCTCCTTAGGCGAAACCGTCACGGTGAACGCCGCCGAAAATCCGTTATACGAAACGCTTATAGTCTGACTTCCGACATAATTCGGATCGTAGCCCGAGTATATATATGTAAGCGTCTCCTCGCTTGTTCCGTTGTTGTACATCGCGGTCACGATCATGCCCGTCGTGTCCAGCTGCTCGCCCTGCGTGTACGCGCGCTTGTTCGGCTTTTGTGATATAACAAGACCTATCATGCTTTTTTGTTCCACGGTTATATTAAAGCTCGCCGTATATCCCATATACTCGACCGTGATGGTCTGAACTCCTATGAGGTTCATGTCATAGCCGCTCAATGTATAGTCGCTTATCTCCTCGGCTTTTCCGTCGCTGTAAACCGCCTCGACCCTGAGGCCGCTTGTGTCAAGCGCCGTGCCCTCAACCACTGTGGTCTTGTCGGGCTGCGCCTTTATCCTGATGCCTGTTATATATGACGGCGGAACCTCTGTTGAAATCACAGGCTCGGGCGTGGATGTCACAGCCGGATTTGGCGTATACATAGGCGCGGGTGTTACCGGAACATACGTTGGAATAGGCGTGGACGTTTCCGCAGGAGCAGGCGTTACCGGAACATCCGTCGGGATAGGTGTGGACGTTTCCGCAGGCGCGGGCGTTGTCGGAACATCCGTCGGAATAAGCGTGGGCGTTGCCACAGGCTCGGGCGTTGTCGGAACATCCGTCGGAATAAGCGTGGGCGTTGCCACAGGCTCGGGCGTTGTCGGAACATCCGTTGGTTCTAACGTAGCCGTTGGCATAGGTGTATCTGTAGGATTAATCGTGGGTTTCGGTCCGTCTTTTGACACCGTTACAATACAGCTCGCGGCAAATCCCTTATCTTCGGTTGTCACGGTGATTATTGCGGTTCCTTCGGATATACCGCTCACAAGTCCGTCATTCACGGTCGCGACGGCAGCGTTATTTGTTTTCCACATTATATTTTTGTTTGAAGCGGAAGCGGGCAAAACAGTCGCCGTTAATCGCTCGGTGCCGCCTATTCCGAGGGTCATTTCGGTTTTGCTTATTTTAACGTCCGATACCGGAATAACCGCGACGGGCGGCTCGGTCAGCGCCACAAAGGGAATATTGTTCGAATTCGCGTATGTCTCGGCCGTTGTTCTGGTCATTCCGTAGATCGTCAGATCGGAATCATTACTAAAGGCGTTGTTTCCGATCGACGTTACCGTTTCTGGAATAAATATATATTCAAGATACGAATTATCCGCGAACGCGCCGTTTCCTATTGTTGTCAAACCGATCGGCAGCAACACTCTTTCGAGATATTTGCAGCCGTAAAATGCGTTTTGACCTATTTTTGTCAAATTGCTCGGCAGCACGTTTATCTGCTCCAAATAAGTGCAGTTTTGGAATGCCGACGACCCTATCTCCTCAAGCGAATCGGGCAGGTTGTCCAAGCTCTCAAGGCTTGTGCAGCCGGAGAATGCCGAGTAGCCGATTGTGGTAACTCCGTTCATTGTCGGTATTTCTCTGAGCTGCGTGCAGTTTGCGAAAGTTTCTGACCCTATTGTCTTTACCGTGTCGGGTATCTCTATCTCGGTGAATGATGTGCAGTTTCGGAACGCGTAGTCCGCAATAAACGTCGCGCCCTCCGCTATCTTCACTTTTTTGAGCGCGGTGCAGCCGTATATCCATTCTCCGTAACCTCCATCATAACCCGCCTTTGTATTCGCGGGGATCTCTATGCTCGGCAGCGACACGCAGCCGCTGAACGCTCTGTATCCAAGCTGCGTAAGCGTCTGCGGCAGCTTAACGCTGTTTAAGAGTTTGCAGTCCGTAAACGCGTATCGCCCTATTGTCGACAGCCTTGAATTTCCGGACAGATCAGCTGTTTTCAAATTAACGCAGCCTTCAAATGCGTTGCTCCCGATAGTTGTCAGTCTGCTGCACGCGAATGATATGTTGTTCAGACTTTTGCAATTTGAAAACGCAGACGAGCCTATCGTCTCAAGTCTGCTCGGCAAAGAGCTTATATCGGTCAAGCTTGAGCAGCCGTAAAACGCGTTTTGACCTATACTTGTGATCCTGCTCGGCAGAGTGTCAATACTCATAAGCGCGGAGCAATTATAAAACGCGCTGTTTCCGATAGTCGTGAGGTCTCTTGCTTTCGCGAGATTGTTAATGCTCGCAAGACCCGTGCAGCCGGAGAACGCCGAATCGCTGATAGTCGTAACTCCGTTCATTGTCGGTATTTCTCTGAGCTGCGTGCAGTTTGCGAAAGTTTCTGACCCTATTGTCTTTACCGTGTCGGGTATCTCTATCTCGGTGAATGATGTGCAGTTTCGGAACGCGTAGTCCGCAATAAACGTCGCGCCCTCCGCTATCTTCACTTTTTTGAGCGCGGTGCAGCCGTATATCCATTCTCCGTAACCTCCATCATAACCCGCCTTTGTATTCGCGGGGATCTCTATGCTCGGCAGCGACACGCAGCCGCTGAACGCTCTGTATCCAAGCTGCGTAAGCGCCTGCGGCAGCTTAACGCTGTTTAAGAGTTTGCAGTCCGTAAACGCGTATCGTCCTATGGTCGACAGCATCGGATTCGCTGATAAATCAATGCTCGTTAAGTTAATACATCCGCTAAAAGCATATGAATCAATCGATTTTAAAAGATTGCAGGCAAACTTGACCGATTTTAAGTTAATGCAATTTTGAAAAACACTTCCGCCTATACTCTCCAGCCTGTTCAAAGAAAGATCAACAGAAGCGAGACTGGAGCAGTTTGAAAATGCGGACTCTCCTATGCTTGCGACGTTTCCGGGCAGGGCGTCTATACTGCGAAGTCCGGTACATCCCGAAAAAGCTCCGTTTCCGATAGTCGTAAGATTTGAACAATTAGAAAGAGTATTGACGTCGGTTAATCCTGTGCAGCCGGAGAACGCCGAATTGCTGATAGTCGTAACTCCGTTCATTGTCGGTATTTCTCTGAGCTGCGTGCAGTTTGCGAAAGTTTCTGACCCTATTGTCTTTACCGTGTCGGGTATCTCTATCTCGGTGAATGATGTGCAGTTTCGGAACGCGTAGTCCGCAATAAACGTCGCGCCCTCCGCTATCTTCACTTTTTTGAGCGCGGTGCAGCCGTATATCCATTCTCCGTAACCTCCATCATAACCCGCCTTTGTATTCGCGGGGATCTCTATGCTCGGCAGCGACACGCAGCCGCTGAACGCTCTGTATCCAAGCTGCGTAAGCGCCTGCGGCAGCTTAACAGCCGTCAAATTCTCGCATCCTGAAAACGCGTATCTCCCTATAGTGGTAAGAGAAATATTATTTGACAGATCAACTCCGGCAAGCTTGGAGCAGCCCTCAAAGGCATTGCGGCTTATAGTCGTTAATATATTTCCGGATATTTTGACGCTAAGCAGCCCGGTGCAGTTTTGAAACGCGTAAGAGCCGATGCTTTCAAGTCTGTTTAAAGTGAAATCCACATTCTGAAGATTAACGCAGCCCTCAAACGCGCCGTCGCCGATCGTTTTCAAATTTTCGGGCGGCGTGATATGCGTTACGCGCGTGCAGTTTTGAAACGCGCTCGAACCTATAGCGGTTATCTCAACGCCGTCAATGCTTTTGGGCAAATTAAACGATGTGAAAGTCTCGTCCGCATCGGTTATCGTACCTGTTGATTTGTCAAAATAAACTCCGTAGTCGTCATAATATGTGCTTGCGGCAGCGTCAACAGTGCTGTCATCGGATAATTCGGCGGACTCATCGCCGACTTCTGTTTCCGATATTAAACTTTCAGCCTCGGTAATTCCGATCTCATCCGTATCATCGATCGGCTGTGATATTTCAGTTTCCGACTCCGCCGAAACAGAGCTATCATACTCGTTTTCGGCATACGCGGGAAATACCAATGTTGATATAATCATTGCCAAAACCAAACATACGGAAATTAATCTTTGTTTTGTCATAAACTTTTACCTCCTGTTTTCTTATTTTTGAATTATAACCGTTTGAGCGGTTTCGTCCCAATCAACTGTGCAGCCGGCGCTTTCGGCTATCGCTCTTACCGGAACCAAAATCCTGTCGGAAATAAGCTGCGGCGGAACATCGCACTGATACGCGCCCGAAACACCGCCGGTCGTGTAATCTATAACATCATTGTTAAGCTGAACAATTATGCTGTCACCGCCCTTTACAGCCGTCGCTGTCCGGGCGGCTTCGTTCCAATCGACCGCGTAGCCCATTGCCTCGAATATTGCTCTTATCGGCACCAGCACTCTGTCATTTTGCATAACGGGAGGCTGATCAAAGCCTATTAACGTGCCGTTTAAATTAACGCCGATACCTTCATGAACAGACGCGGGCGCGGCAGTAACAGCGGGCGCAGTTGTTGCGGTTGGCGCGGCGGTAACAGCGGGCGCGGTTGTTGCGGTTGGCGCGGCGGGAACCGCAGGCGCGCTGCCGTAAGAATACTTATAACCCATTCTTTTTACATAATCCTCGGCATATGTTCCGGGAATTACTATAAATAAAGTATCTTTTTTCAAGCCGCCTTCGCCTTCAAGATCAAGTTCCTCTTTCTCGTTTGTATCAATAGGATCGTTCTCGGTGCCAAGTCCTATCCATTCAAGGCTTGCCGGCAGCGTAACTGTTACATCATTATAATGCGGAAATAAGAATATACCGTTATCAATTTGTTTCACGCCTTCCTCAAATATCACATGATGTATTTGCGGCTCATAATCACCCCATGGCGCCCCGGCCCAATACATAAACGCGGACGCCTTGCTGCTCACATAAAGTGTTCCCGTGTCATCAACTCTCCAAGTCGCCGACGTGCGCAGATCCTCACCAGACGCAATATCAGCGGCATATACAGACTCGGATAAAATAATCATCAACACCGAAACTACACAAATTAAAACTCTTTTCATTTTACTGCCTCCTAAAATTATATTTTAAATTATATTATAAATTATTTTTTCAAAAAAGTGCGGATCCGATCGTTACCACACAAAATTTTCGACATGCAAAGCAAATACGCGAAAAGTGAAGTCTGCATTTTTGTAAAAATGACAAAAACACGTCCGCCTCGCATCGAAAATATTAAATTCTGTGTGACGACTATATCTTAACACAAAAAACCAAATTTGTAAATATCCTATTTTTGAATTTTTTCATGTTTAATATATAGAAATACATATACAGTATAACAAAACTTTTGTAACGTGTCAAGTTATAAATATAAATTTTTATGTTATGGTACGAATAATGAAAAACGTATAAAATAATTTTGGAGGGTGCGCGATGCAAAAAATACATATGTACAAATACAAACGCTTGGGTCTTAACATAGCGTATTACAGAAAAGTTAATAATTTATCTCAGGAAAAATTGGCGGAGATGGTCAATATAAGCCGCACGCACATGAGCCGTATTGAAACGGCCGACTGCGCGGTTTCGCTTGACGTGATTTTTGACATCTGCGACACGCTCGAAATTTCTCCCGACAAGCTTTTTGAATTCAGATAAAAAAAGAACGCTCGAGGCGTTCTCTTAGTTTTACTTCTCTTTGGGCTTCAGGTCGTATCGAAAGCCCTCGCCTATAACCTCTTTGGCGTCGGTCACTATCACGAAGGCGGTCGGGTCGATCTCGGTCACAAGCTGTTTGAGCGGCGGCACCTGGTACTTGCGCATGACGCACATCAGCACGTCACGCGACATTCCGCTGTAGTAGGAGTGTCCGTTTAAGGCGGTGGAGCCGCGGCTGATCCTCTCGCTGATCGCCTTTGATATCTCGGCGTTCTTTTCGGAGATTATATACACGATCTTGGCGAAGTCAACGCCGGCTAGCATGGTGTCGAGCACGTATGAGCTGACGAACAGCAGCACCGCCGAATACAGTATCGTCTCCATGCTCTTAAACGCGATACCGGCCGCGGCGATCACGGCGCCGTCAATGAAAATTATCAGCTGGCCGACCGAAAAATTCGGGAACTTCTTTTTGAGCACCAGCGACACGATATCGGTGCCGCCGGTGGTTCCGCCCGCGCGTATCGTGATGCCGAGCCCCGCGCCGTATATGGCGCCGCCCAGCACCGAGCAGAGAAAAATATCCTCGGACAGCGGCAGGAATTTTTGGAAAAAGTCAAGCTCGAAAAACTGCGCCGCGCCCGACATAGCCGCGGTGCCGATTATTGACGTGAGCAGAAATTTCCAACTGAACTCCTTCATTCCGATCAGGAATATCGGAATGTTTATCACGAACACCATAACGCCGACCGGCAGTCGGAACAGATAATACAAAATAGTCGCGACACCGCTGACGCCGCCCGCCGCTATTTTCGCGGGCACAAGCAAAAATTCCAGAGCGAAGCCCATAACGGCTCCGCCCAATATTATCATAATTATATTTTTGATTTTAAATTCAGCTTTCATAACACTTCCTCCGATCTAAACAAATATGTGTTTGAGCAAATCGCAGATCCTTTGTTTTTCGCCTTTTAAATACAGCCATCCGATCAGGGCCTCCACTCCGGTGGCGTCGCGGTAGTCCCGCATTTCCGAATTTTTCGGCACGTGGGATTTTGTGTTCCTGCCGCGATGGAAAACCGCCTCTTCCTCGTCGGTCAACATGTTTTCTATTTTTCGGTAGAGCTCGGCCTGCGCCGCGCAGCACACGTGCTTGGTGGCGGTCTTGTGCAGGGTGTTGACGTTTTTGTTGCCGTCCTTGACAAGGTAGCTCCTGACGTACAGCTCGTAAACGCAGTCGCCCAGATACGCCAGCGTCAGCGCCGAGTATTCCCCCGGCGGGGTTTTGGATAGATTAAGTTCGTTTAGTATTTCTTCAATCATAATAATTCTTATTCTTTTATCAGCTGCTGGCCCTGTCTGGTGTCTTTCACGGTGTAGCCCATTTCTTTTAATTTATCGCGTATCTCGTCCGACCTGGCCCAGTCCTTGTTTTTTCTGGCGTCGGCGCGCTCGTCAAGCAGCGCGGTGATCTCCGCGGGCACCTCGTCCTCTTTCTCGTTATCGAGAAGTCCCAGAACGCCGCCCAGCTCCTTGAGCAGATCATAAGCCTTATCCGCCATCTGTTTTGAGGGCTTGCCGCCTATCAGCTTAACGTTCACGTCGGACACTATGTCAAACAGAGCCGATATCGCGTCGGCGGTGTTGAGGTCGTCGTCCATGGCGGTAATAAACTGCTCTTTGCGCTTATCGAGCGCTTCGGCTATCTCGGCTTCGCCGTCCTTGAACTCCGCGTTTTCCGCCGCTCCGCTCAAGAACTTCAAAGTCTTTAGGCAGTTATATATTCTCTCAAGAGCCGACTTTGACGATTCCATCAGGTCCTTGCTGAAATTGATAGGGCTGCGGTAGTGGGCCGACAGCATAAAAAAGCGGATAACCTCGTAGTCAAACTCCTTTGCCACGTCGCGCACGGTGAAAAAGTTGCCCAATGATTTTGACATCTTGCGGTTGTCGATATTGATATAGCCGTTGTGGACCCAGTAGTTGGCGAAGGCGCAGCCGTTCGCCGCCTCGCTCTGGGCGATCTCGTTCTCGTGGTGCGGGAAGATAAGGTCGCGGCCGCCGCTGTGGATGTCGATCGTGTCGGCCAAATATTTGTTTGCCATCGCGCTGCACTCGATGTGCCAGCCGGGTCTGCCCTTGCCCCACGGGCTGTCCCACGCGGGCTCGCCGGGCTTCTGCTTCTTCCAGACCGCGAAGTCCATCGGGTCGCGCTTATCCTCGTTTATGTCTATCCTGGCGCCGCTCTCAAGCTCGTCGAGAGGCTGGTGCGAAAGCTTGCCGTATTCCTTGAATTTTTTTGTGCTGTAGTACACGTCGCCGTCCACGTTGTAGGCGTAGCCCTTGTCGACCAGCTTTTTTATAATATTTATTATCGCGCCGATGTTCTCGGTGGCTCTGGGGTGCACGCTCGCGCGGCGGATACCCAGGCCGTCGGCGTCCTTAAAATACTCGGCGATATACTGTTCGGCCAGCTCCGCCACGGTTATGCCCAGATCGTTGGCCTTGTTTATCATCTTGTCGTCTATATCCGTGAAGTTCTGCACAAACTTCACCTTGTAGCCGCGGTATTCAAGATAGCGACGCAGCGTGTCGAAAATTATAAACGGCCGCGCGTTGCCTATGTGAAAATAATTGTACACCGTCGGGCCGCAGGAGTACATCATAACCTCGCCTTTTTTTATCGGCACGAATTCCTCTTTTTTATTTGTCATGGTGTTGTAAAGCTTCATACGCAAACTCTCCTTTCACGGGTAATTCCGTAATATTATAACACTAAAGATTTGATCTAACAAGGGGGTTTTTAAGAAAATTTTAAGAATTGATTGCTAATATAATGCTGATGTGATAGAATTAACCCGAAAGGACTGATAAATATGCGAGTGCTTATCGTGGAGGACGAGCTCCATCTGGCCGAGGCGCTAACCACGCTGCTCAAAAAGCAGAAATACACCGTGGACAGCGTTAACGACGGTGAGGCGGGTCTGGACTGCGCCCTGAGCGGGATATACGACGTGATCGTGCTTGATCTTATGCTGCCGAAAATGAACGGCATCGACGTGATAAAGAACCTGAGAGCCGAGGGGATAGACACTCCGGTGATAATGCTGACCGCCAAAAGCGGTATTTCGGACAGGGTTCGCGGCCTTGACAGCGGAGCCGACGACTACCTGCCCAAGCCCTTTAACACCGAGGAGCTGCTGGCGAGGATACGCGCTCTGGGCAGGCGCAGAGGCGAGGTGGTTCCCGAGAGCGGAATGACCTTTGGAGATATTGAGCTTGACACCCGAAGTCTGACCCTGAGCAGCGGCGGCAAAAGCATAAGTCTGACGCTCAAGGAATCCGAGCTTTTGGAATATCTTATAACCAACGGGAACGCCGTGCTGTCGAAGGATATGATAATCGAAAAGCTGTGGGGTTTTGACTCGGAGGCGGAATCGAACCATGTGGAGGTTTATGTCTCGTTTTTGAGAAAAAAGTTGAAATACGTGGGCTCCGAGACGCAGATAGTCACGGTGCGCGGCGTGGGATATACTTTGAAATAAAGTAGGTAAATTATTATGTTTAAAAAGCTTAGAAACAAATTTTTGATCCTGAATATGACGCTGATCTCGGTGCTGCTGATATCGGCGTTCGCGCTGGTGCTTGCCGTATCGGTGCGGAACGCGGATCGGGAGCTTGAAAATATGGTGCATCGCAACTTTTTCGCCGACGACGGAGGCAGGATGCGCGGCGACCGCGACCCGGACCTTAGCTTCAGACCCAGAGGCGATATTGCCGAGCCGCCGCAGAACGCCGAAAACACTGAAAAACCCGATATGATAGAAAACGTGTCGCTGCGCCTTGACGGCGACTGGAACATTCTGGAAAAACGCTCGCCCATAGAGTACAGCGACACCTTTTACAATCAGGTAATAAGCGACGCCAAAGAAAAATATTCGGGCGAGCCTACGACCCGCTATATAAAAACCGAGAACGGGTATTACAAATACATGCTGAGCGCCTACCAAAACGAGCTCGACGAGACAAACTATTTTTTGAATCTCGCCGGAGCCGAGGCGCAGATAACCATGCTGAAAAATCTGACGTTGACGCTGATAGTCGTGCTGCTCGCCGCGCTGCTGCTGGTGTTTTTGATAAGCCTGTTTTTCGCGAACCGCGCCATACGGCCGATAAAAGAGGCCTGGGACAAGCAGAACCGCTTTATCGCCGACGCTTCCCACGAGCTGAAAACGCCGCTGACGACGATAAACACCAACGCCGATGTGCTGCTAGCCCACGGCGACAGCACGATAAACAGCGAGAAAAAATGGCTCATGTATATCAAGGACGAGGCCGCTCGCATGGCGGAGCTGACCGGGGATCTGCTATATCTGGCGCGGATGGACTGCGGCGCGGACGACGGCACCGAACTCACCGATATCTCGTTCTCGCAGGCGGCGGAGAGCGTTATTCTCACATACGAGGCCGTCATATATGAAAAAAGCCTCAGCTTCACGGATGAAGTTGAGGACGACGTTTATATCTTGGGCGACGAAAGCAGGATAAAACAGCTGGTTCTTATCCTGCTGGACAACGCGGTAAAATACACCGAAACGGGCGGAGAGATCTCGCTCAGTCTGAAAAAGGCCGAGAACAAAGCGCGGCTGACCGTGCGCAACAGCTGCGAAAACCCTCTTGACGATGAAAAAATATTCGACCGTTTCTACCGCGAGGACGAGTCGCGGGCGCGCTCGGCCGGAGGATACGGTCTGGGTCTGGCGATCGCCAAGTCGATAACAGAACTGCACAAGGGCTCGATAAAGCTCGCCAACTTGCCGGGAGCCGCCGAGTTCACGGCCGATATCCCGCTGTCGCGTTAAAATCTCAGGCCCCGATAAGAGGCTGGTCAAAGGCGAACAGCACCTCGTTTATCTCGAAAATATTATATATGCCGCGGGTTATAAAGTATTCGATGATAATATCAAATTTGTTGCTTCGGGTCAGAGCGTATCCCGCGCGGCCGATCAAATCGCGGGTCTCGCGCATGTCAAGCTCGAGCGCGAGCGCGAAAGCAAGCGCGGTGATCTTGCCGGGCTTGTACTGAGGATTCGATCTGATCTTGGAAAACAACTTGCGGTCTATGTTGGCTTTTTTGTAGACCTGCACGTCGGTCATGCCGCTCTCGTCGATCAGATCCAACAGCCGCTGCGAAAATGACTTGTCCATGTTTTTAAGCCTTTTTTCTATCTCCGCCTTGGACGGTTTTATTTTCGGCAAAGTATGGCATTCGACCGTAGTAAAAAAAGTAAAATCCGTAGTATTGGGCTTAAAACTATCCTCTGTTTTATCAAGTTCCTCACCTATCTCACTCAGACTTATGGGCGCGGTCGAGGCGAGATCGAGCTCTTCTTCCGCTAAAGGTTTTGAACGCCGCAAGCGGGCTTCGGCGCGCTCGATACGATTCACAAGCGCGTCCTCTATATATTCGCGGACATCGTTGTAAAGCTTCGCGCTGATCTCAAAAGAGCTTTTGTCAAACACAACCATGTATACATCCATCTCGTGATCTTCGAGAAATCCCGTTATGGCGTCGGCCGCGATCCTCAGCGCCTCGCCTTTCGGATAGCCGTATATCCCGGCTGAAATAAGCGGAAACGCAACCGAGCGCAGGCGGCGCTTTGCCGCCAGTTCAAGACACGAGGTGTAGCACGAGCGCAGCAGTTCCGCCTCGCCGTGATTTCCGCCTCTGTAGACGGGTCCGGGCGTGTGGATTATGTATTTGGCGGGGAGATTATATCCCTTGGTGATGACGGCGCTTCCGGTAGGGCAGCCGCCGATCTTGGCGCAGGCGCGCTCCAGCTTCTGATAGCCCGCCGCCTCAAATATAGCGCCGCAAACTCCGCCTCCGGGTTTGAGTCCCGTGTTGGCCGCATTAACTATAGCGTCGGTATTCATTTTTGTAATATCATCGCGCACTATTCTGTAAGGCATAAAATCACTTCCAAAATTTTTTTGTAATATTTTAGTGAATTATAGCATATAAAAAAATATTTTGCAAGCAAAATATCCCTTTTAAAACACACCCGATGTATTTTAAAAGCCGAGGCTTATCCGCATGGGCCGCCTCGGCTTTGTTTTTATTTTTTCGTGCTGTCTTTGATCGTGACTTTCACATCATCGCCGCTGCCGAGCGACACGAGTGAATAGCTCAAATTCTTTTCCTTCATGTAATCGGTGAACGACTGATAATCGTCCTTTCCGAAATAGAGCGTTATCTCTCCGTTTTTGTCAACCTTGGAACAATCGGCGAGACTTGAGTTCATGATCTCGTCAAGCACCGTCTTGTCGGTAACCTCGCATGTGATAACCGAGGCGTTTGCCATGTTCTTCGCTTTTTCGGTATACTCGGCAGTCTCTCCGTCGGCGCTGCGCTTGCGGTCGGCTTCCTTGTTTGAACCGGGTTTTAGCGTTGCCGCAGGAGCCGCGGTCGTTCCGGGCTTCGCGGTGGAAGTCGGCGCGGGCGTCGCGGTTGTTTTCGGCGTCGAACTCGGTTTCGGCGTGTCGGTCGGTTTCGGCGCTGCGGTTGCTTTCGGCGTCGCCGTCGGAACCGGAGCCGCCGTTGTCACCGCGTTGCCTTCTCCGCTTATCTCGGCCGCCTGCGCGGCAGCCGCTTCGGGCTCCGGCGTGACCATCGGAACGTAGACAAACGGTTCGGGCGTGGCCGCGGTTACCGTCTCGGGCGCCACATATGTGGGAGACGTGACTCCGCTCGCTATATCGGGCAGAATTATTCTCGGCGTCACATAAGGCCTCTTTGTGGGCGTCGGCGTAGGCGAAGCCGCTCTTGCCGTGCTTGACGACGAAGTCGTGGTTCTGCTTGTGGTCGTGCCCGACGACGTCGTTCTGTTTGACGAGCTCGTTGTGCCCGTGGTTCTTGAGCTTGTGCTCGGGCTCGTATATGTCGAGCCGCTGCGCGTGCTTGAGCTAACGCTCGGCAAGCCCGAGGATGATGTTGAAGTTGACGGTCTCGCCGTTACTCTGGGCACGGTCGAGCTTGAATATCCTCCGTAAGTCGAGCCGCTTCCCGCACCGTAGGTCGAGCCTCCTCCCGTAGCGTAAGTCGGAGATTCGGTCGAGCGGGGCGACTGAGTAGAGCGCGAGGAACTTCCTCCGCTGCCCGTCACATAGTCGTCAAGGCCGCTTGAGCTGGGACGCGCCGTCGCTCTCGCTCCGGCTATCGCCGCGTTGTCCGAAAAGTCATATATCTCATCGGACGACTTCATGACCTGATATATTCCGCTTCCCGCGACTCCCAGAACAAGCACGGCGCTGAGCGCCGCGGGAGCCACGATCCTCCAATTGGCATGCTTGATAACATGATTGATTTTTGAAGCCGCGGTGGCGAACGCGCCGCGCACTTTGTCAATAATATTCGCACTGTCTATACCGTGCTCGCTTGACTTTGCGTATTCCGCCTTGACCTCGGGCACGGCGTTTGTGAGCCTGCTGTGCAGCGCGGCCGCGAAGTCGACAGGCGGCTCGGGCGCTTTGCTCGAGCTCAGAACGCCGATCATGTCTTTGATCTCATAGTATTCAAGACGGCAGTTTTCACAGTTTTTAAGATGAGCCTCAACGGTCGCCGCTTCATCCTTGTCAAGCGCGTCGGAAACGTAGTCGCAAAGCATGTCTGAGCATTGCTCGCAGCTTAAAATGTCAAGGTCGCTGTCCGCGTTTTCAAACGCGGAGGGCACCTCGGAAATTTCCTCCGCCTCGACCTCCAATACCTCCGGCTCTGTCTCGTTCGGTATCATTTCCGTGCCGATCTCGGCCAAAGCCTCGTTTTCAATTTTTGCGATCACAGCCTCCGTATCGGCCTCGTTCGGTATCGCTTCCGCGCCGATCACCGAAAGCGCCTCTTTGAGATCGGATTCGAATTCCGTTTCGGCGTGAATATCATTCGCTTCGATCACGGGGATCGCAACAGGCTCCGTTTCCGCCGGGATCGCTTCTCCGTTCGTCTCGGCAAGCGTCTCGGAGGTTATAACCTCGGGCGCTTCCTCGGATTCGGCCGCCGCGGTTTGAGCCTCGTCAACGCCGACAAGCTCAAATTCGGCATCTTCGCCGCTTGATCCCTGTTCGCTCATTTTAATGGGGGCAGCGTCAAATTCGTCGGATCCGGCCTCAAATTCAAAGTGCCTCTCCTCGGTTTTTTCATCCAGATTAATCTGACGAATATCATCGGCGATACTGCCCATAACGTCGCTGTACTTCTCTCTGAGCTCATTGTCCTTTTCAAAATCTGACATGGTACCCCTCCTTCCTGTGTATTTTACGGTATACATGGCTTTTGCGTTTACGAAATAGCATTTAAAAAGCCGCTTATTTTCACCTTCACTATATTAGACGAAAAATTCTTCAAAAAGTTCCCGATCTTCCGATAAAATTTCTCTTAAATTTTTTCTGGCGCGGCTTATGCGGGATTTTACGGTCCCGACCGAGCAATCGGTGATATCCGCGATCTCATCGTAAGACAGGCCTCTTATATCTCTGAGTATGACCGCGGTCCTGTAGTCGTCGGGCAGACGACCGATAGCGCGGTTGATAACGTCTTTGGTTTCCGCTTGCTCGGCTTTTTTGTCGGGCATGAAGCGGGTATCCTCGACTTCGGCAAAATTTTGATTGCCGTCTGAGTCCTCAAAACCGCCGTCATACGAATACGCGGTCTCGGAAAAAACGCTTCTCTGTTTCTTCAGCAAATCAAGGCAGGTGTTTGTCGCGACGCGGTATATCCATGTGGAAAACCTTGACCGAAATTTGAACGAGTTTATCGTCCGAAACATTTTGAGAAAGACCTCCTGCGCCATATCGGACGCATCGTCCGGATTTCCCGCGTATCTGTACGACACGCTGTACACCACGGACCGGTATCTGGTTATGATCTGCTCAAAGGCCGAAACATCGCCCTTCTGCGCTTTTTTGATAAGTTTCAGCTCGTCAGTCAAACACTCACCTCCTCCTTCGGCATCGGCCAAATCACGCTCTGCGGCGCTTCTCGCGCGCCCGTTTTAACCGACGCTTACTTCGCGTGTAATCCTTCAAAATTTCATACCATTTATAAGAATACCACAAAATATGAGATTTGTCAAATAAATTCGGGAATTTTATTTAACGAAACGCAAAATTAATTTTCCCGCGTTTATTCAATTTATTTTTTCAGCGTTATCTCTGCGGCGTAAAGCTCCGCCGCGTCCCAGCCGTCAATTTTTCCGGTTTTGATATCCGTGAGATAGCCGAGGCCGTCGCGCACAAGGCTTTTAAGCGCGCCCTCGCTGAAGCGTCTGCCGTTTTCTACCGCCTTGTTGACCGCGAAAAGCGGGATCTTGCGGTCGAAACAGCCGACCATTTCGGCGGCGGTCATTCCGTCCTGCTTCAAAAGCTTGCACAGCAGCAGCTCGTACACACCGTCAAGCAACACGCTCAGCACCATCGTCGGCGAGGCGTTCTCGGTCTTGAGCCGCGCCAGCTGCTCCCGCGCGAGACCGACGCTTTTGCCGCCCGCCAGCAGTTTTCCGAAAATTTCGTATAGGCGCACCTCGGTCGATTTCGGCACGACCGCGTCAATATCCTCTCGCGTCACCCTGCGGCGCCCGTCGCCCAAATACAGGATAAGCTTTCGGCACTCTTTATCGAGCCCCGCCATCGACGGCCCCGCGATCCGTACAAAATAACTCAGATCGCGGGCGATTATATCCTTATCGGCTTTGGCAAGCCGCTTTTCGACCCATACCTCGAGCTTGTTCACCGGTTGGTACTCAAAGTTCACCACGCCTCCGCCCGCGTCCTCTATGAATTTAAGCGAGCGCGCTTTTTTGGGGTCAAACCCGGGCTCGACAAAAACCAGACACGCGTACTCCGGAAGCTCGGGAACGTACGCCTTCACGGCCTTAAACTCGGCTGTCGTCAAATTCGCGAACAGGCCGCTGTTTTTCACGATCACAAGCCGTCTGTCCCCTATCTGAGGCAGCACCTCGGCCGCGGCTATGATCTCGGCGGCGGTCGTTTTTCCCTCGATAAGCGAGAGATTGAAGTCCTCAATGCCGCCGGGCAGCAATTTTTTTCTAAGCGCCGCCAAACGGTTTTCAAGCATAAACCGCTCTTCTCCGAAAAAAAACAGCGCGCTCGGGATCGCTCCCGACCTTATTATTTTATTCAACTCATCTACGGTCATATTCCTACCTCTTATTTATAATGAGAAAAAGGGAGTGGCAAAACGCCACTCCGCCTTAATGCCTTACGAATTAATAAATAATACGTCTGCCGCCTAAGAAACGGCTTGCATAATAATCCGAATCGATACTTGTGTACTTAACAACATCGCCTGTGTGGGGGGCGTGTATCATCATGCCGTCGCCCACGTAGATGCCTATGTGGGAAGCGTATCCGCCGGAACCGAATCCGACCAGATCGCCGGGCATCAACTGATCTCTTGTAACGTACACGCCCTCTTTCATCTGATCGTCCGCAACGCGGGCTATCTTGATGCCGAGCTGCGCGTATACATACTGGCAAAGTCCGCTGCAGTCAAAGCCCGAAGGCGAGGTGCCGCCCCAAACATAGGGAACGCCCAG